>CABUPJ010000013.1 GCA_902493335.1 uncultured Porphyromonadaceae bacterium
CCCCATCCACGACCACTTTAGCGGCAGACATCCCCGCGCACCTGAAAAGTCAAAACGATGTCAAAAGAACATTGACATCGTTGGAACAAAAACTATTAATGTGCGTCGCCGAGCTCGGCGACGTGTTAGCGCTAAATTTGTCCTTGTGACGGCGGCTTGCCGCCGTATGGAGCTACGGCTTCAGCCGTAGCATCCAACCCATTGGGTTCCAATGGCTTCAGCCCTCGGCCCATACCGCCGATTGCGCATCGTACATTATATAGTCATTCCTCAGGCTCGTCATCATCTGTCGGCTTGCCTTCGGCAAGTTTCAGAAGGTCATACTGAAGCAAAAAAGCCTCAGCCACATCGAGCGGACGGCAGTCGCGATATATCTCGCCGGCTCCGACGGTGTGTGTCTTGTCGAGAGTGAACGGCGACGCATTATACCAGTCGATAAAACCATCTAATGCCTCGCGGTTATCTCTTATCCACGCCGATGACTCGTCAGGGAATACGTCGCTGAAAATAAAATAATTATACGCATCCCAATGGCCGGCATCGATTACACTCTTCCAAAACGGCAACAGATACATCGAATTGCCATAGAGATTGTCGGTAGCCTCGAAATAAGTCTCGGTGATACCGCGGCGCAATTCGATGAGCTGCGGCATTGTGGCCTCGAATGATTCCCGGGCCACGGTCATCCGTGTGACCGCAGCAGTCGTACAGCCCTCAAAAACGCCTTGGAAGTCAAGGTATACCTTTCCGGTCTTCTCATCGACAGTCATATTGTGCTCCTTGACAAGCGTGACAGAAGCCTTGGCCGTGTCTCCTTCCGCCAATATCCTGATATTGTCGCGAAGACATTCGCGTATGCGACCGCCCATGTCTGCCTTGCGTTCATCGTTATTAGGCGCGAGCAGTATTGCCGTCTCTGCATATACAAGTCCCCAGACCCTGGCCTTTTCCGAGGCCAGACATATCATAGCCCCGCGATAGTAATTTGATGCAAAAGAGGGCGAGACCGAGATACCATCGTTATAATTGTCAAGCGCCGCGACATAATCGCCTGAATGGAAATCAATATTTCCCAGTTCAAGGTAAAGGAATCCGGCATCGGGAAAACGTTTGAGACCGCTACGATAGACCTTGCGGGCCTCATCCGGTTTGCCCGTAATGTCAAGCACGTTGCCATACATCTGATAGATCATCGGCGACGCATCCTTGTGTTTGAGAAGCTTTTTGGCATCCTTGACAACCTCGTCAAAACGCTGAAGATGATATAGCGCAAAAAGCCGTTCATACTGCACAGTGTAATTGTCAGGATAACGCCCGGCAAGACTGTCGAAATCTGACATGGCGGCCTCATACATGCCCTCGTCGACAAGGGTAACGGCGCGTTTCAAGGTTTCAAATGCCGCATCAGGCAATCCGATTGAATTGTTCTGGGCTGAAATTCTGCCGCCGGCAAAAAACGACAGGGCGACTATAACTGCGGTCAGGATAGACTTCATGGCACAGAGAGATTAAGGATTCACAAACGCAAATATAGCATATTTCACTGACTCACAAAAGAAATTTATCAAAACAGGTTATTTTGTTTTACCCGCTTTGATAATCCCGAGAGTCCTGTCAAGAGCTTCATCGGCCCGAACAGCGACATCGGGAATGGTGCCGTGGATGTCATTTTCGTCGGCCCGGAACTGCCAGAAACGTTTGAACGATACCGAACATCTCAGACCCGACAAAGGCAGCCGGTAGCTCAGAATATCGCCATAAGCGACGTTCATGCCGCCTGTCTCCTCGCCGATGACCGTGCCTATGCCACATTCTTTGAATGCCCATGCAAACGATCCGGCCGACGAGAATGTCGTAGTCGACGTCAGAAGGTAGACCTTGCCGTCATAATGGCCTTCTCGGGCCGTGAGAGGTCTGATATATTCATCTTCTTTCGCCTCGTGATAATAGACACGCGGCGTCATGTCGCCGCCGCCCATAAGCCTGACCGTAAGCGGAGTGACTCTGACGAGCACTTTCTCCATCTGCACATAGGGTATAGGCGTGATATAACGCAGCAAGACGTCGCCTACACGGCTGTTGCCGCCACCGTTATTGCGCAGATCTATGACAAGATTACCGATGCCGCGGCGGCTCAGGTCGCTGAACATCGAATCGGCGAAAGCCGTCATGCGGTCTACACCCTCAAACGAACGGAAGTCCATGACCGCGACATCATTATCCTCGTCAACGCTATATGAATACGCCTCATATCTGCCTTCGGGGCGGCTTGTCGGAGGGCAGCGGCGCTTTACCTCGTCATAAGAAACCGACGGTAACGTGATGTTTCTGACCTCAGAAGCTCCGGAAAGACGGTATTCCACAACAAAACTGTCGGCAGGGAAAAGAAGATGACGGAGGGCGGTGAAGTCATTGTCGACACGGTGCAGCCGATAATGTTCACGCTCGCCGCTGACGTAATGCAGCATTGAGTCTATCATAACGTCGGAAGCAACACCGTTGATACTGAGAATCCGGGCGCCTCGCGGTATGACTGAATCGAGACTGCTCGCGCATTTGACCGTCCTGTCCGGCATGACGTCTACATAGAGAGGCATGCGCGGCAGATCTTTAGTGAAGCAGCTGTTATAGGGAAACACAAGACTCGTGTGGCCGTCACCTATCATGGCCACGACCGGAGCGGCGGCACGATAGAGATCAACCGACGACACCGAGTCACCGAGCGACGCTATGGCTTTGTTCTTGGCCCGCAGCAGGTCGCCCTGATTGCAGACCGAGTAAATGTCGGGGTGTACCTCGCTGAGCGCATAAAACATAGCCTCGATATCAAAAGTCGCCTGTTCGCGGCTCAGAAGACCCGACGGGCTGACACGCCTCATCTCCGGCGAAGGATTTTCAAACGGATTGGCCGCCACCCTGACAACACGCACAGCCGCAGTGTCGCCCTTTGCCATGATTATATTGAAATCACGGCTATCCCATTCATTTTCGAGCGTCATCATCAGCGAATCACAGTCGCTGACAAACTTTACCTCGCGGGCCATGGTTTCGAAAACATCGGGACTGACTTCAGGCGCGACATGCCAGCCGCCACGCGCGACACGCCCGTCGCACACCAGAGTGACATCATTTACACTCGAACGCATATCTCCGAGCCTGATGTTTTCAGCCATTAACACCGGAAAGCATAATCCGACAACAGCTATCACTGACAGTTTTTTCATAAAATCTAAATTTACAGATTGTTAACCCCCGCAAAGATAATACTTACCCCCAAAAAATCAAAAGCAACGGGCATAATAATTCAGACCGTCCCTATAAGACGGCCTGAAAATCATATTTGTCGGCTTTTACCCTTAAATCTCTTTGAAGTGGGAGCGGTCGGCGCCGCAGACGGGACAGATGTAGTCGTCGGGGAGCTCGCCGTCGACTTCGGCTACATAGAGGCAGATGTCGCATTCGTAGCGGCGTTTGGGCTTGGCTTCTTCCCTAACAGTCTCGGGTGCGACATAGGTCGGTGCGTTCTTGGGAGCTTTGCCTTTGATGACGTTATGATAGTATGAGTAGGTCATCGGTGTGCCTTCGCCGGGTATGGTATCGACAAGACGTGCGATGACGAGGACATGTGTCTCACAGTCTACAAACTGCTCGGCCTCGAGTATCAGACGTCCGGCAAAGTCGCCTTTGACGAGTGGCGCGCCTTCGACAACGTCATAACCGAAATCGGCATATTTGTCTGTGTCACGGCTGCTGTAGAAGCCGAATTTGCCTATCAGCGCGGGATCGCTGTCTTCCGAAAGAATTGAGAGCGAGAAACGACGCGTCTTTTTGATGGCGTCGAGTGTGAAGTTGTTTTTGTTGAGCGAAACCGTCAGGAGCGGATTACTCGATGTCACCTGAAAACATGTGTTGATGACGCAACCCGTGGGCCGGACACCATCCATCGCCCCGACAATATACATGCCGTAGGTCAGTTTGAAAAGAACCGTTAAATCCATATTTATTACTTTTAAAAAGATTAGTCTATAAAAATTATACGCGTGATAATAGTGTATTGTTCAGATAGCGCAATTATATATTTATTCGCCGCATAAGCTTGGTATACGCCTAAATAACCGGCTGAAAGGTATCGGGAACATGGGTCGAGAGGATACGCCATGACTGGGGGTAGAGGTTGTTTGAGCGGTTGCCCAGGTTTTTGACGAAACCGAGGGGACGTCCGCCGAAGGTGAGCAGCACGAAACCCCGTGGAGCGTCAACAGCGATAGACTCGCGACGCAGATATGCCATGGCCGTCTGATAATCGACTTCGGCGGTATGAAAGGCGCTGTCGCGCAACGCTGTCGACAAGGCGAGCGCCTGCGACGGTATGATGTCTTTGCCTTTGACCGTGGCGACGGTCAGTCCGGCCGACACGACGTCGAGGGCCTTGACTATCGGTGCGGCCTGCGTGGCCGCGGCAGCCGGCAGGGCAGTTATCACGTCAGATGTGACAGTAATTTTGTATTCGCCGTCGAGGAATGCCGCAGCGGCTTTTTCGATAGTGTTGTCTTTGTTCTTGCTGACGTTTTTTGATGGACGCGCGGTGGCTACGGTGTCGGGCGCGGCCTCGCCGTTTTTGCGGATTACGGCCATGAAGAGACCTTCTCCGCGCGTGCGGCCGGGGATGAAGCGGTAGCAGTGATGCGGGGTGTCGATGCCACGGGCGATACAGTCAAAGCTGTCAAGAGGGGTTACGACTGTTTCGCCGCCGAGTTCGCGACAGATATAATCGACCATCTCCTCGTTTTCGAGACGGTTGAAGGTGCAGGTGCTGTAGAGCAGAAATCCGCCGGGCTTGAGTGCAGGCCAGAGGTTGTCGACAATCTCGCGCTGGCGGGCGGCACATTCGCGCACAAGTGCGGGAGTCCACTGTGCGACAGCTTCGGCGTCCTTGCGCATCATGCCCTCGCCCGAACAGGGCACGTCGGCGGCGATAATGTCGAACACCGACCGCAGCTTTCTGAAACGCGATGTGTCGCCACGCGATACAATCACGCCCGGAGCGCCCCATTTGGCGATATTCTCGGCCAGAACGGCGGCGCGCTTGAAGTCATATTCGTTGGCGACGACAAGCGACCCCTCGGGCAGACTGTCGATGGCGGCGGTTGTCTTGCCGCCGGGTGCGGCGCAGGCATCAAGACAGACGACAGGACCGCGCCCCTCCGTCAGTGCCTCGACAACGGTCGAGACTGCCATCGACGAAGCATCCTGAACGTAATAGAGTCCCTGATGAAACGCGGGGTCGAAAGTGAACGGACGGCGTGCATCGAGGTAAAATCCCGAGCGGCACCATGCGACACGGTCGGCTCCGTCAGGCACCGCGGCACCTTTACGCCGGTTGACACGCACCGACACCTCGGGGCCGGTCGACGCCAGCGCCTCGCAGAGGCCCGTCAGACACGGAGCGCCGTACGACTCTATCTGATCGATAAATTGCTGCGGTAGGTTCATTTCTGTCTTGGAGATAGCAGTTTTATGACTTCATTGCGGAGATATGGCAGTCCGACGCGGAAAGGCACCGGCAGGTCGGGATGAAAGACCCCGAGATATGCCTCGGCGACATCGATGCCGTAGTGTTCGGCGAGGATGAAGCGGTAGATGCTGATCTGCAGGGCATAATGGATATAGACTGTGTCGGGCAGATTCTCGAGCGGAGCGAGTCCGGTGCGTTTATAGCTGTTCATGCAGATGTTGCCCGAGGCGTCGACGACCTTGTTCGAGCGCTTCCAGTCATAGATTGTGAATTTCGAGCCGTCATACTCGAGAAAATCGAGTGTGCCGGCGACGGCATAGCGGCGGCTGAAGATGCGCCATTCGGTGCGGTAAGGTTTCAGATGATAATGACGCGCAAAGGTTGCGAAACGGGCGAAGGTAGGATCGCCGGCGACTTCGGCGCCGAGTGTCTCGCCGAGGTAGTGGCGCTCGATGCGGTCGTGCATCAGGGTGCCGAGCTCACGCGCCTCGCGTCCGCGCCGCTCCCAGAGGTCGAGCAGACGCTGTTTCTCCTCCTCACGACCGAACGATTTTTTAGTAGCCCAGTATTCGGCGTCGAATTTACAGAAGCTGTTTTCGACCAGAGTAGTCACTGACTCAAGCTCCTCCACGCCGTCGAGAATATATTTATGGGTCTCGGGGTAAAAGGCGAGTCGGCAGTCGCGTTCGTGACGGTTGAGGTCGTTGCAGGTCATCGTGCGTTACTGTTTGGGTGCTGTTTCGACCCAGCGGTACATCTTGTCGCTGGGTCTTATCTTGGCGGGCACGGCTATAGAGAAGCTGTCGCCCTTGACGGCCTTGTCGACAGACTTACGGGCGACATAAATTTCTTTGACGGTGATGATCAGCGCGCCCGTTGTCGGCCCGGTGATGACCACCTCGTCGCCGGTCTTGAGCTCGCCCGCCTCCATATAGAACTCGGCGACGCCGAGTTTAGAGAAATATTTGACACCTTTGGCTATATAATGTTTGACGCGCGTAGCCGACGAACCGTATTTCGACGACCATTCGCCGAGGCGCTGACCGAGGTAATATCCGTCCCAGAAACCGCGGTTGAAGATAAGGCGCAGACGCTCGTCCCACGCCGCTATTTTCTCGTCGGTATAGGTGCCGTCGGCGATGGCATCGATGGCCTGCGAGTAGCATTCGACAGCAATTTTGACGTACTCGGGTCCGCGGGCACGGCCCTCGATTTTGAAGACTGTCACCCCGGCATCGATCATTTTGTTGAGGAAGTGGATGGTCTTAAGATCTTTGGGCGACATTATATATTTGTTGTCGACATTGAGCTTGTCGCCGGTCTCGAGGTCGGTGACCTCATAACCCCGGCGGCATATCTGGGTGCAGGCACCGCGGTTGGCGCTCGAGTTCATCTCGTGGAGGCTCAGGTAGCATTTGCCCGAGACAGCCATGCAGAGCGCGCCGTGGCAGAACATCTCGATGCGGATGAGATTGCCTTTGGGGCCGCGGATGTCTTCGCGGCGTATGGCGTCGCTGATGGCCTTGACACGGTCAAGACTGAGTTCGCGCGCGAGGACGACGACGTCGGCAAAGGCGGCATAGAATCTGACAGCCTCGATGTTAGATACATTACATTGTGTCGAGATGTGCACTTCGACTCCGCGGGAGCGCGCATAGCTGATGGCGGCGATGTCGCTGGCTATGATGGCCGATATGCCCGAGCCGGCTACGGCGTCGATGATACGGCGCATCTCGTCGAGATCATCGTCATATAATATAGTATTGACTGTCAGGTAAGATTTGACACCGGCGCGGTCACATGTCGCGGCGATGTCTCGGAGGTCGTCGAGGGTGAAGTTGACGCTCGAACGCGAGCGCATGTTAAGGTTCTCGACGCCGAAGTAGATGGCGTCGGCGCCGGCGTCGATGGCTGCGGCAAGCGATTCGTAGCTGCCTACGGGAGCCATTATTTCAAAATCGTGTCGGTTCATATCGCGGGTGATGTAGATATACAACAAAACTTATCCTCGGCAGCGGCTGGGCCTGCGCTGAGGATAAGCTGTGTCTGTTTTGTCCGGCGCGTAGCGCTGTGATTATTCTGCGCCCTGATTGTCGGCGGCGGGAATGACCGGAGTCGACTGCGAGTCGAACTGGTTTGCGGGGACAGCCGGGGTCTCGGTCTGCTGGGTGCGGATAGCGGTGTCGGCGCTGACTTTGGGCATGGTGAATGCCGAGATAATCGACAGGAGGACAATCAGACCGGCAAGTGTCCATGTGAGGTTCTCAATGCCTGATTTGGTCTGACGGACACCCATGACAGCGTTGGCGCCTGCAAACTGAGATGACAGACCGCCGCCTTTCGATTTCTGAATCAGTACTACGCCGATAAGCAGAATTGCGACGATCACAGTGGCTACGATGATGATGATATGCAACATAGTTTTTAAAAATATATCTGATTTACGTGGCCTGTCTCGAGGCCTTTAGTTTCTGAATTTTTATAAGTTTCTGCAAGAAACGCAATTGGTCTGCAAAGTAAATACTTTTTTTCGGATATTTCAAGCTTAAATTGTAAATTATTTCGTATGCGCGCTCGTAACGGCCCTGTTTTATGAAAATTTTTGCCAGACTTTCGCTCAGAAGCGAGTCATCGCTGACTGTCGGAGCGTTGACCGGCGCTTTGGGCTTCGATGGGTCAGATTCAGCGACCTCGATATGCCGGCGCGGAGCGGCGGCTTTCTGCTGCGACTTGATGAAGGCGTCAATCATGGCGTCCTGCGAGTCTGGCTCTGCGTCGGTTGCACTGAGGTCGACATTGTCGGCTTCGTCGGCAAGGATTTCGGCATAGTCGGGTATCGGATTGAAAATCAGACGCTCGAGCAGCGCTACTTCCTCATCAGAGGTGTTGCCGTAGTTCGACAGGAAGGTGTCGATGGCGTTTTCGGTACTCAGATCTGGCTTTTTATTCGGTGCGTTGCCAAGGCCGGCAGTGTCGGCGGCAGCAGGCGCCACAAGGTCGAAGAGGGCCTTTTTGTCGGCCGAGGCCACAGCCAAACGCGCGCGCAGAGCCTCGCGGCGGCTGTCGTCAAGACGGTTGTCGTGGCGCTTGAGCAGCAGCATCGCCGGCAGCGTGAAATATGGATACTGCTCGTCGAGCGCGACAAGCTCATCGTAGGTCAGCGAACTGTCGTCGTCAAGCAGGCGGTCGATTAATTCTTGTGACATAGCTTATTACCAGTCGCCGAGTGTGGCGTTGAAAATCAGTTCGACGAGTTCTTTTGATATCTGCTGACAGAGGTCGTCCTGCACGTCGGTGAGCATCAGCGAGCTGTCGAAGTCGCGATAGGCGCTGAAAGTCTGGTCGACGTTCTTGTTGTCCTGTTTATTGTCGATATATTTGAGCCTGACGGTGATTGTCAGTCGGGTCTGCGAGGCGTAGGCGTTTTCGGTCACTGCCTGCGGCGTCAGGTTATAGCCAGTTATCTCGCCCTCAATCTGGAGGTCCGACGGTCCGTCGACGGTCTGCAGCCGCGTGTTGCGTGCGATATAGTCGAGCAGCTCGTTCTCGAAGGTCTGCTGCAGAGGCGGATAGACCAAAGCCGCGCGTATCGGGAACTCGGCGACACGGATGGTGCGGTAGACGGCATAGTCAATCGACGAGCCGTTGAATTTATAGCTTATACACCCCGGCAGAGCGACGGCGGCGAGGATTGCCACAACGAGCAGCCGCAGCACGGGTGATATCGTTTTATTCGAGACCATATTCTTTTATTTTGCGGTAAAGTGTACGTTCTGAGATGCCTAACTCGCGGGCGGCGATCTTGCGGCGGCCGCTGTTGCGTTCGAGGGCCTCGGCGATGGCCTCGCGCTCGTTGTCGACAAGCGACTGCGGCATGTCGTCATGGGTGTCGCCGCCGTTGTTGACGATGGGACGGTTGTAGTCAGAGAGCTTCACGATGGCGGTGCCCGTTTTGGCCGGTTCGCTGTCGCGGTTAGCGTCAGGCTCGACCTCGACAAAGGTGTCGACAAACTTGTCGCCCTTGTCATTGACTTTCTCGGTCAGCTCCTCGATCTGGTTCTGAAGCCTGAATATCATGCTGAACAGCATCTCGCGCTCACGCTCGTAGGTGTGCGAGCGCTCGCCGCTGACGACGGGCGAGAAGACCGTGGCGTTTTCGGGCAGATACTGGCGCACGACAGGCGCGGTGATTTCATGGCCAGACTCGAAGATCGCCATCTGCTCGACGACGTTCTTGAGCTGACGCACGTTGCCGGGCCAGCGGTAATGCGACATGATGACGCGGGTCTCGTCGCTGAACGAGATGGCCGGCATGCGGTAGCGCTCGCTGAAATCCGAGGCAAACTTGCGGGCCAGCAGCATGATGTCGCCGCCGCGCTCGCGAAGCGGCGGTATCGTGATGACGACCGTCGACAGTCGGTAGTAGAGGTCTTCGCGGAATCGCCCCTCCTCGACGGCCTTCATCAGATTGACATTCGTGGCGGCGACGATGCGCACGTTGGTCTTCTGCATCGTCGACGAGCCGACTTTGAGGAACTCGCCTGTCTCAAGCACGCGGAGCAGGCGCGCCTGAGTCGTCAGCGGCAGCTCGGCCACCTCGTCGAGGAATATCGTGCCGCCGTCAGCCTCCTCGAAGTAACCCTTGCGTGAGGCTACGGCGCCCGTGAACGAGCCCTTTTCGTGTCCGAAAAGCTCCGAGTCGATGGTGCCCTCGGGGATGGCACCGCAGTTGACGGCTATATATTTAGAATGTTTGCGCGCACTGTAGGCGTGGATTATCTGAGGGAAAAACTCCTTGCCCGTGCCGCTCTCGCCGATGACGAGCACCGACAGGTCAATCGGAGCCACACGTATCGCCCGCTCGACAGCGAGCAACAGCGCCGGCGCGTTACCGACGATGCCGAAGCGCAATTTGGCCTGCATCACATCAGCCGGAAGTTCTGAGGGAGTTATCTGCATAAATTCTGATTTTAACAAGCAAAGTTACAAAAAATCACTCTAACCCGCAAACCGAGGATTTTGAACGCAACTCCGTATCATAAATATCACTAACTTTGCCACAGCCGGGTCGAGCTCGACCCGGACACAATAATACCTTCGGCTAATCGCATGAAAGAATCTGTCAACCCCAATCTCAAACGTGCATTCTGGCATAGCTACTATGACAGGGCAACTTACATGGTTACGGTCACCAAACATCCTTCATGTCCCGATTTTGGCAGACTTGATTTTACCGAGCCTTCAGACGCAGCTGTTACGATCAGCAAGTTTGGAGCCATCCTCGAGAAACAAATCGACATAACTTCCTCATATAACCCTCGGATCATGATTCTCGACAAAGTCATCATGCCCGACCATGCCCATATCCTTATGGCCGTCACCGAGCCTCTCGACCGTCATTTCGGCGATATAATTCAGGCTATTAAAGCCGCCACGACGTCGAATATCCGAAAAATTTCAGGCAATGACAGCCTGACGGTGTTCGTAGACGGCTTCCACGACAGAATAATCACTGATTGCCGGCAGCTTGAAACGGCAACAAAATATATTCATGACAACCCGCGCCGATTGGCTGTGCGCCAGGTCTATCCCGAGTTCTTTCGCCGCGTCAACAATCTTGAAATCGGTGGTTGTCTATGCCAGGCTTATGGGAATATGCATTTGTTGCAAAACCCGTTCAAAGAAGCTGTCATCGTGCATCGTCGCGACAGCGAGGAAACCCGTGAGCAGCATCGACAGCAAAGATTATATACTGCAGCCAACGGCGGTGTGCTTGTGTCGCCTTTCATCTCGCAGGCAGAAAAAGCCATCCGAGTCGAAGCAGAAAGCGTTGGCGGCAAAATCATCCTCATCACCAACCAAAACATGGGCGAACGCTACAAACCTATAGGTCATGACTTTGAATTTTGCGAATCGGGGCGCCTGCTCATCATCTCAATCCCGGCCATAGAAGCTACCCTCACCCGCGCCGCCTGTCTCACCATGAACTCCCTTGCAGAAACCATCGCCCACAACCTATGATTCCATTAGCCAAAGCAATAAAAGGTCGTTAACCAAAACTATTAATGTGTCCGGGTCGAGCTCGACCCGGCTATAACCGCCGTGGCGCTTGGGCGAGCAGCGCCGATAATCTGTAATCATTGCTAAATTCTCCCTTGGCTTTGGCCGTGTGGCGTTTTTTTTGTTATTTTGCGGTTTTTAATGCGTAAAAACCTATTCGTTAATACCTCTTTAAGCTAATGATTCTTGATATTGTCTGGCTCGTTGTCGGTCTGGTGTTGATACTGGCAGGGGCTAATTTTCTGACCGACGGCGCCTCGTCGGTCGCCAAACGCCTCGGGGTGAGCGACCTGATTATCGGCCTGACGGTCGTCGCTTTCGGCACATCGGCTCCGGAGCTGTCGATAAGCATCGTTTCGGCCATCAACCACAACGCCGAGCTCGCCGTCGGCAACGTCATCGGCAGCAACATATTCAATATCCTTGTTATCATAGGCATAACAGCTATGGTACGCCCAATAAAGATTCAGAAATCGGTCATGACTACCGAGCTGCCGATGGTGCTGCTGTCATCTATCATAATGCTCATCATAGGCAGCAGCGTCATCCTCGACGGCGCCCCCGCCAACGTAGTCACCCGCGTTGACGGCCTCTTCCTCCTGATATTCTTCCTGCTGTTCATGCGCTATACTTTCGCGAGCGCCCGCAACAGCGACCCGGCGAAGCGCGACCCGCAGAGCGCCGACGGCAAGAAACTCTCGGGCATGTCGGTCATACGCGCGATTCTTTATATCATCGGCGGCCTGGCCGCACTGATCTGGGGCGGTGACAGATTTGTCGACGGAGCCACCGGCATCGCCCGCGTCATGGGCGTCAGCGAGGCAGTCATCGGCCTGACCATCGTCGCCGTCGGCACATCGCTGCCCGAGCTGGCTACGTCGGTCGTCGCAGCCCTAAAGAACGAACCCGGCATGGCCATCGGCAACGTCATCGGCAGCAACATCTTCAACGTGCTGCTTGTGCTCGGCGCCTCGGCCACGGTAGCGCCGCTGCCATTCGGCAACATCTCGAACATCGACCTGCTGACTCTCGTCGGCGCGAGCGTGCTCTTCCTCGTTTTCGGTCAGTTCTTCAAAGAGCGCACCATCACCCGCGTCGAAGGCGGCGTGATGTTTGCCTGTTATATAGCTTATACAGTCTATCTTATAGCCAACATATGATAAAATTGAATATCTTCGGGCGACAGGCCGTGCTTGCCGCCGTTTTTCTCACGGCAATTTTCGCCGCCAATGCAGTCAACACCGACGCCGAAGGCTATCCTGTGATGTATCTTCGCGGCGAGCAGATTTCATCGCCCTGGTCGGCCGACGACAGCTACCGTTTCACCCGCTCGGGCGAGGTCTACACGATACACGTCGACCGTCTCGACGGAGAATTCAAGATCTCCGACAGCGGCTGGGAGCTTAACTACGGCTCGCCCGCATCGGGCAAACAGACCGTCAGCGGCGACTGCACCGTCACCGGCTATCAGAACGGACCAAACTTCATCGCACGCGACCTGCGCGACTGCACCGTCAGCTTCACCCTCAACCGCAACAGCTCGACGGCAATAACGTTCACCACATCATCGGTGCGTCCGCCCGCCGAAGGTCTCTCTGGAACGCTCCCGGTGATGTATATCGACGTGCGCAACGCCGACGGCACATACAACGACGAAATCATCTCTAAAGATCTCGCCCACAAAGACTACTTCGACGCCGAATACCGCCTCGACCTCAACGGCTGCAAATGGCTCGAAGAGCTCGGCGCCAAATCTGTCGGCTCAGCCGACGCACCGCTCAAGACCCAGATAAAAGCCCGCGGCAACTGGACCCGCAAAGGCTTCGCCAAAAAGCCCTTCAAGCTCAAACTCGCCGACAAACAGGCTCTGCTCGGTCTGTCGAAGAGTAAACATTTCGCTCTGCTGGCCCACGCCGACGATAACCGCGGCTACCTACGCAACTTCACAGGCTTCAACCTCGGGCGCCGCATAGGCCTGCCCTGGACCCCGTGGCAGCAGCCGGTCGAGGTCGTCATCAACGGCGACTACCGCGGCCTCTACTTCCTCACCGAGTCGATACGCATCGAGAAAGACCGCGTCAACATCACCGAGCTCGACGACAACGTCTCCGACGCCGCCCTCATCTCCGGCGGCTACCTCGTCGAGCTCGACAACTACGACGAAGACAACCAGCTGCGTTTCTCCGAAAAAAGCTGCGTCAGCGGACACTCGCTCGACGCCCTGCGCGTGACCTTCGACACCCCCGAGGAATACTCCGAACTCCAGCGTCGCTTTGTCGGCGACCAGTTCGAGGCCATCAACAACGCCGTCGGCACCTGCGACGACGCCCTCTGGAGCTACCTCGACCTCGACGACGCCGCGCGCTACTACCTCGTCAACGAAATCATCGGCCATGTCGAGGCCTATCACGGTTCGACCTACCTATTCCGAGACCGCGGCGAGGGTCAGAAATGGCACTTCTCGCCCCTTTGGGACTGCGGCAACGCCTTTGTCGCCCCCGCCGAAGGCTTCTTCTATGACCACGACCCATACGGCAACACATGGATTCCGTCGATGCGTCAGAACGCCCGCTTCAACGCCAAGATTGAAGCCACCTGGCAGTGGTTCATGTCGTCCTGCTACGACGGTCTCACCGACGACATAAAAGCCTACTGCGACCACATCGCCGCAGCCGCAGTCGCCGACCGCCGCCGCTGGAAAGACCGCCCCGTGCCCGACGGCGGACAGCCCGTCGCCGACAACAGCGACATCACCGGCCGACGCGACGAAGTCATCTCATACCTCGCCAAACGCATAGCCTGGCTCACAAGCCGTTTCGGCAAATTCGACCCTGCGAATCCCACCGCCGAGCCCGAGCGTGACACCACTCCCGCCGCCGCGCTTCCCGCCTACGCCGGCATCGAAAACGTCATTATCGACGCCGACAACAACACCCCCGTAAGATACTACAACCTCTCGGGCATCGAGATACCCCACCCCGACACCCGCGGTTACTACATCGAGCGCCGCGCCGGCCGCTCATCCCTCCGCCCCCCGAAGCGCAACTGACTCCCGACGGCGTAAATTTTCTCTGACGACCCCGTTTTTTACCCCTGAGGGTCAGATAATCGACGAAATTTGTTTACTTTTGCAGTCAGAAAAACAATTTGGAAACAATCAAAAAAAGATATAGAAATTATGGATCTTTTTGAAACCGTCAGTGCCGACATCAAATCGGCAATGCTCGCAAAAGACAAAGTGCGCCTGCAGGCACTCCGCGGCATTAAGAAGGAATTTCTCGAAGCCAAGACCGCTCCGGGCAGCGATGGCTCTCTGAGCGACGAAGCCGCCACCAAAGTGCTCGTCAAGATGGCTAAACAGCGTCGCGAAAGCGCCCGCATATATCAGGAACAGAACCGTCCCGAACTCGCCGAAACCGAGCTCGCCGAGTGTGCCGTCATCGAAGAATACCTTCCCAAGCCCCTCTCAGACGAAGAACTCGAGGCTGCCCTGCGCAAAATCATCGCCGAGACCGGCGCAACATCTCCCGCCCAGATGGGTAAGGTGATGGGCGTCGCCACCAAAGCCCTCGCCGGCCGCGCCGACGGACACGCCATCTCGGCAAAAGTCAAACAACTCCTCAGCGGAGCTCCCTCAACAAAATAAACCAACAGCTCCACTGCCGGAGCATAACACCATAACAATATGCTTACCTTACAGCAAATCAAAGAAAATCCCCAATATATCGTCGAACGCCTTGCCGTCAAAGGCTTCGACGGCAAAGAGGCCATCGACCGCATCCTCACCCTCGACGAAGACCGCCGTAAATTCCAGCTTCAGAACGACAATCTCGCATCTGAGCTTAAAAAACTCGCCGACAAAATCGGCGCGCTCATGAAGGCCGGCGAACGCCAGCAGGCCGAAGACGTCAAGGCCACTGTTGCCTCGCTAAAGGCCTCGCAGAAAGAAATCGCCGACAACCTCGACGCCGCAGCCAGGGAAATCATCGAGATACTCCTCACCGTGCCCAACATTCCCTGTGAGATGGTGCCCGAAGGCAAGACCGCGGCAGACAACGTCGTCGAGAAAACCGGCGGCCCGATGCCCGACCTGCCCGAAGACGCCCTGCCCCACTGGGACCTCGCCAAGAAATACAACCTCATCGATTTTGACCTCGGCGTCAAGATTACAGGCGCAGGCTTCCCGGTCTATATCGGCAAAGGCGCCAAACTCCAGCGCGCACTCATCCAGTTCTTCCTCGACCGCGCTTCCGAGGCCGGCTATCTTGAGATTCAGCCGCCTTATGTCGTCAACGAGGCATCGGGCTACGGCACAGGCCAGCTGCCCGACAAAGAGGGTCAGATGTACCACGTCAACCTCGACAACCTCTACCTCATCCCCACAGCCGAAGTGCCCGTGACAAACCTCTACCGCGACGTCATCCTCACCGACGTGCCCGTCAAAAACTGCGCCTACTCGGCCTGCTTCCGCCGCGAAGCCGGCAGCTACGGCAAAGACGTCCGCGGCCTCAACCGTCTCCACCAGTTCGACAAAGTCGAAATCGTGCGTATCGAGAAACCCGAAAACTCTTATGCCGCCCTCGAAGAGATGAAAGACCATGTCCAGTCGCTCCTCGACTCGCTCGGTCTGCCCTGGCACATCCTGCGCCTCTGCGGCGGCGATATGAGCTTCACCTCGGCCATCACATTCGACTTTGAAGTCTACTCGGCCGCACAGAAACGCTGGCTAGAAGTATCGTCAGTGTCAAACTTCGAGACCTATCAGGCCAACCGCCTCAAATGCCGCTACCGCGCCGAAGACAAGAAGACACGCCTCTGCCACACCCTCAACGGCTCGGCGCTCGCTCTGCCGCGCATCATGGCCGCCCTGCTTGAAAACAACCAGACCCCCGATGGCATCGTCGTCCCGGAATGTCTCCGCCGCTACACCGGCTTCGATATCATCGACTGATTCAATGGCACAATAAAAACAAGCAGCGAGAACCCTCCGGCTCTCGCTGCTTGTTTTTACTCAATGACCCCCCAATGGTTTAGCCCATGATTGTACTTCGTGCCATTTGAAAATTAGCTGTTGTTGCGGTATTCGGTGGGACTTTGTCCGGTGAGACGTTTGAACATACGTGTGAAGTGAGCCGGATACTGGAAGCCGAGATCATAGGCTATGGTGCTGACATCGTCTGACGACACGGCCAGACGGTGTTTGGCTTCGGCCACAACCTGACGCATTATCATGTCTTTGGGCGCCACGCCGGTCTCGCGTTTGACAAGGTCGCTGAAATATCCTGGAGTCAGGTTTGCCGCCTCGGCGAAATCGGCCACGGTGGGTATATTGCCGAGTGTCGCGCCTCGTCCGTAAAGGCTTTTGAGCTGTCGCTCAAACTGCGCCACAATCTCGGAGTTGACCTTATGGCGCGTGATAAACTGGCGGTCATAGAATCGCGACATATATTCGAGCAGTAGCTGTATATTGGCCGAGAGGAGGGCCGCCGAGTGTGAATCGACCGGATAGTCAAGCTCGGCGTCAATCTTGGCGAGACAGTCAAGGAAAGTGCTTCGCTCTCTGACAGATGCACAGCCTCCATCTGCGAGTAATCGAAGAAATCAAAACCCGATATTTTTTCGCCGAGGGGAGTGCCGTAGATAAGGTCGGGGTGGAAAAGCAGCCCGATGACGTCGTTCGACACCTCGTTGTCGGGAATCTCGACCTCGACCGTCTGACCCGGAGCGAAAGTGACGACGGTGCCTTCCTGATAGTCATACTTGCGGCGTCCGTATTTTATGACACAGTTGACGCCGTTTTTGAGAAACAGCGCATAGACGCCATAGGTCAGTCTGAAATGATTGGGCATTTCGACAGCTTTCTTGAGATCGACGACCGTGACGAGCGGATGACGTGTGGTCAGTCCGTAGAGCTTGTTATATGCATCGATCGAGTCGAGTGTGACGGTTTTCTTTTCCATGTTGCAAATATAGTCTTTATCCGGCGGTTGTGAAGCGTCATAGGCGATAATGGTAAATATTGGCGCAAAAAATATAAAACGGCTATGTAAATAAATGAGTTATTTTGCAACATAGTAATAATCTCAAAATCCAACAAAGCAATGAAACCCTATATAATCTGCCACATGATGCAGAGCGTCGACGGCCGCATCGCCTGCGACATGGTCGATAAAATCAGCGGCGACGAATACTACGACGCCCTCGACTCGCTCGACTGTCAGGCCCATATCGAAGGGCGCCACTCATACCAGATCCACCGCTGCGGCTTTGAAGAATTCAAACCGACCGTTCCGGGCCATATCGCCGAACCTGCGGTCTATGTCGCCGGTTCGGCCGACGTCTATAACGTCTCTGTCGACACCCGCGGCACCCTCCTGTGGGACAACGGCGACAACAGCGGCCACATCTGCATCGTCAGCCTCAAGGCATCGCCCGAATATCTCGACTACCTGCGCGCCAAGGGCATCTCATATATTGCTGTGGGAGAAGACCGCATCGACCTCGCCCGCGCCGTCGGGATTCTGCACGACAAATTCGGGGTCAGGCGCATCGCTGTCGTTGGCGGCGGCGAAATCAACGGCGGATTCCTTGCCGCCGGCCTGCTCGACGAAATCAGTGTGATGACAGCACCCGGCATCGACGGGCGCAAAGGACAGCCGGCGCTTTTCGACGGCATCGCCGACAGCCCGGGATTTTTACCCGCGCGATTGGAATTCAAAGAAGTATCGACTTATCCCAACGGCGTCCTATGGGCACGTTATAAGGTCGTCCGTTAGCCGTCGGTCAGCGATAGTCGCCCGAGACGATAGTGATGGGACGAGTGTCGAGACGCGCCTCGAGATATTCGCGGAATTTTGTCGCCTGCGCTTTGCTCATCGGCGATGTATATTGCGCCAGAACGAGGTTCAGCGTATCGCGTTTACCATTCTCGACATTGCTGACAATAGCACGGGTGAAAGCTATGTCACGCACCTGTGGGAAAATGACGCGCAGCTCGGGCGCGATCACCGAACCGATCGTATCGTTGTGGGCGGCCGCGGCACAGACCGTGCGCAGCGAGTCGATTGTCTGCTGCTGACCGGCGATAGTGGCCTGCGTCACCTGATACATGTCGCGGAGCATCGACGACGACATCGACTCGGCATCGGGCATCGTCGAGCCTATCCCCTGGGCGATGCGCAGCCGCGTGCCGCCCAGATGATAGTCGGGCAGCTTGTCTGTCATGGCCAGCAGCAGCGAATCTTCGGGCAACGGAGCGCCGACAAGGCTGATTGTCAGCTGCCTGTTACCCTTGTTATAATTCGGCTTATAGTTGAGTACCTGAGTGTTGGGGAAATTAAACTCAGTGTTGACAAACCTGTCGCAGTTTGTGATGAACGTCGACTGCATATACATCGAGTAAGTCATGAAACATGCAGGTATCATCGTCAGGACAGCAATCGTGTAGACGATATTCTTGACACGTTTGGCACGCACCGGATTCGAGAAATCCTTGACCTGATATTTCATCAGCTTGATACCGATTGTTGTCGCGCAGGCGATAAAGACCGAGTTGATGAAAAAGAGATAGAGCGCCCCTATAAAATAATTGAACTGCAACGTCGCCAGACCGTAGCCGACCGTACACAGCGGCGGCATAAGAGCCGTGGCTATGGCCACGCCCGGCAGCACATTGCCTTTGACCCGGCTGCCCGTGGCGAGTATGCCGGCGGCACCGCCGAAAAGAGCGATGAAGACATCGTAGATTGTCGGCGACGTGCGGGCAAGCAACTCGCTGTGACCTTCGTTGACCGGCGATATGATAAAATACAGACACGACGTGGCGACGCTGAACAGCGTCGCCATCATCAGATTGTGGAATGACCTCTTCATCAGCTCGAAGTCATGCACGCCGACCGCCAGACCTATGCCGATAATCGGGCCCATTAGCGGCGAGATGAGCATGGCGCCGATGATGACCGCCGTCGAATTGACATTCAGGCCCAGCGACGCGATAAATATAGCCACAATGAGTATCAGTATATTGACCCCGCGGAACGAAACGCCCTCGCGAATGGCAGCCTCAGCTTCGGCCTGCGGCAACAGAAAGTCGGTGAGATCAAAATAGCCCTTGACCTTGGTCACCATAGCCTTATAATCAAACTTTATCATAATGTGATGATTTTTCCAGTTAATATATGACAGCCGCAAACGCCTGATTGTTCATCAAAACACGCGATTTGCCGCCCCCGTGATTGAGAGTTCCAAATATATCATTATATTTGCAAAAATCCTACCTTAAATTCATACAATCTCATGGACATATTGAGAAAAACGATGATTTTTGTAGCCGGAGGCGTGACGGCATCGGTATTGTTGAACAGTTGTCTGCTTTATGAGACACTGACGTATAAGCCAGGGCCACAGACAAACTACGTTCCACGACGGTATTATGTCGAAGACGTCAGAGAGTTTTATAATGACGCGCCTATAAAATGGCACGAGGGATATAATCCCGACTCTTTGGGACGACTTGATATCAGAGGTTTTTATACACGTTCGCAACTCGATATTTACCCTGACACAGACATAATATTCTATCCTGACGGCTATCTGAGATTCTTTGACAACTGGGGCCTTTATGAAGTAAAAGACGACAAGGTCATAGCTGACATATTTTTTTATTCAGATAATAAATATTTTGAAATAACCCCATGGTTTACATATATAGGAATTGTTGAGTTTGAAATTGAAGATTCAGCTCACATAAATTGTATAAGCATTAAGAATCCCAAGGAGATAAAAGAAGTTGTAGAATTAAATCGTCGAAATTTTAAATGGAATAATTGGATGTACGGAGGTGTGCGTATGCCTGATACAATCGTCGATTTGACTAAAGAATGTTCAAATCATTATCGGCTTGTCCGTACAGATGACGTCAAATATTGCGTAAACCGTTTGCTCGACACTCAATCGATGATCAGAATGGAATAATCTCTAAAAAGTGATTTTAGTTATGAAACGCATAATATATCTGATTACCGTAGTGCTGGCAATAATTATTTTGCAGAGTTGCTGCCGAAATTGTTTTTTAGGAAGGTATACCCGATATAAATTTGACGAAGCATATAAGCCCGATTCTACATCACGAATTCGTACCGACGGCTTCTACAGCAATTCTTTAGACACTACAAATCCCGACACCTGCCTTATCCTTGGCAAAGACGGTACGTTTATAATAAAGCATAAATATTTAGGTACGTTCAACTATGGTATATACTTAGTCGACAATGACACGCTAAAGACATTTATAATGTATCCCGACAATATTTTTTGGCATTGGGCTCCGGAGTATAATGAATTTGAAATATTTGACAACGGTGATGTATTAAGATGGGCTAAACGGTTTTACTACGGCCGTCAGAAAATCGTTGGAGATTGCGACAACGTTTATTATTTTGTGCCATGCTCGATTGAGGTGCCGGGCAATCCCATAAAATATGAAAAATGGATCTGGGCCGATAAAAAGCAATGGAAACAATGGGTCAAAGACCATCCCAGTCACGACGATGATGACGATGACTTTTAGAATCATTCCGGCTCAAGCAAAAAGAAACCGAAGGTTCTGTTGATTCGCCAGAGCGCCTCTCCCCGAGCTGAAGCACGTTTTTCACCTTGCAGTCGCTATAGTTTGTTGCTGAGGTATGCGCGGAGGGGTTCGTCGTAGTATTTGAGGAACAGTCGCGCGAGGATGATCGCACCGAGGCAGATTGCCACGGCGACGGGCCACGTCTGCGCAAATGTGAGGCCTTCGCTCCACACGTAGGCATAGAAGAGATACATCATCGGATAGTGGATGATGTAGACGGGATAGGATATACTGCCGAGGAAACGGCAAACGCGGTCTGAGACGCCGCTACCGTTGGGAGTCGAGGCTCCGATATAGACGACGGCGGGGAAGACGAGGAGGGTGCAGAATAGGTCGTAGCAGCCGTTAGCTATCGATTTGCCGCCGTCGGCGCTGATGTATGGCATGGCGAGCATGACGACAATCAGGGCCGAGCAGAGGGCGAAGCCGCAGGCTCCGATACGCACGGGTTTGAAACCGCGGGCCATAAGGAGTCCGGCCGAGAATGAGAACGACAGCCTGAGCAGTCCGCCGACAAAGCCGTAGTCGGCCATAGACCAGCCGAAGCCCGTATGGTAGCTGCCGCTCATGTCTGAAAGGGTCCAGACAGCCAGTGTGACGCCCGACAGGACGGTGAAAAGCCGCAGACCGCGATGACTGAGACGATGCAGCCACAGGGCGTAGCAGATGCTGCCTATATATTCGAAGAAGAGCGACCAGCTCGGGCCGTTGAGCGGGAACATTTCGCCGTTGCCTCTGACCTCGGGCATTGTGCCCGGCAGCGCCGGCAGCATGAACAGTCCGAGCAGGAACGAGACGATGACAGCCGAGGTGCTAACGGCTGTGCCGTCCCAGCGCTCGCAGCCCTGGATGATGAAAGAGACGACGCCGAGCATGACACCGATGATGACCATAGGCTGCAGACGTATGATGCGTCTGACGATAAAGCGTCCGGCAGTCATACCGCGCTGCCAGCGGCTGTCATAGGCGTGGCCGATGACAAAGCCCGAGAGGACAAAAAAGAAGTCGACGGCGAGGTAGCCGTGGTTGAAACGCTGGTCGACGGGCGACGTGGCGAAAGCCTCGAAAACGTGATACCAGATGACAAGCAGTGCGGCGACGCCGCGCAGCCCGTCGAGAATCTCGTAGCGATGGCGTGGCGATGCTGTGTCGGTTGTCATAGGAATATGCTGAGCAGTGACGTGAAGCCGATAAAGACGGTCGTCGCCATTGCGGCGGCCACGATGACGTCACGCACTCTGATGGTGATGGTCATGTCGGGAATCAATGGCGAGAAGGTCCCGGGCATCGCAAGCGAGCGTCCGATGAGCTTCTGGTCGCTGTTGTCAATGTCGCGGCGCTTGATAAGGCGCATGGCTGTGAGCTGCGCCAGACGATGGCAGATGAAGCCGTAGAACGAACCAATGGTCGCGCCGACGAGTATGTCACCCGGATAATGTACGCCGAGATACATGCGCGAATAGCTGTTGAGCATGGCCCAGCCGAAGATGACGAGCGTAAAACCGCGGCGCCTGACGACGAGCGACAGAAATATCGCCAGGGCAAACGAGTTGGCGGCGTGACACGAAGGGAAGCCGTAGCGGCCGCCCCGGTAGCCGTCGACGACGGTGACAAACTCGCTGAGCGGGTTGTTGGGATTGGACGGGCGCAGGCGCTCGAATATCGGACGCAGCACAGTGGCGCAAGTCTGGTCGGTAAGGGCGATGGCGGCCACAAGCATCACGACGAAGACGCCGGCGCGCAGCGGATTGTATTTCTTGAAGAAAAGCAGCAGTATCAGCGCATACATCGGCGCCCAGATGAAACGGCCGGTGAAAAGCATCATGAAGCGGTCGAGGAAGGGCGTATGGAAGCTGTTGAAAAACAGCAGCAACTGTGAGTCGAGATCTATCAGTGTGTCAAGCATGGTCAGAGGTCTGAGAGGTTATCATAAATTTTCTGAAGGCAGACGCGCGCCCGGCGGAGGGTTTCGCCGGCTGTCGGGCCGGCAAGAACGTCGGGGCGGTCGGCGTCGAGGTTATAGACGACGGTGTCTGTCGCTGTCACCATTCCGACGGCGTCGGTGTCGGTGAAGAAGGCGAAGTGAGGCGCGTCGCTGTCAAACAGGTCTTTGCTGTAAATGAATTCGTCGTGAGGCAGACCGCATAGCGCCAGAACGGTGGCGGCGAGGTCTGTCTGCGAGCCGACGACGTCGATGCGTTCGCCCCTGCGACGGAGCGCGCCGCCGGTGAAGACGAGCGGGACGGTGTGACGCAGACGCCGGTCGCTGAGATTGCGGGGCCAGACGCCGTAGTGGTCGGGAACGATGATGACGAGGCTGCGGTCGTAGCGCGGCGAGGCCGCAAGGCTGTCGACAAAGGCGCCTATGCAGCTGTCGCTGTAGGCGAAGGCGTTGAGGCGCTCGTCGTCAAACCGGCTTCTGAAGGGCACCTCGAAAGGCTCGTGGCTGCTCGAGGTCTGTATGACGCGCAGGCGCGGCGACGACGTGGTGTCGGCGCGCAGCTCATCGAGAGCGTGGGCGAACACGACGTGGTCGTGAGCGCCCCATTTGCCGGTACGTTCGGCGAGCGGGAAGTCTTTGTCACAGACAATATGGCCGAAGCCCGAGCTGACGACGTAAGCGAGCATGTTGGTGAAGTTGATGTCGCCGCCGTAATAGTAGGCAGTGTTATAGCCGGCGTCGCGCAGACGGCGCGGCATCGAGGGCAGCTTCTCGGCTTTTCTGACATATTTCATCACGCTCGTGTTGGGCTGGCCGGGGAAACCGCTGAGAATGGCCGGCAGAGCGCGGTCGGTGCGGAAGCTCGAGGCATAGAAGCCGGTGAAGAGCATGCCGTCGGCGGCTATAGAGTCGAGGCGCATGGCTACCTGCTCTCCGCCGAGCGAAGGCATCAGGTGGGACGAAAAGCTCTCGGCGATGATAATCCATATGTCGGGGCGGTCGGTCGTCAGCGTGACCGTGTCGGGCCGGGCGCCAGCTGTGTATGTCATCTTGCTGAAGACGCTGTCGGCCTCGACGGCGTCGGTATACCGGTATTGCGAGGCGAAATCGCTCTGATGTGTCGCCGAATAAAGCAGGCTGAACGCCGGATTGACGGCGGCATGGTTAAGGCGCTGGTTATCGCTGAAATAGGCGCGGCTTAGATTCATCGTCGAGACGGTGACACCGCCGCGGATGGGGATGAACAGAAGCCCTGTCAGCACAGCCATCACGGCGATGGCGCTGTTGCGGCTGCGTCCGCGGGGCAGCGGCTCGACGTCGACGCGCATCGATGTATAAGCGAACAGGAAATAGAACGCGGCTGTCAGGGCAATCAGGGCGACGATGCCTCCGAGAGCTTCGCCCGCTGTGGCGCTTGCCATGGCCGACGCCGGCGACGACATGAAATAGAATATCGGCGTCACGTCGAGTTTGAAGCCCCAGTAGCCGTATAGAACCGTGTCGGCGATGAAGACGGCAGCGAGGATAAATGCTATGATGCCGAAGTAGATGCGGGATATTATGGCGTTTACCTTCGATTTCACCACTAACATGGAGATTATGACGAGGCACGGGATGACCGTGAGGTATGCAGCGATAGAGCGGTCGATGGCCATTCCGTTGGCGATGACGTCGATATAGTCAGAAAAGGACGCGTCGCCGTAGAGGCCGCTGTAGACGGCCATAAACACAGGCTTTTCGATGATGAAAATCACCAAAAACACAAAATATGTGACAACGGCTCTGAGAAGCGCTTTTTTCATGTATCCGACTTGATTGGTCTATATCGCCGCAAAATTAGTCAAAATTCATGAAAGTGGCTGTATAATAATAGATAAAAAACGTCAACGGCAGCAATCACTTCACACGGAAAAGCTTGTCTTCATCGAATCCGGCGGTCACTATACGGCCATCGAAAAAATGTCTTACCGATTCACAGCCGCACTCAAGAATCTCTTTCAACGCCAATATCATCTGGTGCAGCAAAGTTTCCCATACCATTGACTCGAAACCTCTGCCGGCAAGCATCAGATATTTTTCGCGCGGCTCATATTCTGGTTTACAAGTCCAACCATCGTCTTCTCCGTCATATTCTTTAAAGCCGCACATATAGACTCCATAACCGTTATCTGATTCAAACATACCGATATTGACCGCCACGATATCTTGCGGCATACTTTCTGCTGCAGCGATTTTCTTCAGCCACTCCTCAATCACATCCTTGACTGTCATAGTTTTAATAAGTAATGGTTCATTCATTTGCCTGTCTTTTGACTTTGGCGGAGAGGAGGCGGTGGCCGATGCGGCAGTAGAGGCATTTGCGCTGTTCGCAGTAGCTGCGGCAGAGTTCGATGAGAGCCTGTGACGTGAAAGCGTCGTTGCAGGGGATGCCGGCGTCGGTAAACTGACGGACTATCGTGTTGCGTTCGGGCGGCAGACCCTGAAGGAGTTCGAGCGCGGTCTGACAGCGGCCGGTGTCGTTATAGGCCAGACCGTAGGCGTAGAGCATCGGCGCGACGACGTTGATGATAAGTATCGAGACCGAGGCGTCGCTGAGCGCCTTGACCGTCGGCGAGGCTTCGGCCATGAAGGTGTAACGCCGCGACCAAAAACCCGTCAGGCTGATGTCGAAGAGGCTGCGGGCGTCGGCCTCGTTCTTAACCTCGAAGATGCGGCTGCCGATGACGAAGCCGGCGTTTATCATGTGGGCAAGTGTCGAGATGCGGCGGTGAGGGAAGTTGGCGGGACGTCCGCTCATGCGCCAGTTGAGCGCCAGAGGACGTGCGAGCCCGAATTTCGATGCCATGAACGAATATTCCTGTATCATGCGTTCGACATATCCCGCGCGCTCGGGCGGATTGTCGAGAAAGCCTGCCTGACCGAAGAGGGTGCCCTCGATAGTCTCGAGCGAGTCGCGGTGTTTGAGCAGCATCTTCAGCGGCGTCGACAGCGCCAGACGCTCGAACGCATCGCTGTTGGTGCCGAAGCCGAGGGCACGGGCGAGAGTGATGTAGACGGCGTCGATCCAGTTGCCGTCGTGGCCGTCGACAAGGCGGTTGATACGCTCGACCTTGGCATTGATGCGCTCATAGGCAAGATTATCGATCCAGTCATGGATATAAATCGACGGCAGGGCGGGAATCTCTTTGCGGCAGGGCGGGAAATCGCGGCAGCCTTCGACCATCTCACGGTAGCGGCGGCTGAAGTCGGGTGTGCAGTCCATCACCATCTGAGGCACAAGCTGTCCGTCGGGACGGTGTATCTCGGCGTCGCTGCTGGCGACGACATGAAGCACGACCGAGTCATAGGCGCTGTCTTTGTCATGGCCATGGCGGAACCAGTCGGATGCCCTGACATGGATTTCGATGTTGCCGCTCCATAACTGGCGGTCGATCATCACCTTGGCGTTGAAGAAGTCGGGTCCGGCGCCGGTGTTGAGCAGCCCCTGGTCGATGACACGCACCTGACGGCCGTCGACGGTCTTCATTTCTTCGGCGGGCCAGAGCTTGTGCTGCCAGACATATTGCATCAGCCTTTCCATGGCTATCTGATTCTCAGTTGCCAGAAAGCGACCGCCGCGGCTGCGGCGACGTTGAGCGAGTCGACACCGTGAGACATCGGTATCCTGACGGTGTAGTCGGCGCCGGCGATGACACTGCGGGCAAGGCCGTCACCCTCGGTGCCCATGATGACGGCAAGGCGCTCTTCGGCGGCGAGGGCGGAATCGTCGAGACTGACCGAGTCGTCGGTCAGAGCCATGGCCGCCGTAGTGATACCGAGACGGCGCAGGTCGGCGACAGGGTCGTCAATCCATGTCCAGGGAACGAGAAAGACCGAACCCATCGAGACACGTACAGATCGGCGGTTGAGCGGGTCGCAGGATGTACGGGTCAGCAGGACGCCGTCGATGCCGAGCGCTGCGGCCGAGCGGAAGATGGCGCCGATGTTGGTGGTGTCGGTGACGCTGTCGATGACGACGAGGCGGCGGGCATCGCGGCAGACCTCCTCGGCCGATGGCGGCTCGGGGCGGCGCATGGCGCAGAGGACACCGCGGGTCAGGCGGTAGCCTGTAAGTGATTCGAGAAGTTCGCGCGGGCCGGTGTAAACTGTGATGTCGCCGGCCATGGCGATGACTTCGGCGGCGTCGCCTGTGATATGGCGCGCCTCGCAGAGCATGCTGAGGGGCTGATAGCCTGCCTCAAGCGCTACTTTTATGACTTTGGGACTCTCGGCTATGAAAACTGCCTGCGACGGGGCGAGACGACTGCGCAGCTGCGCTTCGGTGAGCGATGCGTAGACCTCGACGCCGGGGTGGCCGAGTGATGTTATTTCGACTGTTTTCATGGCCGTTTCCTTTGAATCTGTGATGCTTATCGGAAACGGTATGTTATGTAGGCTGTCGACTCTTCGGGAGCGTTGTCGTCAGAGCGGGTGAAGACTCTCGAGCGCACTTCGCGCTCGCAGGCGGCGCGCACTTCGGGACTCGTCGCCGCCGGGGCGTCGCCACCCTGGAAGGTGACCGATTTGACACGGCCGCTACGGTCGATCTTGACCATCATGACGACCGAGCCGGTGACTGTGCTGGGGACGCTGTTGTATGATGGCATAGCCCATCCGCCGCCGACGCGGCCAGTGCCGCGGCCGTTGACCGACGAATTCTTGCCGTCGGGACGGCCCGAGTCGCCTTTGTTTTTGCCTTTGTTGTCGGTGTTGTCCTTGCCGGCGTTGCGGAATGCCGAGCCGAGTTCGCTTTTGGCCTGTCGGGCGGCTTTTTCCTGTTTTGCCTTGGTGTCATCGACAGGGCCGGGCTTGACTTTCTTGTCTTTTTTATCTTTTTTGACGGGCGAGGGTCTGTCGGAGGTGACGACAGTCGGGGCGTCGCCCTTGGGACCGTTGTCGGTGACGTCCATGCCGCCCTCGGGAGCTGCCGAAGAATTGTTGTCGAGAGGCTCCTCGCTGTAGGCCGGCGAGGGATTGTCGGATGCCTGCACAGGCGACATCGGCAGGTCGAGCAGCTCGGCATATTCCTCGACGGTGATGTCGGCCTTGTGGCGCGGAGGCCACTCCTTGACCGTCGGGTCGAGGGTGACACTGCTGAAGACCATCATGAGGATGACGGCGGCGCAGATTATGGCGGTGGCCACGGCCGAGTATATGCGGGTCTTATTCATTTGCGATTGTTTGTGCGTCGGGACGCTTGCTGTCGAGGGGCTTTGTGGCAAGCACCATCTTCATCGAATTCTGTGCGCCGATGTTGAGCACTTCGACGACTTTGCCGTAGGCGACCTCGGTGTCGGCGTAAACGGCGATGCCGCCGACCGAATCCTGTGAGGTGACAACTCTGAGGTAGTCGACGAGATTTTCGTTGTCGACAGGCTGAAGCTCAGAGTCGGCATAGCTGACGAAGTAGTTGCCGCCAGCGTCGATGAAGACGCGTGTGGTCGGTTTTGACGGTGTCTGTGCGGCACTCTCGGGCAGGTTGATGTCGAGAGCTGTGGGGAAGATGAATGTCGATGTGACAAGGAAGAAGACAAGCAGCAGGAAGATGACGTCGGTCATCGACGCCATCGAGAAGGTCGCGAGCATGTCCTGTTGACGTTTGAGAGCCATAGCGCGCTTATTCTGCCGGTTCGTTGAGAAGGTCCATGAAGTCCATCGTGCGGGCTTCCATGAGGTTCATGACCTTGTTGATGCGGGCCACGAGGTAGTTGTAGGCGAAGAGGGCGATGATGCCTACGACAAGACCGGCGACGGTGGTGACGAGAGCTGTGTAGATGCCTCCGGCGAAGTCGCCGATCGAAGCGGCGTTGCCCGAGTTGGCGATTGCGAAGAAGGCCTGCACCATGCCGATGACAGTGCCGAGGAAGCCGAGCATCGGAGCGCCGGCGGCTGTGGTGGCCAGCCAGGGAAGACCTTTGCTGAGGGCGGCGACCTCGAGGTTGCCGGTGTTCTCGATAGCGACGAGAACGTCATTCATCGGACGGCCGATGCGGCTGATGCCTTTCGAGATGAGGCGTCCGTAGGGCGAATTGTCCGAACGGCAGAGGTTGAGGGCGCTCTCGATTTCACCGTCGTGGATATAGTCTTTGATGCGTTTCATGAACGTGTCGTCGAGCTTCGACGCCTTGTAGGTGACGATGGCGCGCTCGATGAAGATATAGATGCTGATGACAGCGAGCAGAGCCAGGGGTATCATGATCCAGCCACCTTCGACGCAGAGCTGCCAGATTGAGAGCGAGGGGGCTGCTTCGGTTGCCGCAGCCGCTGCTGCGGCCGACGTGACGGTGTCGACGGTTGCGACTGTCGCAGCGCTGTCGGTCAGACCGGTCAGGCTGTCGGCGATGACGGGGATTTGTGCTAAGATAGACATTATTTGTTGGTTTTTAAGAGATTGCTGCTTTATATCGACGGATTGTCTCTTCGAGGCCGAGGTAGAGGGCGTCGCAGATGAGGGCATGTCCTATCGACACCTCGTTGAGATAGGGGATGTTGTGCTTGAAGTAAGCAAGATTGTCGAGGTTGAGGTCATGGCCGGCGTTGACACCCAGACCGTTGTTGTGGGCCGCGCGGCTCGCTTCGGCGTAGGGCGCGACTGCGGCGGCGGGGTCGGTCGGATAGAGGTCTGCGTAGGGCTTGGTATAGAGCTCGACGCGGTCGGCGCCTGTCCTGGCTGCGGCGGCGATCTGAGCGATGTCGGGGTCGACAAAAATCGATGTCCTGATGCCGGCGTCCTTGAAGCGTTCGACCAGCGATGTCAGGAAGCCGAGATTTGAGGCGACGTCCCATCCGTGGTTTGAGGTGAGGGTGTCGGGAGCGTCGGGGACAAGGGTAACCTGTTCGGGACGTACCTTGAGTACCAGATCGATGAACTCGGGCGAAGGATAGCCTTCGATATTGAATTCTGTCCTGACGAGAGGACGCAGTGTGAAAACGTCGTCGCGGCGTATGTGGCGCTCGTCGGGACGCGGGTGGACGGTGATGCCCTGGGCGCCGAAGCGTTCGCAGTCGACGGCCACGTCTTCGACGCAGGGACGGTTTTCGCCGCGGGCGTTGCGCAGAGTGGCGATTTTGTTGATATTGACGCTAAGATTGGTCATTGCTGTTTTTTAATCTGTCGTCTGTCAATGCCGCCGAAACATAGATTGTTAGTTAAAATTTCGGCGGATATGCGATTTTTTTGTAAATTTGTAATTGTAATGCGTCTACAAAATTAGTCACAATTACCAAAAACAAAAAGGATTTGACTCCAAAAGTTCTAAAAACATATAAAATCGACTCTCCTTATCCCGCCGTCTATGGCAGCAGCCGCCTGCTTGTCGGCTGCCGCGCCGACGAATATTCGGCATCGGCGATAGCGCGCGCCGTCGAGGACTGTGACGCCCATCTGCTCAACCTCAATGCCATGCCCGGCGCCGACTACGGCTTCGACATGGTCGTCGACCTCAGAGTGGATCTCGCCGCGCCATATGCTGCCGCACGGTCGCTCGAGCGCTATGGCTATGCCGTCATCGACGCCCGTGCCGACGGCGATGACCCCGCCGGCGGCGACGACACGCTGCGCCGCCGTGTCGACGAACTTATGAGATATCTCAATATATGATGATCTTATGAAAATTGCAATCTACGGCAGCCGCCGACAGCACGACCATCTCACCCGAATAGAGGCTTTTATGAAGGCTCTCGCAGCCGCCGGCGACGAGGTGGTGATGCACTCGAAGCTATATAAATATCTTGTGTCGCTGATGCCGCTGGCTCTCGGCGCGGTCACCCGTGTCACCGACCGCGGCAACTTCGACGCCGACATCGTCATCAGCATCGGCGGTGACGGCACATTTCTGCGAACAGCCATATGGGTGGGTGACAAGGAGATACCTATTCTCGGCATCAACACAGGACGTCTGGGCTACCTCACTTCGTTGCCCGTGACATGCCTGCCGACACTCCGCGGGCTCATAGACAGCGACAGATTCACAGTCTCGCGGCGGCGGCTCATCGAGGTTGTCTCGCCCGAGCTGAATATCTGGCCTTTCGCCCTCAATGAGGTCACCATATCCAAAGACGACAGCGCTTCGATGATAGACGCCAACACTACCCTCAACGGCGTCGATCTCGCCGACTACCGCGCCGACGGACTCATCGTGTCGACACCGACGGGCAGCACGGCCTACAACCTCTCGGTCGGCGGCCCGCTCATCGAGCCGGAGACTCCCGTGTGGGTAATATCGCCCATTGCCGCTCATACGCTGTCGATGCGTCCGCTTGTCGTCAGCGACACCTCGCGTCTGACAATCTGTCCCGACGGCCGCGCCTCACACTTCCGACTGACTCTCGACGGCCGCTGGACGGCTCTCGACATCGGCACGACGGTCGAACTGCGCCGCGCCCGCTTCGACACCCTCGTGATGCGCCCCGACAACATCGATTTCGCAACCACTCTTCGTGAGAAACTTCATTGGGGACTCGACTGAAATGGCGGCAGTGAAGACTATAACCGGTTCGGGAACATTCGATTACGCTCCTGTCGGACGAATACATTACACCGTGCGTCCCACGGCCCGGCGCATCACGGCTCGCTGGCGCGCAGGCGCCGTCTACATGTCGCTGCCTCCTCGTCTCGAGACCTCGATGCTGCTAAATGCCCTGAGCGAAATGACTCCGGCGATTCTGCGCCATCGTCCGACGGAGGCTTTCTATAATATAGGCGACACCGTCGACACGGGCGACCTTAAAATCACAATCTCAGCGCGCGCCGAGCATACAGGCCGCGTCGTCGCGCGTCAGCTCAAGGCCCGCGAATTTGCCGTCGAGGTCGACCCCGACGTCGATTTCACCGACCGCAACGCCGTCATTGCGGTCAGCGACGCGATGAAACATATCGCCCGCTTCGTGGCGCCCGACATACTGCTGCCGCGTGCCCGAGCTATCGCCGAAGCGGTCGACCGCCGGCCTTTGGCATGGGAAATTTCGCGCGGACTGCATACGCTCGGCCGCTGCAACTCGCGGGGCGTCATCGCTCTCAGCTGTGTCTGCGTTTTTCTGCCCGCAGACCTGCGCGACTATATCATCTGCCACGAACTCGCCCATCTCTCTGAAATGAACCATTCGGCCGCCTTCCATCAGATCTGTGACAGATATTGCGGCGGCCTTGAACGCCAGCTTCAGGCACGCCTCCGCCGCTTCAAATTCCCGGTGGTAAAGTAAAGGCGGATACCAAATATTCAAATCTATCAATCATTAATCTACTTGTTTGTAGGTTAGTATAATTTTTAATATCGCAAAATTTTATTTTTTGCGATATTTTACGATATTTGCAAAAATTTGAACTACAATGATAGAATCGCCACCTATTATTACTGCTGAAACAGAACAACGAATCAAAGAAATTATGTCATCCGACAAATATGCTTCGGTGACAGATGCCGTTAATTCGATAAATTCAGACTATTTATATTGGAGTGACGTCAAATACAGAACCGGAAATTTAGGCATATCATCCGAAGAACTTTGGTTTATCGTTAAAACTGCTCGCGAAAAGGCCGATATGCCGATTCAAGAGTTTGGCAACCTACATTTCGCATTATCGAATCATATGCAAAAACAATGTCATGAATTTGACATGAACTTTGGTGGCTCATGGGGAGCCTCAAAGATATTCCCTGACGACAAGTCGATGCAGGAGTTCTATCTCATCAGTTCCATTATGGAAGAAGCCATAGCATCAAGTCAGATGGAGGGAGCCGCCACGACCCGTGAGGCGGCCAAAGATATGCTTCGTATGAAAATGAGCCCCAAAGACAAAAGCCAGCGGATGATATTGAACAATTATACCACCATCAATTTCATCAGAGAGCATTCAAAAGAGAACCTCACACCGGAACTTATAATGCAAGTACACTCCATGATGACTGACGGAGCCTTAGACATCACGGATGCAGCGGGGCGTTTGAGGCGCGAGGATGAAAACATAGTAGTCGGAGATGGCTTCACCGGCGAGACCGTCCATATGCCGCCTCCTGCTAAATGTTTACCCCGCTTTATCGAAGATTTATGCCGTTTCTTTAACGACAGTAATCCGGTGTATTTTATTCACCCCATAATAAAGGCTATTATAGTCCATTATTTAGTAGGCTATTATCATCCTTTTGCCGACGGGAACGGCAGAACAGCCCGTGCTCTGTTCTATTGGTATATGATGAAGTCTAATTATTGGCTTGTTCAATATCTGTCGATTTCAAGAATTATAAAAGGGTCAAAAAAAGCATATGAGAGAGCTTACCTTTACTCAGAACACGATTCTAACGACCTATCTTACTTCATCCAGTATAATTTAAATGTATTGCACAAGTCGTTTGAAGAATTACGAAAATATCTCCTGCGCAAGAACAAAGAAAAAAGAAAAGCCGAACGTTTGCTGCATCTGGGCAATATCTCTTTAAGACAGGCGGAAATTCTCAACCGCTATATCGAAAACCCTGACGACGTGATAACCTCGACCGAACTCGTCAACCGTCTCGGCATCAGTCACGGCACAGCCAAATCCGACCTTAAAGATTTGACACAAAAAGGCTATTTAACCGAAATCGCGCTTAATGGCAAGACAAAAGGATATATCAGGAGCGATGATTTCAACGAAATTACAAAAATAATCAAACGCTAAATAACGCTGCTGCAATATCGCAAAATATCGCAATTTATAATAAATTGCGATATTTTATAGTATAAATTGTTATTTGTCAGCGGGTCGACGAGCGGCTGATCAGACCGACGAGCCAGAGAAGGACTATGGCGCCGACGACAGAACAGATAAGACCGCCGATAATGCTCGTCGTATGTATGCCGAGGAGGCCGAAAAGCCAGCCGCCGAGCACACCTCCGATGATGCCGACCACAAGATTGACAACAAGGCCGAAACCTCCGCCGCGCATAAGCTTGCCGGCAACAAAACCCGACACGAGTCCTATAAGTATAAACCAGATAAATGACATAATGAATAGTATTTTATAATGTAAGACATTACAAACAATACAATTCAAAAAATCATTTTGTTCAAACAGGCGTGTCATGCTCGATTCTCGGTTAACGGAGACGATTTCGTATACAACAACGGGAAGTATCCGCTGCCGCTGTGGATTCCTCTCTCAGACTCCCGCGCACCGGTGTAACCACAACCTCGTCGCTCAGCGGCTATAATGATGTTTTGACAACTCGGCGACGAGCTTGCCGCCTTTTGGGGAATCAGGCCGGCAAGATTTATGTCTATTGCTGAAATATGATGTTTTTTGATTACTTTTGCATTGTAATAAGCGTTATATGTCTATACGCTAACATTGAAATACAAAAATTATGGAAACAACACGTCAGGCTAAGATAGCCCGTTTGATACAGAAAGAATTGAGTGAGATCTTCCGTCGCCAGACCGCCAAGACCCACGGTGTCATCGTGTCGGTCAGTTCGGTCAAGGTTTCGCCGGATCTCTCGATAGCCAGAGCATATCTCTCGGTATTCCCGTCAGACAAGGGTCGGGAGATGATTGAAAGCATCAACAAGAGCGCCAAGACGATACGTTATGAGCTGGCTCAGATCGTGCGCTTTCAGCTGCGCAAGACTCCCGAGCTGCAGTTCTATCTCGACGACTCGCTCGACTATATCGAGAACATCGACTCGCTTCTCAGCAAATAAACAGGAATCATCAGCCAGCCAGGAGCCTTGTTAGCCTTCAGAATCGCCCTCAGATACCTCTTTTCGAAGAAGTCACACAATGCTGTCAATGTCATCTCCGCCATCTCGCTCGCCGGGGTGGCTGTGGCGTCGATGGCGATAATGATCGTGCTGTCGGTGTTCAACGGCTTCACCGAGCTTTCGGCCTCGCATCTGTCTAAGATAGACCCCGATCTAAAGGTCGTCCCGGCCAAAGGAAAGACGATTGCCGACGGCGACAGCACGGCGGCTGCCATAATGACAGTCAGCGGTGTCGCCGCTGCAATGCCGTCGGTCGAGGAGCGCGGTCTCATCGTAGCGGGCAATAACCAGATGCCGGTGATATTCAAAGGAGTCGGTGACAACTACCGCGACATCATCGCCGTTGACAGTATCGTCATCGACGGCATCTATACCGAGGCCGTCGACACGGCGGCCGCCATGCAGATTGCCGTCGGCGTGGCCAACCGCACGGGGCTGCGTCCGTCACTGCTGTCTGTCGCCGATGTTTATGTGCCGCGGCGCGAGGGACGCATCAACCCGGCCAATCCGATGGCGGCCTTCCGCGGCACACGTCTGACCGTCACCGGCGTGACACAGATCGATCAGGCCGACATCGACAACGACCGCATAATCATCCCGCTCGACCGCGCGCGGCAGCTGCTCGACTATGACCGCGAAGCCACGGCCATCGAAGTGCGCCTCGCCGCCGGCGCATCGGCTGCAGAGGTGTCACAGGCTATCGCCGCCACTCTCGGCGGCAGCGTCAGAGTGCTCACCCGGAGCGCCCAACAGGGGAGCGCCATGAAGATGATTGCCATCGAGAAATGGGTTACATTCCTGATGCTGTGTTTCATACTGATAATAGCCTCGTTCAATATCATATCGACGCTGTCGCTCCTTGTCATCGAGAAACGCGACGACATGAAGACCCTGCGCGCCCTCGGGGTCTCCGGGTCACAGATACGCTCGATATTCAGATACGAAGGGCTGCTCATCACCATCGCTGGCGGCACGGCGGGCATCATCTTCGGGCTGCTGCTGTCGCTTGCCCAGCAGCACTTCGGCTTCATAAAGCTCAACGGCGACCCGACAACACTGACAATCTCGACATATCCCGTGGCTGTCAGCGGTCTCGACGTTCTGGCCGTTTTCGGCGCCATCGTCGTCATAGCGCTGCTGACATCCTCGCTCACAATGATATTCACACGCAAGATATGACCATGCAGACAATACTCTTCCACGAAACAATCTTCGGCCCCATCCATTCACGACGCCTCGGCACATCACTCGGCGTCAACCTCTCGCCGGTCGACGGCAAGATATGCTCGTTTGACTGCATCTACTGCGAGGCAGGCTATAACGCACAGGGGCCGGGCAAAAGCGGGCTGCCGCCGCGCGCATCGGTTCGCGAAAAACTCGAAGCCAGGCTCCGGAACATGTCGGAAAAGGGCGAACGCCTCGACGTCATCACCTTTTCGGGCAACGGCGAACCGACACTGCACCCCGATTTCGCCGGCATCATCGACGACACCATCGCCCTGCGTGACAAGTATTTTCCCGATGTCAAAATCAGTGTGCTCGCCAACTCGACGCAGCTTCACCGCCCCGATGTCGTCGAGGCTCTGAGCCGTGTCGACAACAATATCCTGAAACTCGACAGCGCCGTCGACGCCACAATCGCGGTGCTCGACCGCCCGTCGTCTCCGACGTTCACGGCCGCGAAAGTCATCGAGCAGATAGCGGCCTTCGGCGACAAGGCCATCGTGCAGACCATGATTACACGCGGCAGTCATGACGGCAGGACGGTCGACAACTCGACACCCGAAGAGGTGTCGGCCCTGATCGAGGCCTACCGCCGCATCGGTCCGCGCGAAATAATGCTATATACCATCGACCGTCCGACGCCCGAGCGCTCGCTCGAACACGTGTCGCGGGCCGAGCTCGACGCCATCGCCGCCCGCATAACAGCCGAAACGGGCATAGCCGTGCAGGTTTCGGCATAATTCCTGATTATCTGTCGCGAAAACTGTGATACTGAGCGATGAGATCGTCGAGGGTTATGCCCAGAAGATCCATCTGAGTAAAGAGGTCGTCGAGAGTGGTCTCGAAGAAATGTTCGCGGCGGTCGGCATTGACTTTATCTTTGGCGTCAGGCTCGAGGAAGTAGCCCATGCCGCGTCGCACGGCGATGATGCCGCGCTCCTGAAGGTATTCGTAGGCTTTCAGCACCGTGTGGGTGTTGACGGCGAGGTCGGCGCCGAGTTCGCGCACCGACGGCACACGTCCGCCCTCGCGCCACTGCTCCGACAGTATGGCCGTAAAGGCATAGTCGATGATTTGCCTGTAAATAGGTTTGTCAGGTTTAAAATCCATAATCTCAGGCTTGACGGTGACGGAAGGCGCGGTTGAGTCGCCACGAGGTGAAAACAACAGTGGCGACGGCGAGGACTGCAAGGGCATATAGCGCAATCTCCATGATGCTTTTGATGCTGCCGAAGAATTCTTCATCGCTGACACCGTTTACCTTTACGTCTATCACCACCATAACGGCCGCGAAGACTCCTGCAGCGACTGACATGGCGAGATAAGTCACTATGATGCCTATGATGCCCTTGAGCACCTTGTTGCGGCGCGACAGGGTGACGCACAGAAGACAGACGAGAGCCGGAATGACGTTCTGGAGATTCTGCAGCCATGTGTATTTCAACATTCCGTCGAGCGCTTTGAGTTCACCGGGATCAAGTGTGGAAACGAAGCGCGAGACAACACCCGAAGTGACGTGTGCGTCAGGCGTGAAGAAGCCCGCGATAAACGAAGCACCGAACCATACGGCAGCCATGACACCCGGCACAACGACAAGGGTATAGACAAGCATGACCGTAACGCGCTCACCCGGTGTAGCGGGTATCTGCAGGTCGAACGACGAGTCGCGGAAACGGGCGAAATGAAGCGGCCCGCAACAGTATGTTATTGTTGTCACATAGCTCATCATGCCGTAAAGAAGTATGCCCCACACCACCTGTGTGGCCATGAACGAGACAAGATATGCCACGAGAGTGAGGCCGCCGGTGAGCAGCAACTGTTTGCCCATGCCGGGGCTATAGCATCGCCAGACCAAAGCGAGGCGGCTGAAAGAGAAATTATCGTTCATTGTTTCAATGCGTTTAAAATGCGGCCGCGGGCATCGCTCATCATGGCCGAGTAAAGAAGACTGAAGTTTACGGCCGATTCGTCGCTGCCACCGGCGACGATGGCGCGGAAGACGCCGAGGTCGGGTTCCTGATAAAGCGCCACTGGCACGAGGGTGCCGGAAGTGACGAAGCCGAGACGCGAGGCAATCAGCCACGTCGGGGAGCAAAGCAGCAGACGGCTGCGGCTCAGCATTATCAGCCCGTCAAAGAGGGTTTCGAGGTCACCGACGGTATGGGTCGAGACTATTATCGTGCGCTCGTCTGTCATGGCGCGGGCCATGACGCGGCGTAGTGTCTTCTTCGAGTCGATGTCGAGACCGTTTGCAGGCTCGTCGAGCAGCAGAACGTCGGTGCCGAGGGCAAGGGCATAGGCTACGAGGGCCTTGTGACGTGTGCCGAGCGAGAGTTCTTTGAGCTTCTCGTCGCCGGTGAGACCGAAGTCTGCGAGATTGGCCTGCAGAGACTCGGCGCTGAAGCTCGGATAGAAGACAGCATGGAGGCGTACAGCCTCGGCGATGGTGCCGAAAGGCAGCTCCATATTGTCGGAGAGGAAAAACACGCGACGCTGCACGGTCGGACGGCGTGCCGAGAGGTCTTCGCCGTCGAGGAGACATCTGCCGGCCATAGGCGTGAGCAGTCCGGCCATGAGCTGCAGTAGAGTCGTCTTGCCGGCACCGTTCTCACCCAGGAGAAGGTGAATGCCGGGACCGATTTCGGCCGTTATGCCCTCGAGGGCGTCGACGCGGCTGTGTGCGTAGCGGTATGAGATGCTGTCGAGTGTAATCATCGTGCGGTTATTTTACGGGAGTGACAGTCAAACCTTTGGCGCGAAGCTGCTCGATAAGGCCGCGTTGGCCGGGGAGATGCCCGGCACCGACGACATACATCGTCGGCGTCGAGGTCATGCGGCCGGCAATGATGCCGACCCAGTTGTCGTTTCGATTGTAGATCATTCTGAGGGCTGTTTCATCATCCATTTCTTCATTAATCATGGCAAACATGGCGTCGAGGTCGCCGCTGAGATATGCGTCGGCCAGACGGTGGGCCGACTCCGATGCCTTGTCGTCGTCGGCGACGACTTCCATCAGATCTTTTGCCTGTCTTGTTATCGGGGCGCCGAAGAGCGCGACACACTGGTCGTCGAGAGTTTCGAGACCGCCGACGGTCTTGCCGGCCTGACGGGCGCGCTGCTGTATCATGGCGTCAAGTTGCTCGGCGGCATTGAAGCCGGGAAAAAATTTTTGGTTCATGGTCATCGTCAGGACTGTCTGGACCATCGCCGGCTTCATGGCCGCGAAAGCCTGTGCCGACACCATCGGACCGAGGTATTTCTTAAGGATAATGTCAAGCGAATCGACCTGCGCCGGCGTCAGCACCATCGTCAGAAGGCTGTCCTGCGGCGCCATAGCGGCACCCATCATCTGCTGCTGTGCGGCCGGAGTCATCATCCGGGCCATGTCGAGCTCGCCATAGACCGCATCGACCGATGCCAGGGCCTCGTCAAAACCGTCGATCGAGTCGAGCAATGCCACGGGGGCGACATGATGTGTGCCGAAAATATAGCTCGGAGACTTGATGTCCGGACCTTCGATGCGCCAGAGCAAATCGGCGCGCAGCATCAGAATACACAATAAAATAGATAAAATCGCAAGAACTAACCTTTTCATAATGTGAGAATCAGAATATATGTTTTTAAGATTTATTTATTGTTTCACTCTATCATGTCGCAGTGTTGTATATCACTAACACACCGCAAAGATATAACCAATTTTCAAACCCGCAAAATTTTTTGTAAAAAATCGTAGAAAAAAATCAGACGGCCTGCCGACACATATATAATAAATATAAAAACACGTGCTATCATCCGTCCGGCGCAAAAGACAAGACTGTGATACTATAAAAAAGCAGCGAGGGCCTGTGGCTCTCGCTGCTGTCTGTTTAGTCATGCACAATGTCTTGCGTCTAAGCGGATATGCCATGGCACATCCCTTCTAAGTCGCTGTTATGCTTGATTGTGCATTGTGCATCGTGAATTAACGTACAACGACTTTGGTTGCTTTGTCGCCCTGGACTTTGACGTAGACGCCGGGAACCATGTTGTCGGCAGCCACGCGAACGCCCTGGAGGTTGTAGTAGATGACTTCGGCATCGCTGTCGGCAGCATCGGTCACAATAGAGTCGACACCGTCGTTAGACGACTTGATTGTCATCTCTTTCTTGGCGGGAACAGCCACGCGGGGCGATTCGGACACGAGAGAGTAGATATGGTAGCCGTTGGTCTCACGCTCGTAAACGTGGAGGTTGCCTGCGTAGTCAAACTTCATCTGGCTCCAGCCGATAGTTGCGGTGGGGATGTCATAGAGCTTGGTGAACGAAGGCACTCCTTCTTCATCCCATGCGACATTGTAGACGGTGATGCAGCTGTTCTGACCGACGGCCACGATGTCACGCGCACGGTTGATGGCGAAACCTGAGACACTTGAATTGAGTGTTTCGGTCAGACCGTATTCACCTTCGTCACCCGAGTTGAAGAGCTCTTTGCCTTCATTCGATACGTAGATGAAGCTGGGTGTGCTGGCGTTGTTGTTGCCTGCACCGCGCACCTGAGTAGCGAAGAAGCCGTTCTCGACAGGAATGATGTCGACGTTGGTGTTGGCCAGACGGCTTTTGGTGTTTACACCACCCTGGTTGGTGGGTATGTCGCTCTGAGGAGTGGCACCGCTGAAGATCATCTTGGGAGCGACGGTGAGATATTGGGCTGAACCGATAGGCCATGCCACGACAACGTTGGATGCGTCGGGACGGTCTTCCTCGAAGCCGTACATCACTGTATCGTCACCTGTACCCTGGAATGCGACACAAGAAGTACCGCCGGCTGTGACAACGCCTTCGGCTGTTGTCCAGAGGCCGGTAGAAACTCGTGTGGCGCCAGGAGCGGCGAGGAGGTTGTAAGGTTCGGCGGTGGGGTTGAGCGGGTCGATAACCCAGTAGCCTGCGCCTGAGTCAGACCAGTCGGCGAAGACAGCGAGGCCTTCACGCTCGGCACCACGGAAGGGTGACGACTGGTTGCCGCTGTTGAAGCCCGAGTAGCCTTTGTGGTATGTGCCTACGAGGTCGCCTGCGGGTGTATAGACGTCGAAGCCCATGCCTTTGCCGTGAGCGATGACAGTGTAGCCGAATGCGGGGCTCTCGGTGTCATTGATCGTAACGACGCCGCCGCGGACTGTGAGGCCGTTGTTGGCAGAGAAGTAGAGACCGGCTTCGGCGACAGTCTTGCCGACGATTTCGACGGCCCAGTTGTATTCGCCGCCGATTTCGAGGTCGCGGGCGTTGAAGTCAAACGAGTTCTCGCCTTTGACGACGGGACCCATGGGGATAGTGACGACGACATTGTCATAGACAGTGTGTGTCAGCACGAGGTTGGCTTCGGGAGCGTCGCCTGTGGCCTTGAATGTCACCTTATACTGGTCGGCGTCGGTAGCGTCGGCCTCGGCGTTGAGCTCATAAGCGAATTCGGCGCGGGCTTTTGCCTGCTCGACTTCCTTGATGGTGTATTTGGTGAGAAGGCCGTCGGCACGGAGAAGGTAGAGGTCAAACCAGCCTGCTGTGACGTTTTCGAGAGCGTCGCGTTTAACCATTGTCACACCGGCAGCCGAGATGTTGGCGATGTCGGCGGCTTCGAGAGCAGAGTTGACAGTGGCGATGGTCGTGGCTTTGTCAAGACCGGCGGTGATATCGGCGAGCTGGATGCCTGTGCTCTTGCCTTCTTCAACAACGGGAGCTACCATGAAGCTGTGGCCGGCATACTTGAAGAAGTTTGCACGGGGGATGACGTTGCCCATGACGCCTTCGGGAAGTTTGGCGAGCTCGGGATCTTTGTTGACGTGGCCGAATGCATATTCAAGGGCCGGAGCGTTTTCGCCCGAACCTACTACGATATAGTTGTCGTCGCTGAGAGGCGAGGTGACAAAGCGGTAGTCATCGCCAAGAATCAGAGCGCCGAAGTAACCGGCTTCGGGAGAACTGTATTTACCGTCAGAGGTGTTGAGGGGCTGGTGGAATGATTCGCCTGCCTTGTTGCCTGAGACGACGGGCATGAGCATCGTGCGGACATTGCGCGACGAGCCTGTGGTCTCGCAAGAGAAGACAGCCTTGCCGTCCTCAGAAGTGCCTGAGTAAGCGAAGGTGTCGCCTGCATACGAGCGGTACCAGTTGCCGGTGTGCTGCGATGTCAGCCATTCTTCGGGAGCGCCTGTGGGCAGGCCGTTCTCGTCGTTGGCCCATTTGTAGACTTTGAATGTACCGCGTTCCTTGACACCGTCTTCGTCCATCTGAGCCTGGCTGTAATAGGTCTTGGTCTTGTTGCAGGCCAGGAGGATACCGTCGGCTGTAAGCTGGATGTCAGAGCATGCGAGCTGCTGAACGCTTGCGAGGTCGCCCATGCCTTCGGTTGAGACGTTGGCGACAACGGCTTTGGTATCGGTGTTGTAGACGATGAGTGTCGGAGCGTTCTCGGCGTCGAGAGCGAGAATGTAGAGCAGGTTGCCGCGGGCGATCATACGGCGTACTGTCTTGCCGGCGAGTTCTTCGATTGCCTGGTCGACATAATCTGTCTTGAGGTTGTATTCGTCACGGGCGAGGACAGCGCCGGTATTGTATTCGTCGGGATAGTTGACGTAATCGACTGCCGGGGGCTCGTAGGCAGTGCTCTCGAGGTCGACGGTGGGATAGCTGATTGTAGCGGCCTTCACGGTCACGGCAACGGGGTCGCCGGGCTTGTATTCGTCGCTGACAAACTCGAGAGTGTAGTCACCGGGCTCGACGTTCTTGAACACGAATGCGCCGTTATACTGGTTGTCGGTGGTGTATTCGGCCACGACATCGTTGCCTTTCTTGAGAAGGACCTTGAGGTTATTGATAGGCTTATAGATGTCTTTGGTCAGGGGGTTGGCCTTGTAGTACTGGTCAGAGAATTTCTCGTGAAGGTCGCGGGCGATACCATAGATGTCGCCGGTCGACTCTTTCTGGAGACCGAAGTAGTCGGCGATGCCGTGGGCATAAGCCGCGCCTTCGAGATAAGAGACATCCCAGTTCATGGCGCGGTGGCGTGCGGGCTGATAGGTGTGGAAGTAGCCCTCGACGAGGAAGCCGTTGACACCGTGTTTGAGCACGCCGAGATAGCCGCGGTAGCCGCGGGCTACAGAGCTGCTGCCATAGAAGTTGATGTCACCGCGGAGGTTTTTGTTGGTGGCGCTGTAGGCTGTCCAGCCCATGTGGGGGTTCTCAAAAGCATAGCCCCAGCATGCGTCGGCCATCTTGCGGTTTTCTGTCTGGAAAGCTACGCCGACGTTGGCGTCTTCTTTGTTGACATCGTCATAACCGCGGTAAAGGAAGAGGGGATAATTGGTCGTCGTTCCTTCGGTGGCGGCGTTAGAGTGAATCGAGATGAACATGTCGAAGTTGTTGGCGTCGACCTCGACGTCAATCTCGGTGAGGTTGCGATTATAGAGCTCGCAGCGCTCGAGAAGTTCCTGGAGGGGTTTGATCTTCTCGGCTTTCTGCTCCTCGGTGAGAGTGGCGTCATCCTGGATGGCCTTGATGCGTGTGTTGAGCTGATTGCTGGTAAGGTTTTCAGTCTCGTAGGGACCGACCTTGACGTGGCTCATGACGATGTTGTTGCTCATGTCGCGGGCTGCGCCGATCTGGTGGCGTTCGCCGGTCTGGTTGAGGGTCGGGTCGAATTTGAGGCCCATGGCGCGCAGTTTCTCGAGGACGCCGAAGCCTTTGCGGAGGTTGGTGTTGGTCTCGAAGAAGTTGAGGGTGTCAGTGCCAATGGCCGAGTATGCCTTGTGGCCGACGAGTGTGCAGGGACGGTCGTTGGCTGTCCAGCTGCCGTGGCCGGGGTTGATGTAGACGCGGAGTTCGTCGGCGGTCTTGGCTGTCATAGAGCCGGCGCCGATCATAAGCGCCATTGCTGATGCGTATATAATCTTTTTCATATCGAGCGCTTATTTAGAGAGTTTGACCATATAGAGCTCACCTTCGGGAGTCGAAAAGACAAGAGTCTTGCCGTCGGCCGACACAGAGGGGTTGATGGCGATCACGTCGCTGCCGGTGAGGGTCTGGCGTGTGCCTTTGAGGTCTGTGGCGATGAGTTCTGAAGAAGTGATGAATGTGCCGTCGTCGATGTCGTGCATACCGACGAGGGTGTTGTTGTCGATCCACTTTGTTGCGCGGAGCACACCGAGTTTCACGGGGTTAGAACCGTCGAGGTTGCAGACGAAGCAGCCTGCGCCGGCCAGCCAGTAGACAATCTTTGTGCCGTCGGGCGAGAGGGCGGGCCAGAGATAGCTGCCGCGGCCCTGGGGGTCGATTGTAGTGGTCTTGCCGTTGACCGTGACGTCGAGGTGACCGTAGTTGATAGAAACGACAGGAGCGGCTGTGGCCTTGGCGCCGTTGAGGCCCTTGGTCTTGACACGGCCTTTCTCGACTGCTGTCACAGAACCTTCGGCCACACTGAAGCCTGCGTTGAGATTACGCGAAGGCTTGACGATCTCTGTGGTCTTGCCGCTGATGCGGTCGACGCTTCTGAGACCCGTCATTGTCATGTGGTTTTTGTTGACGGTCTTCTGACGGAAGACTACCGTGCGGCCGTCAGCGCTGATTTTAACGTCGTGACCGCTGCCGTTATCGGTCAGAAGCTTGCTTGAACCGGTAGCGAGGTCAATGCTCTTGAGCGAACGGTTGTCAAGATCAGAGACTACGACAAAACTACCGTCGGGGCTGATTGTGGGGATATTGACATACACGCCCTGGGGAAGGTTGATCTTGTTGATTGACTCAACTTTGACCAACTGGGCCGATGCCGCCATACCTACACACAATGCCAAAGCAGAAAAAATAAATTTTCTCATAAATGTGGTAAGATTTTGGGGTAATTAAATTGATAAAATTTAGGTTATTAACTGGTTTCAGACTTAAAGCGGTGCTTGTTTCGCCGGCCGACAGGCCTACGCGCACTTATATTTCAAGCGAATTTAGGGATAATTTTTTAATTGCAAACTAATTTTTAAGTATTTTAACCAATGCAAATTATTATACTGTTATGTCTTAACCTTTTTATCGCTTTTTTGTTATAGTCTTGCATCGTTAGACAAAAAACGATTATCTTTGCCCGTCAATCAGACTTACTAACATCAAACTACATAAAACATGGCAACATCATTCGACAAACTCAGCTACGCGCTCGGCCTCAGCATGGGCAACAACTTCAAGGCCTCGGGCATCGAGAGCGTCAACATCCAGGACTTCGCCGACGGCGTGGCAGCGGTCTACTATGGCTCACAGCCCAAAATGAGCTACGACGAGGCCAAAGCCGAGATACAGCGATTCTTCACCGAACTCGAAGCCAAGCAGAAAGCGGCTTCAGAGGCAATGGCGGCCGTCAATGCCAAAGCCGGCGAAGACTTCCTCGCCGAGAACGGCAAACGCGTCGAGGTCAAGACGACAGCCTCGGGTCTGCAGTATGAAGTCATCAAAGAAGGCGACGGTCCCCAGCCGACGGCAGCCGACCAGGTTGTGGTACACTATACAGGCAAACTCATCGACGGCACAGTCTTCGATTCAAGCGAAGAACGCGGCACACCCGCAACATTCGGCGTGTCACAGGTTATACCCGGCTGGGTGGAGGCCCTTCAGCTGATGAAAGCCGGCTCGACATGGCGTCTGTTCATCCCCTCGGCTCTTGCATACGGCCCGCAGGGCGCCGGCGGCATCATCGGCCCGAACCAGACACTTGTCTTTGACGTGACACTTATCGAAGTCGTCGGTAAGAAATGAGACGCTTCGTCATAATCCTCGCTGCCGTCGCCTGCTTCGGCCGGCTGACGGTCAAGGCGGCTCCGGCAGCCACTGACTCGGTGGCGCCACTCAACGACGGAAGCCGACTGACAGAAGCCGTCGCCACGATTCTCGGCGGCGCCCTCACCGGCTCGGTCGACAACATCGAACGCCTCGGCGTCAAGGTCGACCGCAAGCAGCTCATCAGCTACCTCGACAGCGTCATCAACGGCGGCAAGACCGGTTTCACCGATCGCGAGGCCGACGCCTATATCGACGAATATATCACGCAGCAGCGCGAAAATTACTACAAAACGACATTCTCGGCCGAGGCACAGAAAGCCTACTGCGACTCTATAGCCGCCATCGAAGGCGTCGTCACGACTCCGACAGGTCTCGTTTTCCAGACCGTAGTCGAAGGCGAGGGGGTCAACCCGGCCGACAACGACCGTGTATCGATAACATACACCGGCAGCCTCTCTGACGGCACGGTCTTCGACGAGACCGACGGACCGGTCGTCTTCGACGTCGCCCGACTCGTGCCCGGCTTCACCGAAGCGCTCCACATGATGAAACCCGGAGGCACCTACCGCTTCGTCGTGCCCGCTTCGCTCGGTTACGGCGCCGATGGCGTCCCCGGAGCCATCCCGCCTAACGCCGCTCTCGATTTCACATTAAAACTGCTCGAGGTCATACCGACTCCGACCAACCAATAAGGCAAACAACGACAAAACATAATATTAAAATGAAAAAATCAACGCTATCACTTTGTGCCGCAGGCCTCATGACCCTCGGCCTCGTCTCTTGCGGCGGTCACGGCGATGCCGCAGCCGTCGACAACGACACCGTCATCTCGAAAGCTCTCGCCGACTCGATATCTGTCACACAAGGCAAATATATCGGCGGATATGTCCTCAACGACTATATGAATTTTGCCGCCAACAGCAGCCAGGCATTCTCAAAGGAAGACATCGTCAAAGGCGTGCAGCTCGTCTTCAGCGGCGACAAGAGCCAGGCCACAATCATGGGCATGCAGCTCGGCATGCAGATGCTTCAGGAAGTAAAACAGCTTCAGGCTCAGGGCATCGACATCGACCGCGACCTGCTCATCTCAAACTTCAAGCGCGCGTTCTTGCAGGACACCGTCAATCAGCTCGCCAACACGACGACCTACAATGAGTTCCAGGTCCTCACCGCCCGCGCCGAAGAAATCATCACCGCCCGCGAAAACGCTCGTCGCGCCGCAACACCCGAGGCTATCCAGAACGCTCAGGTCGGCCGTGCCTTCATCGACAAAGCCAAAGCCGACGACCCCGAAGTAAAGGCAACCCCATCAGGTCTCGTCTACAAAATCATCGCCCGGGGCGACACGACCAAAATCACACCTGCAACCTCTGTCGACCTCAAATACACCGAAAAGAAAGTCGACGGCACGACGACCTACACCACCGGCGACACCCCGCGCACGATCATGCCCTCGCGCCTTAATCCCGGTCTTGGCGAAGGCGTCATGATGCTTGGCGTAGGCGGCAAAGCCACAGTCTACGTACCCGCAGAGCTCGCTTACGGTCTCGACGGCATGCCTCAGCGCGGCATCGGCCCCAACGAGGTCATCGTCTATCAGATTGAAGTCGCCGGCGTCAAATAACCGCCCGCACCTAAGCATAAAATATTTCTGACGACCCTGCCCGCCCCTCGGCCCGCAGGGTCGTTTTTTCATGAAGCACCCGCCCGGTGCCTCGCAGGCGATATGGAGCGTGGGCTTCAGCCCTCGCAGCTAACGAACTAGTATACAAGAATAATCCACTTAGACCAATTAGCCTAATTAGACCAATGTCGACAAGCGAAAAAACCGCATCGCGCAAAATATTTCGCGCAAACCCCTTGCAATCCGCTCGTTTTTGATGTATCTTTGCCAATAAGACCTTAAAACACATCGCTAACCATGAAACGCCTGTCAACCGCCTTTTATAAAACTTTCAAGCCTATAGACGGCGGCAAGGAATGGCTCGGCGCCGACGGCCGCGACGAATACGACTTCGGACCCCGCGCCCTCAGCGCAACCGGACGCCTATCAGTTTGAAACAGGACTAATGAGTTTGAATGGATCATTATTATATGACCAAGGTGACGAAATGGAAGCATATTATAGAGGCGAATTTTACGGCGACCCCAAATGGGATGAAGTTAAATGCGGCCACACCCATTTGAGTACCAATAGATTAACGATAAAAAAAGATGAAGCCTTTATGGACATTATTAACGAGTATTCTTCGCCCAAATACTCCGTATTCAAATATAAGAATAAAATATATTGTCCACAATAAGTAAAATAAGTAAAATGAATAAGGAAATTTTAATGTTGATTTTTGTGTCGGTATTCTCACTGTTAACTAACGGACAAGTCTCTAATGTTACCAAATCCAAGGTAGAACCACCTCATTATTCAGGTGTCGAGATGTACGGCAAATGGAACGGTAATATATCTGTATGGATACCTGTATACCGATTGATAACATTGTATCCAGGCGGAGGAGGAAAACATGTGTATAGTTATAATAACCAAGGACTTTATCTCGAATGTGGAACCTATAAGAATAATAGCACTTTTGACACATTGTATGTCACCCCTAAGAATATCTTGAATTATGTAGTATCTGATAACCCGCAGACATATATTTTGAAACACGACTTGGGCTTATATAATGAAATTTATTGCCGTAAATTTGTCAGAAGCAAAGATTCTTCATATTTGATCGAATTAGTCCCGGATATAGACAAGTCTTTGGATAGAATCGACGAAATCACTGAGCTTATGACACAAAGTGGTGATACAACGGGGCTTGCGAAAGCAATAGAAGAGATTCATAAAAATCCTTTAACGAGAAGTGACACACTTTGGCGGATACAAGTTGAAAAGACAATAAAATAAAATATTATGCACAAACGTCACACAATATTATTATTCGCCCTTGCGGCGGTTTTGGCTGTCGGAGCGCAGGAGTGGCGGCTTGAGCGAGGCGTCGTGCCGGTCAAGGTCGATGCCGCAGTCTGGGATATGTCGGGCGGTGATGGCCGCGACGAATACGACTAAATAATACGAATTATGAAATACTTAAACCTAATATTGTTTTGTATATTCTGTCCACTTTCATGGGGGCAATTTAATAATACATACAAAGAAATTTTGAATTATTCCTGTAAAGAATATAGACCACTTTATAATGGAATAATCAACGAACATTATGCATACCTCACATTATTTCCACAATCTAATATTTATACTTATAGTCATCGACTGGGGATTGTGGAATCAGGAATATATTCTCAAAATGGCGACACATTGTTTTTTAACCCAAAGACAATTTTAGATTGTGCAAAAAACGAACCGGGCAGACCAAAGGCATATTCTGCTGACGCAGAGAACAACTATGACTCTTCATTCGACGAACTGATAGCAGGCGAATTTTTTCTTGAGAAAAAAATGATTGTCTGCAATATAGATACTCTAGTTGAAATATATACGAACGATTATTCTGTAGACACAAGTATAAATAATGAGATTTTTCCCGCTGAAGCCAAAAGCAAAGAGGAAGGGATTGAAATGCTCAATAAAAGCAGGCGGTCATTCTCTCGAACTTTTACCCGTATTAAATAATGTTGCATATGACTAAAGCTATAACAATAACGATGTTGGCCTTGGTGACGGCGGTTTTGACTGCCGGGGCGCAGGAGTGGCGGCTTGAGCGCGGCGTCGTGCCGGTCAAGGTCGACGCCGCGCTCTGGGATATGTCGGGCGGCGACGAACTGCCGCGACATGAAGCGCTGACATATAAGTTTTACGGCGACACGCTCGTGAGGGAGACGGCCGAGGGCCGGCGCCGATGGTTTGAACGCCGCGGCGACTCGACGCTGTTTATCCTCGAGGAATCACGTCTGGCGACAATAAGGCCGACGGTCGCACCGGCGACGGCAGCGGCGTCACCGTAATCACGACCGGCGCGTTGCCTCACGGGCAGTATGTCGTCACTCTCGCAACCGACCTCCCCGCCTCAGCCAAACATCTTGTAAAGGTTATGTAAAGGCATCATTCAGGTTAGCGAGGGTAAGGTCTGCGCCACACTGTGCGCGCAGATACGTCAGGCGACTCGGCGCTTTTGTTAATTTGCATATATAGACCGACATTTTTCTCAGAATCGCACATTTTGCGTTTTATAGACGGGCACTTTTGCAGGTTTTGTTTGTTTTGCAATTTATAAATGAGTAGATTTGCAAAAATTTCAAAAATTCCTTATACTCGAAAATATCAATGAGACGCTTACTTCCACTCGTGGTCGCCGCTCTGATCGCAATCCCCGCGGCATGGTCACAGACACAGAACGCCAAACGCGGCATGCAGATGGCCGGCATAGCATTCTACAACCTTGAGAACCTCTTCGACACCATTCCCAACAATCCTGAGGGACGCGACATCGAATATACGCCCGGAGGCCCGAAGAAATGGGATTCACGCAAGTATAACGACAAGCTCGACAACTTGTCGTATGCCATCTCTCAGTTCACATCGCCCACAACGCCCAACGGCCCGGCTATCATCGGCGTCAGCGAGATCGAGAACCGCACGGTGCTCGAAGACCTCGTCGCCCGTCCCGCCCTGCGTCCGTGGAATCTACAGATAGTCCACCACGATTCGCCCGACGCCCGCGGCGTCGACGTCGGCATGCTCTACAACCCGCGTTATTTCAAGGTCGAGAATGTCACCAACCACCGTCTGACAGCCGTGCCCTTCCGCACCCGCGACCAGATGTGTGTCGTCGGCTCGCTCCTCGGCCAGCGCATCGCCGTCATCGTCAACCACTGGCCCTCACGCCTCGGCGGACAGGAGAAATCATCGCCCAACCGCGAGGCCGCGGCCGCTCTTTGTAAGGAAATCGCCGACTCTCTGTGGCGCATCGACCCCGAAATCGGCGTCATGATCATGGGTGACCTCAACGACGACCCGATGGATAAATCGTGTGCCAAAGTGCTCGGAGCCAAACGCGACATGAAAAACGTCGGCAAACACGAATTCTATAATCCCTGGTGGAAAAAGCTCGACGAAGGCATAGGCACCCTCGCATACAAGAGCCAGTGGAATCTCTTCGACCAGATAATCCTCTCGGGCAATCTCGTCGACACGCCCGACGACCGCTGGCACTTCTACCGCGCCGACGTGCTCAACAAAGACTTCCTCAAAGACACCGAAGGAAACCGTCAGGGCTATCCCAAACGCACCTTCGCCTCGGGCAGCTATCTCAACGGCTACTCAGACCATTTCCCGACCGAGGTCTTCCTGATAAGATACGTCAACCGTCCGGCAAAAAAATAAACGGCTGTCTAACGGCAACCTCATGACAATGGCGTCAGCTTTATCGCGGACGCCATTGTCGTTTTTGATTTAACATGTTAATTTTTAGTTATCTTATATAAACAGATACAAATTTATTCGCTATCTTTGCGGCTGTAAACGAGACTTATTTCAATTCATATTAACCAAAATAACTCCTTATGAAAAAATTTTTACTTTCATTAGCCTGTGTATCAGCCATGGCATGGAGCGCTTCTGCAGCCGAAGTCACCTTTGACTTCTCAGCCCAGGGTTATGCCAACGCGCAGGAAGTTCTCTCGATCAAGGTCAACGACGAGATTTCCGCCACACTGACAAAAGGCTCAAACAACAACACTCCCAAGTACTACACCACCGGCAACGCATTGCGTCTCTATTCAGGCAACACCTTCGAACTCACCTCGACCAACGGCAACATCACGAAAGTTGTCTTCACAATGGGTTCGAGCAATCCGTTCAACGCCGCTGCAACCGCCACACCCGGCGCTCTGGATGTCGCTACAGCAACATGGACCGGCGATGCAAAAACATTCACAATCACCAACGGCTCTGGCAGCGGCCATGCCCGTGTAGAAAAGATGACCATCACCTACGGCGGCACAGGTGGCGGCGGTGAAGTGACACCTCCCACCCCCGAAGGTCCTGTCACATTCCTTGACGAGACATTCACATCGGGTATTCCCGCCAACTGGACAAATGTCAAGATGTCAGGTGACAAACAGTGGTATCAGACATCATTCAACAACAACGGCTATGCAGCCATGACCGGCTACAAAGGCACCCAGCCTCCCTTCGACGCATGGCTGATCTCGCCCGCCATCGACCTCACCAAGGTGACAGACAAAAAACTCACCTTCGACACCCAGGTCAACGGCTACGGCTCGACAACCTCAGTCTTCGAGGCCTACGTCATGACATCGAACACCCTCGAGCTCGCCCGCAACTTTAAACTCAACCCCACTATCGCCGTGGCTCCCGAATCGGGCTACTCTGAGTGGGTCAACTCAGGCGAAATCGACCTCACCCCCTACCTCAACGAAGGCACAATCTACATCGGCTTCCGTTTCTATGCCACACAGGACCAGAACTACGCCACATGGTGTGTCGACAACGTCAAAGTAGGCCAGAGCACAGCTCCCAAACCCGAAGACAAGACTGTAGCCGACATCGCCGGCTTCCTCAACGCAGCCTATACCGAAGCCAACACCACCATCAGCGGCAGCGTCAACGCCGTATATCAGAACGGCCGTTATCTCTACATCAAAGACAACAGCGGCGTCCTCCTCGTCTACGGTGACCTCACCGAGAAATACACCAACGGCATGACAATTCCCGGCGGCATCACAGGTCTCTACGAAAACCGCACCAACGGCCAGTTCCAGATGAAAAACCTCGTCGCCGAGACATTCAAGGCAGGCACAGCCGGCGCAGCCATCGAGCCTGACGAAATCGCTCTCGAAGAACTTTCGGCCGACATGGTCAACAACTACGTCGTCATCCCCAACGTGACAATCACCGCCGGAGCTGACGCCCGCAACTTCACCGTCACCGACGCTACAGGCAGCGCAGTGCTCTACAACCAGTTTAACGACGAACGCTACTATGACGTCGTCACCGTCACCACGGGTGAGAACCTCACACTCAAAGGTATCGTAGCTGTCTATAACGGCAACGTCCAGCTCTATCCCGTCGAGATCACAAGCGCCTCAGGCCAGGAAGTAGTCGCAGCTCCCGTCTTCTCGGTAGCCGCAGGCACTGTTCCCGCCGGCACAACAGTCGAAATCACATGTGCTACTGAAGGCGCATCGATCTTCTACACCCTCGACGGCACAGAACCCACAATCCAGTCGACTCTCTACAACGGACCCATCACAATCAACGAGACAACAACAGTCAAAGCCTTCGCCGTTAAAGAAGAGATGGTCAACAGCTCGGTAGCCACAGCGACATACACCGTCAAGGCACTCCCCGCAGTCGCCGAGACAGCCATGTTTGACTTTGTCAACCCGACAACCCTCAACCCCGCCCAGCAGAATCCCGGCGACGGGCAGGAAGGCGCTATCGTAGTCTCTGACCTCACCTTCACAGCCGGCAATGCAGCCATCTCGTTCACCGACGGCTCGACAACAACACGTCTCTACAAAGACTACAACAAAGGCAATCAGCTCCGTCTCTACAAGAACGGCGGTTCGGTTACAGTCAAGGCAGCCGAAGGCTATGTCATCAAATATGTATCGTTCGTCGGCTCTAAACTGACAACAATGACTGAAAACGGCACAGCCCTCGACGACGCCGAAGACGCTCTTTGGCTCGCCACAGGTGACGTCACCGAAGCTAAATTCGAGACAACGACCGACCGCGTCGACATCTTCTCGCTCACTGTAGGTCTTGACAAAGTCGGCGCAGTCGAAGACATCAACTTCGATGCCAACGAACCCGTCGAATATTACAACCTCCAGGGCGTACGCGTAGCCAACCCCGAGAACGGCCTCTATATCCGCCGTCAGGGCAGCAAAGTCAGCAAAGTCCTCGTGAAGTAATAACCTATGGAGCAAGGGCTTCAGCCCTTGTATCAGCCATCGACAATAAACAAAGGCGGCCCACACGGCCGCCTTTGTTATTTCCGCCTGTTGTTACTCCATATTTCGGCATTCTGACGATATTTTTAGCCGTTAATGAGAGTCTGACGGAAAATTTGTGTAATTTTGTGATACAAAAAAACTTGTATTCCTTTATGAATCGTCTTTCTACAACAATATTCCTTTCGTTGGCCGCATACGTCTGCGCCGGGGCCGTCACGGTCAATATCAATGAAGCCGGAACTCTCGGAACACTGATTGACAATCCGGCCACCGTCACCGAACTTAAGCTGACGGGACAGGCCGACGCCACCGATTTCAATTTTATCGCCACTTCGATGCCGGCGCTCACGACGCTCAATCTGGCCGACGTGACGATTGTGGCTTCGGAAGGCACGAAGATCAACGGTGTGTCACATTTCGCAGCCAATCTTATCCCCGAAGGAGCTTTTGCCGGCATGGCAATAAAAGAAGTGACTCTGCCGGCAACACCAGGCCTGAATATCGGCGACATGGCTTTCGAGGGCACGGCTCTGACATCTCTGACGCTTCCCGACAATGTCAGCACGGCGGGCACGGGAGCATTCGCCGGATGCCAGAGTCTCAGGAGTGTCACACTCAACGAAAAGACCGTCCTCGGATCGCATCTCTTCAGTAACTGTCAGGCGCTGTCGACGGCAAACCTCAACTCGACGGCCACACTGCCGGCGTCGGCCTTCGATGGCTGTTGGGCTCTTGAAACTGTCGAAGGCGCCGAAGCCCTCACGGCTATAGAAGCCAAAGCCTTTTCAGGCTGCCGGAAGCTCACCGCCTTCGAGTTCGGCGAAAAGCTCACTGCCATCGGCGCCGAAGCTTTCGCAAACACAGGCCTGACGACGGCAGATCTCGTGATGTGCAGACAACTGACCACGATAGGCGACTATGCTTTTATCGACTGCCGCGAAATCACGACCGTCAGTCTCGGGCCGGCCATCACCACACTCGGCACCGGCTGTTTCCTCGGATGCGAGAACCTCGCCACGATAACACTGCCGGCAGCCTGCGAGACCGTCGGCGATTACGCCATGGCACGCTGTCTGGCCCTATCCGAGGTCGAGGCCTCTGACCTCACCGGTGTGCCTCAGACCGGCCGCGACGTGTGGCGCGGCGTCGACCAGCCCAATGCCAGACTCAATGTCTCTGACGATACATTCCATGACTTTGCAGCCGCTCCGCAGTGGCAGGAATTCGAGATAACATCGCCCACCTATACCAATGCCGTCGATTTGCCAGTCGCCGACACGACGCGACGCCTCGAAGCACACTTCAACGGCAACATCCTCACTGTCCTCAGCTGTCTCAACCGCCGCGTGAGCCTCTATGACCTCAACGGCCGCTGCCTGGCCTCGACCGCTACAGACGGAGCCGAGTGCCGGCTGACATTTGATACCGAAGGCCGTAACGGCAATATCTTCATTGTCGTTGCCGACGGACTCGACGGTGTGCGCGAAGCTCTCAAAATCATTCGTAAATAAGCGGCAATGGGAAAGAACAAACTCAAGAAATTCGCCGATATGGAGACATACGACTGTGTCTTCCAGTATCCGTTCTCGCGCCTGCGCAACGAGGGCTTCGAACTGCGGGGACAATGGCACGAACGCTATTTCGGCAACAACAATCCGATTGTGCTCGAACTGGGATGCGGCAAGGGCGAATATACCGTCGGTCTTGCGCGCCGCCGTCCCGACCGCAACTATATTGGCGTCGACATCAAGGGTGCGCGCATGTGGACAGGTGCGAGCGAAGCCGTGGCCTCGGGCATGACGAACGTCGCTTTCCTGCGCACCTCAATCGAACTCATCGACGCTTTCTTCGCTCCCGGCGAAGTCAGCGAGATATGGATAACTTTCCCCGACCCGCAGATGAAAAAAGCGACCAAACGCCTGACATCAGACCGTTTTCTCGGCATCTACGCCCGCATTCTGCGCGACGGAGGCATCATCAACCTCAAGACAGACAGTCCTTTCCTCTACACATACACCTCGCGTCTTGTCGCCGCCAACGGCCTCGAGGTCATTGACGAGACCGACGACCTCTATGCCACGGCCGACAACAATCCCGTCAAAGAAATCAAGACATACTACGAACAGCAGTGGCTCGCCCGCGGCAAGACCATAAAATATATTTCCTTCCGGCTGCCGTCTGACCGCCGCATCGAACCCGTCGACGACAGCGACATCGACCGAGACGACTATCACAGCTATCCGCGCGGCATAGCCCAGTGTATGCCCGACCAGCTTGCCCTCCTCAATAAAGAATGACATAAAAACATAAATATCATGACACTATATCCCAAACTCATACATGACGCCCTCGCGACGGTACGTTATCCCGGCACGGGCAAAAACATCGTCGAGGCCGGCATGGTCGAAGACGACCTGCGCATCGACGGCAACAAAGTGAGCTTCTCGCTCATTTTCGACAAACCGACCGACCCCTTCATCAAGTCAATCGTCAAATCGGCCGAAACAGCCCTGCGCACATTCGCGTCGCCCGACATCGAGGCCGACATCAAAGTCAAGACCCGTCAGGCCGCTCCGGCCCCCAAGACCGACCCGCTGCCCGGCGTCAAAAATATCATCGGCATATCGTCAGGCAAAGGCGGCGTCGGCAAATCGACCGTCGCGGCCAACCTCGCCGTGGCCCTCGCCCGTGAAGGCTATACGGTTGGCCTCCTCGACGCCGACATCTTCGGCCCGTCGATACCCAAAATGTTCGGTGTCGAAGACGAACAGCTCTACATGCACGAAGTCGACGGCGTCAACAAAATCATACCCGTCGAACGCTTCGGCGTCAAGCTCCTGTCGATCGGCTTCCTCGTCGACAAGAACAGTCCCGTGGTATGGCGCGGCACCATGGCCTCGAACGCCCTGAAACAGCTCATCGAGCAGGCCGACTGGGGCGAACTCGACTACTTCCTCATCGACATGCCTCCCGGCACGAGCGACATCCACCTCACCCTCGTCCAGACCCTCGGCATCACCGGCGTCGTCATCGTCTCGACACCCCAGCAGGTAGCCCTGGCCGACGCACGCAAAGGTCTCGCGATGTTCTCAGACGAGAAAATCGGCGTTCCTGTCCTCGGCATCGTCGAGAATATGGCCTGGTTTACACCCGAAGCCCATCCCGACGAACGCTACTATATCTTCGGCGAAGGCGGCGCCGTCAAACTCGCCGAGGAACTCGGTGTACGTCTGCTGGCACAGATACCGCTCGTCGCCTCTGTCGGCGAACACAGCGACAACGGCGACCCCATCGCCGCCGCCGACACCATGACATCGATGTCATTCATCCATCTGGCCCACGAGGTCATCGACGCCGTCGAGCAGCGCAACGCCACCCTGCCGCCGACACATCACGTCCAGGTCAAAAAATAAACATATACACAACATGAAAATTCTGGTCATCAACGGCCCCAATCTCAACCTCACGGGGCGGCGGCAACCCGAGATCTACGGCTCACGCACGATGGACGACATCATCGCCACGCTGCGTCACGATTGTCCTGAAGTCACGATCGACTACTTCCAGAGCAACTGCGATGGAGCGATCATAGACCGCCTCCATGAGGCCGGATTCGGCGGCGAATATGCAGGCATCGCCCTCAACGCCGGAGCCTATACCCACACCTCGCTCGCCATCGCTGACGCCATCGCCGCCATCGAGACGCCCGTGGTCGAGATACATCTCTCCAACATCGCGGCCCGCGAGGAAATAAGACACCGCTCGCTCATAGCCCCCGTATGCCGCGGCACAATCGCCGGATTCGGCGAACTCTCATACCGCCTTGCCGTCGAGGCCATCATGAAATTTTAAGAGAACTCCTTATAATTTTTTGCCATGAAAAAACTGCTGCTCACGCTCGTGGCGGCCTCATCGGCCATCATCGCCGACGCCGCCTACGACAAGACCGAGGCGTCGCTTGACAGCTCGGCCATATATCCCGGGACGACCCACAGCTATGTTGTCGCCGTTCCCGCAGGCATTGCCGCAGGCGACACCTGCGCCCTGTATATCGGACTCGACGGCGAGCTGTGCAACGCCTCGGCCCATATCGACAGCCTGACCCGGGCCGGCGTGATGCCCCCGACCGTCTGCGTCTTCCTCCAGCCCGGCGTCGTGCGTGACGCCGACGGCGAAGTCGTCAGATATAACCGCAGCAACGAGTTCGACGCCATCGACGGCCGTTTTGCCTCCTTTCTCGAGACCGAGCTGCTGCCCGCCGTCAGAACAATCGTCGGCAAACGCGCCACTATCACCGACGACCCGCAGCAGCGCATGATAATGGGCCTCAGCAGCAGCGGCATCGCCGCTTTCGTGGCCGCATGGCACCGCCCCGATCTCTTCGGCAAGGTCTACAGCGGCTGCGGCACATTCGTACCTATGCGCGGCGGCAACGAGCTTCAAGCGCTCGTGCGCAAATCAGAGCCGCGCGACATCAGACTCTTCATCCAGGACGGATATGACGACTGCTGGAACCCGATTTTCGGTTCTTGGTACGAGGCCAACGCCATGCTGGGCACAGCGCTCGATTTCGCAGGCTACGACTGCTCGTTCGACTGGGGCGAGGGCGTCCATAGCGTCAGACGCAGCAACGAGATATTCGCCGACATGATGACGACTCTCTGGAGCCGGCCGCTGGCGGCAAAACCGAGCGGCAATGGCCTGCTCAAAGAGATACTCACCGACGACCGGATCTGGAAAACAGAGCAGTCGGCGACTGTTGCGGCGACTGACGACGTCGTCGAGGCCGTCTATCCCGACGGCAGCCTCGTCGCCGTGGCCGATGCCGGCGGCAACTGGCTCAGTCAATATATAATCGACAGAACCACCGGCGAACGCCGCTATGGCCAGCGCTTCTACTATCTCCACAGCTACACGCCGACACAGCTGACCGTCTCGGGCATGGCCTTCGACTCGAAGGGCAACCTGTGGACCGTGACAGACGCGGGCGTGCAGATTTGCGACCAGAACGGGCGTGTGCGCGCCATACTGATGATACCGCCCGAGGCGGCCGCCCTACAGCGCGCCGTGATTGCCATAGGCGACGGCATTGTCAGCATCACCGACCCGGCGACGGGCCGACGGTTTACACGGCGGTTCAACGTCTCGGCTCCCCGGACCGGCGTGCGCCCGCCATCACAGGGAGCGGCATGATAAATCAGGCGACATCGATTCTGCTTATAAGCCTGGCAGCCTTGTCGTCAGCAGCCGCCGTGCCTGACGATTTCCGCGGACTGACAGGCCGTGAGATTACAGCTAAAATCAGACTGATACGCCCCACGGCGCTCGTCACCTCAACCCTCGGGGCCTCGGGCGCATGGGCCGTAACCGGCCGCTATGCTGTCAGAGACGACGGGTCGCTGACCGACTTCTACTCAGACAGCCGCGACTATCGGCTCGGCAACATCGCCGTCGAACCGCCGCAGGGCATCGAACTGCTGCCGGTAGCGCCGGCGGCATGGTGGGGCGGCGTCTACGGCGACAGCGTCGTCAGAGATCTCGTCAACCTTGTGCCGGCCAACTTCGATGTCATAGCCCACAAACGCGACTATCCGCCCGGCAAGGTCGAAGAAGCCCTCTGCGATAACGGATTCTGGCGCAGCGGCATCGCCACGATAGCCTCGACCGAGACCAATGTCTTCGAGCCCGCCGACTGCTACAAGGGTGACTTCGCCCGCATTTTCATGTATATGGCCGCCGTCTGGCCGATGTCGTTCTGGCAAAGCTACGGACCGATGATATACCTCGACGGCGACTGGCCGCTGCTCAACCTCTACACCCGGCGTCTGCTGCTCGCGTGGCACCGCGACGACCCGGTCGACGACTTCGAGCGTCAGCGTGACAGGGTGATAAGCGAGGCACAGGGCTGCGGCAACCCATTTGTCTCTATGCCCGAACTTGTCGAATATGTCTGGGGAGACAGCGTCGGACAGCCCTACACACCGCCGTCAGAGAGCGAAGAGCCGCGCCGGCCGCTCAAAGCCGTATATTCCATCGCCGCCGACCGCGTTCTGACTCTCTACAGTCCTTATATAGCCTCAGACGTGACGTGGACTGTCGACGGCAAAACTGTCGGGGAGGAGAGCATAAGTCTTAGCGACCTGGGCACAGGCCGACATGTCATAGCCTATAACAACCGACGACTCCGCGGCACACTCATAATCCATGTCAGGCCATGAAACAGCTTCTCACCGCCATATTTCTAATCCTCCTCCTCGCCGGCTGCGGCAAAGACCGCAAAGAGATTGTCGTCAATCCCTCGCTGAGCGCCGCCGAAATCACCCTCGAAACCGGCGAACGCGCCGAAATCACCGTCAGCGACGCCGACGCCTTCACTGTCAGTTCGTCTGACGAAAGCGTCGTCACCGCCGAGGCCGACATCAGCCGTCGCAAGGTCATCGTCGAAGCCAAAGGCGCAGGGAGCGTCATCGTAAGCGTCTATGTCGGGCGCCCGGCACCGCTCACCGTCAAAGTCACCGTCACACAGACCGACCGCGCTCCCGATATCAGCGACCAGCTCGGCGACAGGTCGATGAGATATGTCTCTGACGGTCTGACGCTACGCTATGACGAGGGCGGCGTCATCTTCGAGACAGACGGGCGCGGACGATATACCATCGTCGACATCACGGCCGGACGCCGCATCGTCTTCGACGCGGGAGAACAGGCCGCCTCCATCCCCTTAAGACTCGAAAAAGCCTCACTGACAGTCGACGGCGAACCGCTGGCGCTACGCTATGCCGCCGCAGAGGCGCGCAGCAGCGACAACGCGACCGTCTGGTACTGTCTCGTCACGACCGACAACCGTCGCATCGTAATCGTCATGAATGAATTCTAAAAATCCTCGTCGGTCTCGGCGAAGCGCCGCGACGCCGGGATTGCTATCAGAGTGGCGGGATTGTAAAGACGCCCCAACGACAGGTCGAAACCGGCGTCGAGCAACATTCTCGCCAGTTCGGGCTTGCCGCGGAAACCGTGGATAATCCAGCGCTGAGACGGGCGCAGACGCCGTCGCAGGGCGATGAGTCTGTCGTAAGATTTGACGGCGTGGATGATGAGCGGCAGGTCGTATTCGCGGCTCAGACCGACCTGGCGCATGAATATCTCCTCCTGGCGCTCAGAATCGGCTCCCCGCAGGCGGTCGATGCCGGCTTCGCCGACGGCCACGACGTTGGGGTGTGCCTCTATGGCGAGGCGCATCGACGCTATCAGTTCATCGAGCCGCGCGTCGCTCATGCCGGCCGTATGCCAGGGATGTATGCCTATGCTGTAGAATCGGCCCGGGTCATCTGGCTGCTCGCCGGCATAAAGGTTTATGACGGCATTGGCGCCTGCCTGGCGGTTGTGGGTGTGGACGTCGTCGAAGTCTGTGATGTCGCGTCGTATCATGGCACAGGGTCATAACCGCTGCCGCCCCATGGATGGCAGCGCAGGATGCGTCTGATGGCGAGCCACGAGCCTTTGATTGCGCCGTGGCGGCGCAGGGCCTCGAGAGCATACCGGCTGCATGTCGGTGTATAGCGGCAACTCGGAGGCAGCATCGGCGAGATGGCTCCGCGGTAAAAAAGTATAGGCAGACTGAGTAGAGCGACGGCGATTCTGTCGGCCGACTTGCAGATTCTTTTAACCGGGCCTGTTTTCATCTTGCGAGGAGGAAGAGGAGAGAGATTCAGATATCTTTGCCGGAGTGTTCACAGAAGCGGCGACAGCTTCAAGCAGACGGCGGACAGCGCTCTCGACACTCTGATAAGGTTTCAGCCCCGAAGCGACATAGATGAAGGCGATGTCGATTCTGACACCGTCGGGCAGCGCGACATCATGACGGTTGAGCCTGTAGGCCTCACGGACACGGCGGCGCATGGCGACACGGTCGACGGCATGGCGCAGGCGCTTTTTGGGAACAGAAACGAGAAAACACAGAGGCGCGTCGCTGCTGCGGCGGGGATTAAGACGCCAAACGGCGCGCAGCGGATAGGCAAGCGCACCGTCAGTGTGGCTGTCGCGGCTAAAGAGTTGCTCGATTGCGACAGCGGAACAAAGTTTTTCTTTCTTATATAGCCTGGTTTTTATCACTTGCCGGCCGTTTTCGACAGATATAAATCGAGGGCGGCTGTCATCGACGGAGCCTCGACCGACGGAGCCTCGATGTCAAGGCGCAGCCCGGCGTCTTTGACAGCTTTGGCGGTAGTGGCGCCGAAAGTGGCGATTTTGATATCGCCCTGATTGAAATCGGGGAAGTTCTTCGACAGAGACTCGATGCCCTGGGGACTGAAGAAGACAAGCATGTCGTAATCAAACGGCTCGTCGGCGGCAAAGTCATTGCTGACAGTGCGATACATCACCGCACGCGTGTAGGTGAGATTGTTGTCGGCGAGAAGCTGAGAGTCAGAACCGTTGTTGACATCAGAGACGGCAAAGAGAAATTTCTCGTTCTTATGTTTGAGCATCGAGGGCAGAAGGTCGGCGAGATGGCCGGTCTTCGACGAGAAAATCTTGCGTTTGCGATAGACGATATATTTCTGCAGATAGTTGGCGATGGTATCGCTCGTGCAGAAATATTTCATCGTGTCGGGGATATTCACTCTCATTTCCTCGCAAAGCCTGAAAAAATGGTCGATAGCGGTCTTGGCGGTGAAAATCACTGCCGAATGGTCGAGAATCGACACTTTCTGCTGACGGAATTCCTTGGCGCTCAAGCCTTCGACTTTTATAAAAGGACGGAAAACAATTTCTACTCCGTATTTGTCTGCAATTTCAAAATACGGTGATTTTTCAGATGCGGGTCTGGGCTGAGAAACGAGTATCTTGTTTATTTTCACTATTGTGTGCGTTACAGAATTTAACGGGGCCTTAGACTATCATCAAGGCCATCTTATATACAAATAATACAGGAATTATTTCTAAGGCGCAAAGGTACAAAATAAAATAGAGCAGAGACGAAAAATTTATGAAAAAAATTCTAAAACCTTTGACAATAAACAGAAGTCGTGCTATAAAATAGAGGGTTGCGGCTATCACAATGACAGCCTTATCGGCTGACGGATAAAAAACTGCCAGCAGAACCGGAATGATAAGAGCCAGCCCGAGCATCGACTGCGAGGCGTTGAAGCCGGCTATCCAGGCAGCCCGCCGTTCGGACGAGGTGAATATATAACCCACTGTATTGTAGGCTGCGAGTTGAAATATATAGTATGCGGCCATAAGCCCTGACGTGCGTGCAACGCCGGTGAATATACCGATGTCGTCGGGACGGCTCTCGACTGTCGCCGTGACATAGAGTAGAATGCCGGCGCAGACTATGAACTGCCCGATAAGCAGCAGCGTCAGACGGGTTTCGTTCGACGTATGCTCGTCGAAGGCGTTGTTTCGGTCTTTGAACGAACCGAGCTCGTCGAAGAAGTGCGAGAACATATGGCGGCTGTTCCTGACGTTGAGGGCGAGGAAGACAAAGAGCAGCACAAGTATCGTCAGAATTCCCGAATCACGGCCTATGCCGGTCTGGCGCGACGCCCCCTCGATGCCGTCGAGCCACGCGTCAGGATCGCGCTCCGCGACTGTAGCGACCGCGGCGACACTGTCGGCGGCTACACATGTGACCGTGTCGGCCACGGGCAGATGCGACGCTATCGAGTCGATGTCGAAGAGCGGCGTCAAGGCCGTATCTGTCTGCTGTATCGGAGCCGGCGATGTGTTCAGGGAATCGGCGTGGGTCACTGCGGTCAGAATTTAGGGGTGAGTGTGAGTGTCGCCGGTTCGGCTGTCGCCATAGTGACGGCTTCGGCGGCATCTGCGGCGACCGACCATAGCCGCCTGTGGTCGGCTTTCATGAAACCGCGCTCAACGGCGGTGCCGAGCATGGCGAGGAGATTGTCATAATAGCCGTCGACATTATAAATGACGATATTGCCGTCATAGAGACCGAGCTGACGCCAGGTGATAATCTCCATCAGTTCCTCGAATGTGCCTATGCCGCCGGGCAGGGCGATGACGCCGCGCGCCAGCGAGGCCATCGTCTCCTTGCGTGAGTGCATGCCGTCGGTGACAATCAGCCTCGACAGTCCGGTGTGATGCCAGCCGCGTTCGACCATAAATCGCGGTATAACACCGACAGTGACACCTCCGGCAGCCAGAGCGGCGTCGTTGACGGCACCCATGAGCCCCATGTTGCCGGCGCCCGTTACAAGAGGGAGGCCGCTGCGGGCAATAAGTGTGCCAAGCTCCCGGGCAGCCTCGAAATAGCTGTCGGCGACTGCCGTGCTCGACGCACAATAGACGGTTATTCCTTTAGTTTCCATTTGTAACTGCAAAATTAGTGAGTTTTTTTACCATTGAGACATCCTTTTCAGAAAAATAGTTTAATTTTGTGTCTAATCTATTTTTTCCAAACTAACGACAACATTATCCCAAGATGACTTTTGCCGAAAAATGTTATGAAATTTTCGAGCGTTCGACCGCCGATTATCATAAATACGACGACGTCGACGCCGTGATTGCCAATCCCTATGCCGATGGCACCATCGACCACACTCTTTACGCCAAAAACATGATCGATGCCGTGCAGTGGCACCTCGAAGACATAATCCGCGACCCCGAAATCGATCCCGTGGCCGCTCTCGCCCTGAAAAGACGCATCGACAGGTCAAATCAAGACCGCACCGACATGGTCGAGGAGTTCGACACATATTTCCGTCACAAATATAAAGACGTCGAGGTCGCAGCCGACGCCACAATCAACACCGAGAGCCCGGCCTGGGCGCTCGACCGCCTGTCGATACTGGCGCTGAAGATCTACCATATGAAGGCCGAGACCGAGCGTCCCGACGCCGACGCGGCCCACAAGGCACGCTGTCAGGCCAAGCTCGACGTACTCCTCGAACAGCGCGCCGACCTCACATCGGCCATCGACACCCTCCTCGACGACATCGCCGCCGGCCGCAAATACATGAAAGTCTACCGTCAGATGAAGATGTATAACGACGAGGACACCAACCCCGTGCTCTATGGCTCGAAACAGCCAAAGTAGCGGCAACGACCGCGGTCTGGTCAGCGTTCTTGTAGTGCGTTTCTCGGCCATGGGCGACGTGGCCATGACCGTGCCCGTACTCTACAGCGCGTGCCGCTGCTATCCCGACGTAAATTTCGTGATGGTGACGCGGCCGGCGATGACCGGCTTCTTTGTCAACGCGCCGGCAAATCTCACCGTCGTCGGCGCCGACGTCAAGAACGACTACAAAGGCCCGTCGGGTCTGAGACGCCTGACATCGGAGCTTATCGGCCAGTATAAGCCCGACTGCATGCTTGACCTCCACAATGTACTGCGTACCAAAATCATGTCGCTCTTCTGCCGTCTGCGCGGCGTCAGAGTCGTGACAATCAACAAAGGACGTGCAAACAAACGCGCCCTGACACGCCAGAGAAACAAAATCATGCTGCCGCTCGACTCGTCGCGCGCCCGCTACCGCGCCGTCTTCCATAAAGCCGGCCTTCCCGTGAGCGAGCGTTTCAACGGCCTCTACGACGGCCCCGCAAAAGCCGATACGACGCTTTTCGACAGCATATCGGCTCCGAAGCATCCCGGCGTGAAGTGGGTCGGCATCGCACCTTTCGCAGCTCACACGGGCAAAATCTATCCGCCCGGGAAGATGGAGGTCGTCGTAGCCTCGCTGTCTGAGAAAAATCCCGATACAGAGATATTTCTCTTCGGCGGAGGCGGCGACGAGAAAAAAATCCTCGACGCCTGGGAGTCAAAATATCCGCGTGTCAGAAATCTCGCAGGCAAAAAATACGGCTTCAAGGCCGAACTGGCTCTCATCAACCATCTCGACGTCATGGTGTCGATGGACTCGGCCAACATGCACCTCGCTTCTATCACCGCCACCCCGACGATAAGCATCTGGGGCGCGACACACTCATACTGCGGCTTCAGAGGCTGGCGTCAGAGCGACAGCGACATGATACAGCTGCCGATGACCTGCCGCCCCTGCTCTGTCTTCGGCGACAAGCCGTGTCAGCGGGGCGACTATCTCTGCATGACAGCCATCAAACCCGAAGTGATTTACAAAAAGATACTCGATAAAATAGATATTCGTTAAATATGAGCGAACCCTTTGACATACGCGCCAACGCCGCCCGCGGCTCCGAGCAGGAGATAGAGAAAGCCCTGCGTCCGGGCCGCTTCGAATCGTTCAGCGGTCAGGACAAAATCGTCGAAAACCTCAAGGTTTTTGTCGGTGCGGCCAAGATGCGCGGCGAGGCTCTCGACCATATTCTGCTCTTCGGCCCGCCCGGCTTGGGCAAGACGACTCTCGCAGGCATCATCGCCAACGAGCTCGGCGTCGGCATGAAGATTACATCGGGCCCCGTGCTCGACAAGCCCGGCGACCTCGCCGGCATACTCACCTCGCTCGAGGAGAACGACGTGCTCTTTATCGACGAGATACACCGTCTCAGTCCTGTTGTCGAGGAATACCTCTACTCGGCGATGGAAGACTACCGCATCGACATCATGATCGACAAGGGCCCCGGCGCCCGGAGCGTCCAGCTGACCCTCAGCCCCTTCACTCTTGTGGGCGCAACGACCCGCAGCGGCCTGCTGACATCGCCGCTGCGCGCCCGTTTCGGCATCAAGAGCCATCTCCAGTACTACGATCACGAAGTACTCTCAAACATCATCATGCGCTCGGCCAAGCTGCTCAACATCACCTGCACCTCGCAGGCCGCCGGCGAGATCGCCATGCGCAGCCGCGGCACACCGCGTATCGCCAACGCCCTGCTCCGGCGCGTCAGAGACTTCGCCCAGGTCAAAGGCTCGGGTGTCATCGACCTCGAAATCACAAAATATGCCCTCGAGGCTCTCAATATAGACCACTACGGTCTCGACGAGATCGACAACAAGATTCTGACGACGATAATCACCAAATTCAAGGGTGGCCCGGTCGGCCTGTCGACAATAGCCACAGCCATCGGCGAAGACCCCGGAACGGTCGAAGAAGTCTACGAACCTTACCTCATCAAAGAGGGTTTTATCAAACGCACACCCCGCGGACGCGAAGTCACCGACCTCGCCTACGAACACCTCGGAGGCGGCACTCGCCGCGACGGCGGACTTTTCGATTTCAACAACGACTGAATCCATCATGGCAGGAATAAAATCTCTCGCCAAAGACACGGCCGTCTATGGCGTCAGTTCTATCATAGGCCGCTTTCTCAACTGGTGTCTTGTGCCGCTCTACACCATCGTCTTCCCGGTGGCCGAATACGGCGTCGTCACCTTCGTCTACTCTGTCGTCGCCCTGGCGATGATTATTCTCACCTACGGTATGGAGACGGGCTTCTTCCGCTTCTCGAACCACGAGCGCTGGAAAAATCCCGACGAGGTCTACACGACCTCGCTCATCTCGCTGGCCGTCACCTCGACGCTCTTCGTCATCGCCGTGGCCGCGTTCCTGCAGCCGGTTTCGGTCTTCATGGAGTGCGGCGACAGGCCCTCGTTCGTCATGATCATGGCCGTCTGCGTCGCCATCGACGCCTTCCTCGCCATACCCTTCAGCTATCTTCGCTATAAGAAGCGCCCGATGCGGTTCGCCCTGATTCGTCTCGTCAATATCGGTCTCAACATCGGCCTCAACCTTTTCTTCATCCTCGCCTGCCCGTGGCTGATGAAGGTGGCGCCGGCGACCGTGTCGTGGTTCTACGACCCGACCTTCGGCATCGGCTATATCTTCCTCTCTAACCTCATCGCCTCGGTCGTCAACCTGCTGATGATGCTGCCCGAACTGACCTGCGTGCGCTACCGCTTCAATGGCCGCCTGCTCCGCGAGATGCTCGTCTACTCGGCTCCGCTCCTTGTGCTCGGCATCGCCGGCATCATGAACCAGACCATCGACAAGATCATCTATCCGAGCCTCGTCTCAGACCCCGCCGAGGCCATGGAAGGACTCGGCATCTACGGCGCCAACTACAAGATCGGCATCGTCATGGTGATGTTCATCCAGGCCTTCCGTTTCGCCTACGAACCTTTCATCTTCTCGCAGGCAAAGGAGCGCGGCGAGTCGAGCTACCGCGCCTACAGCGACGCCATGAAATATTTCATCGTCTTCGCCCTGGTGCTTTTCCTCGGGGTGATGTTCTATCTCGACATACTCAAATATTTCATCTCGCCGAAATATTTCAGCGGCCTCAAGGTCGTGCCGATAATAATGCTCGCCGAACTCTTTTTCGGCATCTTCTTCAATCTCTCGCTCTGGTATAAGCTCACCGACCGCACCGTCTGGGGTATGTGGTTCTCGCTCCTCGGCCTCGCCGTCACCCTGGCGCTCAACGCTCTGCTCGTGCCTCACATCGGCTACATGGGCTGCGCCCTCGCCGCTCTGGCGAGCTACTTCACGATGATGGTGACGAGCTATTTCGTCGGTCGACGCTACCATCCCATCGACTACCCGACCGGCCGCATCCTCGGCTATTTCGCCGTCGCCGCCGTCTGCTACGTCGTCGGCATGTACTGCATGCCCGACAGCCGTCCAGTCGCTTTCGCCCTACGCTTTGTCATCCTCGCGGCCTTCGTTTATTATGTCGTCCGCCGCGAAGGCATACATCCGGCTCAGATGCTTTCACAACTCAAACACCGCCGCGCAAGATGAAAGTCACTCTCGTCAACCACAGCGACACCCTCGGAGGCGCCTCGGTCGTCACCTACCGCCTGATGGAAGCCCTCTGCCGCGCAGGCGTCGACGCCCGCATGCTCGTCGTTCGCCGGGCAACGGCCGACAGTCGCGTCGCCCTCGCCGGCAACGCTCTGACGCGCAAGGCGGCTTTCATCGCCGAACACCTGCGCATCGTGGCCGACAACGGATTCAGCCGCAAAAACCTGTTCAAGATTTCTGTCGCCACGGCGGGACTGCCGCTCCACCGGCATCCCCTGATTAAAGACGCCGACATCGTCGTCCTCAACTGGGTCAACCAGGGCATGCTCTCACTCGGTGGCGTGCGCCGCATCGCCGCCTCGGGCAAACCTGTCGTCTGGACGATGCACGACATGTGGAACATGACAGGTGTCTGCCACCATGCCGGCGACTGCGAGGGCTTTCTCGGCAGTTGCGGCAACTGTCCGCTCATCAAAGACGGCAAAGACCCGCGCGACATGTCACACACGACATTCAGACGCAAAGTACGCCTCTATGACCGCGCGCACATACATTTTGTCGCCGTCAGCCGGTGGCTCGCCTCGCGCGCTAAAGACAGCGTCCTCCTGCGCGACGAGGACGTCAGCGTCATACCAAACGCCTTTCCCGTCGGTGAATTTCCACTGTCGCCGTCGCTATCGCGCGCCGAACTCGGACTGCCCGAGGGAAAACAGCTCATCGTCATGGGCGCCGCCCGCCTCGACGACCCTATAAAAGGGCTGCCGGTAGCGGTCGACGCTCTCAATATCCTTGCCGACAAGGGCAGCGACGCCGTGGCCGTCTTCTACGGCGCCATGCGCGACCCGGCGGCTCTCGACGGTCTCAGACTGCCGCACATAAGCCTCGGCACCGTCAGTGACCGACGTCGTCTGGCATCGCTCTACGCCCACGCCGACGCCGTCATCTCGACGTCACAGTACGAGACCCTGCCGGGCACCCTCATCGAGGGTATGGCCGCCGGATGCGTCCCCGTGACCTTCGGCCGTGGAGGTCAAGCCGACATAGTCGACCACCTCGACACAGGCTATATCGCCCGCTATGGCGACGCCGCCGACTTTGCCTCGGGCATCGTATTCGCCCTCGGCCGTGCCGCCGAAGAACGCGAACGCCGCAGCGCCATCGTCGCCGACCGCTTCTCTGACGATGCAGTCGCCTCTGAATATATCGACTTGTTTAACCGACTGTTACAGAAATAATGGAAAAAAAGACAATCTGGGATATGAACCGACTGAGCGTCGACGGCTTCAAAAGCGCACCCAAGATGCCGCTCGTTCTCGTCGCCGACAACGTGCGCTCGCTCAACAACATCGGCTCACTCTTCCGCACCTGCGACGGTTTTGCTCTCGAAGCGCTGTTCCTGTGCGGCATCTCGGCTACACCACCGTCGCCCGAGATACACAAGACGGCTCTCGGTGCCGAAGACTCGGTCGACTGGCGCCATTACGACGACACCCTCGCCGCCGTCGCCGACCTGAAAGCCGCGGGTTACACCGTCGCCTGCCTCGAGCAGGTCAAGGAGAGCGTCGCCCTGCAGGATTTCCCGGTCGATTTCGCCTCGCGACGCTATGCCATCGTCGTCGGCAACGAAGTCGACGGTGTCGACCAGCGTGTCGTCGATGCCTGCGATGTCTGCATCGAGATACCTCAGTCAGGTACAAAGCACTCTCTCAACGTCTCTGTCTCAGCCGCCGTGGCAATGTGGCATTTCTATTCTAAATACATTAAGTTATGAAAGAAAATCAAACCTTACTGTTCCCCCGCCCTCTTCAGAAGGGCGACAAGATAGCATTCTGTTCACCCGCCGGACCCGTCAAGGCCGTCTATGTCGAAGAAGCCGTCGAGGCTCTCGGCAAACAGGGCTGGGAAGCAATCATCATGCCTCATGCCCTCGGCAAAAACGGCCACTACAGCGGCACGGCCGACGAGCGTTTCGACGATCTCGAGAAAGCCTTCACTGACCCCGACGTCCGCGCCATCATCTGCTCGCGCGGCGGCTATGGAGTCGTTCACATCATGGACCGTCTCGACCGTCTCGACCTGCGCAGCGATCCCAAATGGGTCGTGGGATTCTCTGACATCTCGGCCCTCCACGCCCTGATGCACTCAAAAGGTATTGCCAGCGTCCACGGCTCGATGGCCGAACACATCCGCCTCGGTGACAGCGACCCCGACAACGCCGCGCTTTTCGCCGTCCTCCGCGGCGAGCGACCCGTCTATACCTTCCCCTCGCACGACTTCGACCGCTGCGGCATCGCCACGGGCAAACTCGTCGGCGGCAACCTTGCCGTCCTCGCCGAACTCATCAACACACCCTACGACATGATAAAGCCCGGCACCATACTCTTCATCGAAGACGTCGCCGAGCCGATATATAAAATAGAGCGCATACTCTATCAGCTTAAACTCAGCGGAGTGCTCGCGAAACTCGGCGGACTTATCGTGGGACAGTTCACCGACTACAAGCCCGACGAAAGCTATAACACTATGGAAGAGATGATTCGCGACATGGTCGCCGGCTACAGATATCCCGTCGCCTTCAACGCCCCGATTGGCCACGTTTTCCACAACATACCCCTCATCGAGTCGGCCAAAGTGACTCTCAAGGTCAGTCCCTCGGGCACCAACAGCATCATCTACCACCGCAGCGACAACTGATGGCCGACAATTATCTTGAAAACAAAATGGACGAGCATCGCCGTGCCGGTGTCCGTCCCACTGTCAGCCGAGCGGCCCGCACGGCGCCGTCAGTGACGCTGCGCCTTGCCTGCCGTCATATCCTCGTCGACAACGTGCGTCACGATGCCGCCCCGACCATCATGTCGCGCCTCAGCGCCACAGGCGCCACAGTCACTTTCATCGACGATGACGCGACATTCGGCACGCGCCTCGCCCAATCGACAGGCGCACGATTCATTCCTCTGACCGGCAACCTCGAAGACGCCATAGCCAAAGCCATATCCGACCGCGGCCCTATAGAAGCCATGATAGCCTGCGGTGACTTCAGACCCGAAATACAGCACTTGCTTGAACTCACATCAGTCTCGAACCTGATCATCCTCGGAACCCCCGACTTCACCGCCATCCCTGCGACAGTGAGAGCCAATGCCCTCAACCCGACAAATCTCACCATAGCCCAAACAGCATCCCTCGCCCTCTACCTCCTCACCCGCGACGCCACATCCCTCAAATCAGTAACGATAGAAATAAAATAAACCCCCTGAGCTTTCTTTACAAAAACAGACCGGAGGTCTGTAATTTTGTTAACTTTTACCTTTGCGGTCGAGATCTCCGTTAACATTTGTGTCGGAGATTGTTAA
>CABUPJ010000014.1 GCA_902493335.1 uncultured Porphyromonadaceae bacterium
CCGCGCCGATGGTACTGCGAAAGTGGGAGAGTAGGTCACCGCCCCCTCTACGAAGTCCGGAGAGACATCAGTCTCCCCGGGCTTCTTTTTTTTTGCCCCGGCACGTCAGACTGGACTGACAGCGGGTATAATACGAGTATAATATTTGTATGTCGTCGGGGTGTTGTACCGTGCATTGTTGCATGAGTCAGCACATTTTTATTGTTTTGCATGCGGTAAATATCAATTCTTTTAATACCTTTGTGATTGATTTCCCTTCGGGGTGTCAGACATTTTATATACAAGAGCGTTATTGAAACTCATCGTTAACTATCGAATTCTCGCAAAGTTTGAAGGGGACGACGAGGGTGGCAACAATGCTCACGCTATGGCTATATACATCCGTTCGACGGGCATATATATCCTTCCAGCGTGGGCGACTGTTGCTTATCCGTCCCCCTGGCAATGCGAGAAGCCTGATAGTTGGATAAGCCAATACAGTCCCTGCGCTTTTGTCATTTTATATCGTTTGCTGTTTCTTGGGGGATTGGGAGACACCGTAGAATCTAATAACTAAAATGACATGAAAACAAGTTTCAGTAAAATTCTTTTGTCCTTTATCCTAATTTTATCAGTCTCACTATCGGCCCATGCTTATGATTACCTGCGTAATGGCATTTGTTATGACATCGTTGACAGTGAGCTCGCAACCGCGGCTGTTTCAGGTTACACAAATGAACTGAACGGCGAGGAGATAATTCCTGAAATAGTAAAAATTAACGGGAAAACATACACGGTCGCCTTTCTCAAAGAAAATGCATTTGCTTTTGCAAAGAGTTTGACCGGAGTGAAGCTCCCTAATACCATTACTTCAATTTCCGGCAGTGCTTTTATGTATTGCTCGGAGTTAAAGACTGTAACACTGCCGGACGCTGTCACCGAAATATGCGACAATGCCTTCGAAGGTTGCTCGAACCTTGCATCTGTGACTCTGCCTGCGACTGTCAAGACAATCGGCAAATCCGCTTTTATGAGTTGCTATGAATTGGTTTCATTGAATATCCCCGCTTCAGTAACCTCAATCGGCGAAGACTTTGTGAGTGGATGTCGGAAACTTGAAAATATTACCGTTGCCGTCAATAACGAAAATTACGCCTCAGTTGACGGACTTCTTTATAACAAGGGCGTCACTGAGCTGATAGTTTGCCCTCCCGGCAGCCTGATTAAAGATTTAGTAATACCTGCGACTGTGAAAACGGTTTTAACGGCTGCGCTTTACCGTGTGAATAGCCTCAACTCACTGACGATTCCCGCTTCGGTGACTGAGATTTCAGGCAGTGCAATAAGTGGTTGCTCAAATCTGGCCTCGATAACTGTCGCCGATGATAATAGCGTGTATGCATCGGATGACGGCATCCTGTATGACAAAAACAAAACTTTGTTAATATTATGTCCTCAGTCCAAAACAAATATCACTATACCTGCAACCGTTATTACTATAGGAAATAGCGCATTCAGTTTCTGTGGAGCAATAACGTCATTAAATATACCGGAATCTGTTACGTCAATCGGGACATGGGCCTTTTCGGGTTGCTCAAATCTTGCAGCGGTCACGATTCCCGGTTCTGTAACGGCGATTGGTGATGGAGCGTTTAATAATTGTTCGAGCCTTACAGAAATCAAAATTCCCGAATCTGTCACGGCGATAAACGGCAGTACATTCTCATTCTGTGCTAATCTTAAAACATTGTCAATACCCGAGTCTGTCACAACAATCGGCGATTTCGCGATATCGGATTGCAGAAGTCTCACAAATATTACAATTCCGAGCGCGGTGACATCTATTGGCATGGGAGCTTTCAACAACTGTTCGAGCTTCTCCGAGATTGAACTTCCCGGTAAAATCACAACGATCAGCGACAGACTCTTCTACGGATGTTCAGGATTGACCAAGGTAGAAATCCCCTCTTCGGTCACGTCAATCAGCAGAGATGCATTTTCGGGCTGCTCAAGTCTTAAGACTGTCACCATTCCCAATTCTGTCACTGGCATAGGTAATAACGCCTTCGCCTATTGCTCGGCTCTCACAGAGCTTAGAATCCCCGAATCAGTCGTAACGATTGGCAACTGGGCGTTTACGGGTGTGAAATTTTCGAGCGTCTACTGTGAGTGGTCGACGCCGATAAGCTGTGATGAAGCGGTGTTCAGCGATTACAATGCTACACTTTACGTTCCCAAAGGCTACACTCCGGCATATAAAAGCGTCACACCCTGGAGCGGTTTCGCGAATGTCGCCGAATATGACTACTCGGGCATCAGCGAAACGGAGGCCCCCAATATCAGCATTTTGGTTAAGGATGGCGTTATAACTGTTGACGGTCTTGGCGAGGACGAGACGATAACGGTCTATGACCTGCAGGGTCACATTGTCTACACCGGCAATGCAGCGACAACAGACCGCCTGACCAAAGGAATTTATATCGTGCGCAGCTCTTCGACATCAGTTAAAATCACTGTGAAATAAACACACTTACTGCATTTTAAGCGCAGCGGCCCCGGGGCAAATGTCCCGGGCCGCAGTTTATCAAGTATATAGACGAGTCTTTAAAAGTTGTAGGTGAGAGAGGCGAAGGCGCCCTGAAAGCCGTTGCTGCGGTCGTAGAAGCGGTCGAAGCTGATGCCGTCGTAGCTCATGTGGCGGCGACGGCTGAAGATGTCAAGGTTTGATATTTCGTAGCCGATGATGAAGTTGCAGCGATAGACGTTGATACAGAGGCCTGCACGGCAGTCGAGTGAGAGCCACTGTCCGCGGTTTGAGCTGACATGACGGTAGTCGGTGGTGATAAGGTCGTGGATGATGTCGATTGTGACGCTTTCGTAGGGTATGCACATCATCACGCCCGGTTCGGCAATGATGCCGAAGCCTGCGTCGCGTATCTTGAAAAGTATCGGAGAGTTGATGACAATCGACGGTCTGAGATAGAGGTTGGAGATTTTGCTGTCGTCGTCATTAAGGCTCCAGCCGCTACCGCTGGGATATCCGTCGTGGAGTATCTGTTTCCACGCACCAATGGCGCAACCGGCACCGATATATTTGCAGAACATATAGTGGTATGAAAAGTCGAGCTGCCATGTGTCGACCGATGTCAGTGAGCCGCTGACGGCGGCCCGGTTGTGGGTGAAGCCGTCGTCGCGCTCGAAATCTGACGCCGCAGCGCTTATGACGGAAAACAGCAGGGATGTGATGAGGAAACGTAATTTCATTTTTTATAGATGTAGAAAAAGACTCCCGGCAAAGCCGGGTTAAAGGCTAAGACCGGGAGTCTGAATTGAGTTATAATCAGTTTTTCTTTGCTTTGCAGGCGCTGATGTAGAGGAAGGCGATGATGGCCGCGTAAGCCACGATACCGAGTACCTGCGGGGTGAATTCCATGCCGTTTGAGGGCACTTCGTGTCCGCACATGATTGTGATGGCGGCGAAGACGCCGAAGAGGGCGCCGCCGGCGATGAGTCCCGACGAGATGAGTGTGCCGCGGTCGCTGCGTGCCTTGCAGACGGCCGGATCTTTGCTGCTGCGGCCGACAAACCATGAGACGAGTCCGCCGACGAGCATCGGGGTGTTGAGGTGGAGAGGCAGGAACATGCCGAGACAGAAGGCAAGGGCGGGAACGCCGAGCCAGTTGAGTATCAGGGCGAGGATGGCGCCGATGATATAGAGCATCCATGGAGTGCTGCCGCCCATCATCATGGGTTCGAGCACTTTTGCCATAGCGTTGGCCTGAGGTGCTGCGAGGGCGTCGTCGCCGGTGAAGCCGTAGACGTTGTTGAGCATGAGAATGACGCCGCCGACAGTTGCTGCCGAGATGAGTGTGCCGGCAAATTTCCATGTCTCCTGTTTGCGAGGAGTCGAGCCGAGCCAGTAGCCGATCTTGAGGTCGGTGACAAAGCCGCCGGCCATTGAGAGGGCGGTGCAGACGACACCGCCGACGACCATCGAGGCGACGATGCCCGAGGTGCCGCGCAGGCCGATGGCGACGAAGATGCCCGAGGCGATGATGAGTGTCATGAGTGTCATGCCGCTGACAGGATTGCTGCCGACGATGGCGATGGCATTGGCTGCGACGGTGGTGAAGAGGAAGGCGATGACGGTGACGACGAGCCATGCGATCAGAGCCTGCCAGAATGTATGGATGACGCCTGTCCAGAAGAAGACGAGGACGGCAATGAGGGCGATGAAGATGAAGTAGGCGATATGTTTCATCGAAATGTCGCGCTGCCAGCGGATTTCGGCTTTACCGGTGGCCGAGCCTTTGAGCTCGCGAGAAGCCAGTCCGACAGCCTGGGCGATGATGTTCCATGATTTGACGATGCCGATGATGCCGGCCATTGCGATGCCGCCGATGCCGATGAGACGGGCATAGTCGCGGAAGATGTCATTGGCGCTCATGGCGGCTATGTCGGCGCTGCCGTAGCTACCCATCAGTGGAATGATGAACCACCAGACGAATATCGATCCGGCGAAGATGACAAAGGCATAGCGGAGACCGACTATATAGCCGAGGCCGAGCACGGCGGCGCCTGTGTTGCACGAGAAGACGAATTTGGTCTTGTCGGCGATTGCCTGTCCCCATGTGTAGGCTGTCGTGGTGATGCTTTCGGCCCACCAGCCGAATGTGGCGACGATGTAGTCGTAGAGACCGCCGACAACAGAGGCTATCAGCAGTGTCTTGGCCTGTCCGCCGGTGCTGTTTTTTGCCTGGCTGCTCATGAGCACCTGTGTTGTGGCCGTGGCTTCGGGGAAGGGATACTTGCCGTGCATGTCCTTGACGAAATACTTGCGGAAGGGAATGAAGAAGAGTATGCCTAAGATGCCGCCGAAGAGCGAGCTGAGGAATATCTCGAGGAAGTTGACCGTGATGTCGGGATAAGTGGCCTGAAGGATATAGAGAGCCGGGAGGGTGAAGATGGCGCCGGCGACGATGACGCCCGAGCAAGCTCCGATCGACTGGATGATGACGTTCTGACCGAGGGCATTCTCTTTTTTCAGTGCGCCAGACACGCCGACGGCGATGATGGCGATGGGAATCGCGGCCTCGAAGACCTGACCGACTTTGAGGCCGAGGTAGGCTGCCGCGGCGCTGAAGACGACGGCGAGAATGAGACCGAGGGTGACGGAGTAGGGTGTCACTTCGGCGTAATCTCGGGCCGGATGCATCACCGGGCGATAGGTTTCGTCGGCAGCCAGCTCGCGGAATGCGTTGTCTGGCATTTCCACCGGGTCAACGTCGTTCGCGGGCGGTACGGCGGCCGCACGATTGATTTTCTGGGTTGAGTTCATTGAAATGTGATGGTTATTGATTATTTGTTATTTTGCCGGTATTTTAAGGCGTTGGCCAATGTTGATTTTATCGACCCTGAGGTTGTTGGCTACCTTTATAGCCTTGACGGTGACACCGTAGCGCTTGGCTATCTTCGAGAGACTCTCGCCGCTGCGAACTTTATGGGTCACGGCTTTTGGCTTGGGTGTCTGTTTTTTCTTTACCTCTTTGGGCTTGGGTTGCTCTTTTTCTTTCTCGACGACAGAAGCGCTGTCGATGATTTCGCCGGCACCGGGACGTGTGGCGATAATGCTGTCGCCGGGTATGCTGTCACCCGGCGTGATGATAGAGTCAGTCACGACAGCGGTAGAATCGGCGACGGGAGGCGTCGGAGTAATGTAGCGGCGTTTGTATGTGTTGATTTTGAGTCGCTGGCCGGTCTTGACACGTTTGCCGACCTTGTTGGCGCTGCGGATTGACGAGACGGTGACGCCGTAGCGACGTGCGATAGAGGCGAGGGTCTCACCTTTTCTGACCTTATGGTATTTGACTGTCAGCTCGTCGACATATTCGCCCTTCGAGTCAGAGCCCGTGACGGTGCCGTCAGAGGGTTCGACGACGCTGCGGCGCGCATAAAGCGAGCTGTCGTGGTTGGCGATCGAGTCTTCGTTGGCAAGATAGGCGTAGACCTGAAGCGATGGCAGTACAAGCGAGTAGGGACGGATGTCACCGGGAATCAGATCTTTGCGATATTGAGGGTTGAGCACTCTGATTTCCTCGACCGGTATGTCGAGCACGTCGGAGATCTGTTTGAAATGTATGCGGCGGCTGATGTGTATCGTGTCGGTGACGATGGGTCTGCGTGCCAGAGCGGGCGAGATGTTGTGCTTGTCATAATGGGTCATGACATAGTTGGCTGCGATGAAAGCGGGCACATATCCGCGGGTCTCGGCGGGCAGGAAGGGATAAATCTCCCAAAAGTCCTTTTTACCGCCGCCGGCTCTACGGAGCGCTTTGTTGACATTGCCGGGGCCGCAGTTATATGCGGCGATGGCAAGCGACCAGTCGCCGAATGTGTTATAGAGCTGCATGAGGTAATCGGCCGCTGCCTCGGATGATTTGTAGGGGTCACGGCGTTCGTCGACGAGCGAGCTGACCTCGAGGCCGAGACCTGAAGCCGTCGGAAGCATGAACTGCCACAGACCCGTTGCACCGGCGCGCGAGACTGCGACAGGATTGAGAGCCGACTCGATGACGGGGAGGTATTTCAGTTCGAGGGGCATGCCGCGCTTGTCAAGAGCCTGTTCGAAAATCGGCATATAATATAGACTCATGCCGAGCATATTCTCGACGAGTTGCTTCTTTCGGTCGGCATACATGTTTATAAAGCTTTTGACGACGGAGTTGAAAGGCATCTCGATGACTGTCGGCAACTGGCCGAGGCGGTCGATGATGACTTCGTCGGGTGTATCGACCGAAGGACGCGAGTCAGCCTCGCGGTCGAGGACGGCATAGTTGCGGAGATACCAGTTTTCCTGCATCTTCTTTATGTCGGTCTCGAAGCTTTCGGGATAGATTATGGTGTTGTCGTGTATCGAATCTTTGATGGTCAGGAGCGACTGTGCCGTCGCGCCGAAAATGAAGGCCGAGGCGGCGACTGCAGTCAGATATCGTTTGAAGTTGATTTGAGGCATATCGTTGGGTTAATGGAGGTTGAGCGTGTCAGAAAGTCAGTGCCCAGAGCAGGCCGAATGATGGTTTTGCCCCCCGGCCGTCTCTGAATACGGCCGGAGAGACATCGATGGAGAGCTCGGGAGTGACGTCGAAGTGCGAGAGCGAGGCGTCGACATAGGCGTCGACCATGGCTATGAGATAGACGCCGACCATGCAGATGACGCAGAGGTCGCGGTTGCGGCGGTAGAAGTTCTTGCGGGAGCGCAGAAGGTTTGTCAGCCATGTCTTGTCGAGGTCTTCCTCTTTTGTCGTGGGGGGGAAGAAGTCCATGTAAGACTTGGTCGACGGGTCGGTATCCATGATGTCGCGGTAGGCTTTCGTGTAGTCGGAGAGCATGCCGTTGTTCCATGAAGTCGCGTAGCCGAGGCCCATGAAGCCGCCGATAACGATGGGGAGTTTCCAATAACGCCGGTTGTAAATCTGGCCGAGTCCGGGGAAGAGGGCCGACATCCAGACGGCACGTGTCGGGTCGGGATTGAAAGTTGTCTCGCGTTCCTCCCACACATCGTAGGGGTTGTATTTGACGACATTGACCGTGTCGGCACTGACGACAGAGAGCGAGTCGCCGCGTGTGTCGAATTCGAGGCCCTCGACGACGGCAGCTTTTTCGATGGGCGCTCCGACGGGTATGCTGTCGGGAAATTCGCCCTCAGGCACGTCGGCCGAGACCGAGGCGGCCACGCAGAGCATGGACGTCAGCGCGGCCGTGCGCAGACGGCACATGATTGAGGGTATAGTGATTGGTTTTGACGGCATTTTTTGTTGCGGAGGCTATTGCTGTTTTAATGTGTCGAAGAGCGTGATGAGCCTTTCGAGGTCGTCGTCGTTGTCGAAGGGGAAAGTGATTTTGCCTTTGCCCGATTTGTCGCAGGTAAACTTCACGTTGGTCTTGAATGCCGACGACAGATGCTTCTTGAGGATGTCGTAGTCGCCTGAAGTATATCGTGAACTGCCGGTCTTGGGGGCGATGTCGGTCTTGGCGATGTCGCCGTTCTGGTAGGCTTTGGCAAGTTCTTCGACGCGGCGTACTGACAGGCCGTGACGCAGGGTGTCGTTGTATAGCTTGAGCTGCAGCGACGGGTCTGAGATTGTCAGCAGCGCGCGGGCATGACCCATGTCGACTCGTTTGTCGCGAAGACCGAGCTGTACTTCGGCGGGCAGTTTGAGCAGGCGCAGGAAGTTGGCGATGGTGGCGCGCTTCTTGCCGATGCGCTCGCTGAGACGTTCCTGTGTGAGGTTATACTGGTCGATGAGTTTCTTGAAAGTCAGGGCGATTTCGATGGCGTTGAGGTCTTCGCGCTGGATGTTCTCGATGAGAGCCATCTCGGTCAGCTCGACCTCGTTGGCTGTGCGTATATATGCCGGGATAGTCTTGAGTCCGGCTTTCAGAGCCGCGCGGTAGCGGCGTTCGCCGGCGATGATCTGGTAACTCTCGGGCCCGAGCTTGCGAAGCGAAATCGGCTGTATGACACCGAGTTCGCGGATTGAGGCGGCGAGGTCGTCGAGAGCTTCCTCGTCGAAGGTCGTGCGCGGCTGTTCGGGATTGGGGCTTATCATCGACAGATCGATGTCGTTTATGGCTGACGAACCTCTTGCGGGTACGTCGTCCATCGATATGAGAGAGCCGAGGCCTCGCCCCAGTGCGTTTCTTTTCGGTTGTGACATGATGGTTTATATTGAAGCTTATTTACCCTTGTGCTTGGCTATTATTTCTTTGGCGAGCATGATATGGCTTGTGGCGCCGCGGCTCTCTGAATCATAGAGCAGGGCGGGGAGTCCGTGGCTCGGCGCCTCACTTAGACGTATGTTGCGTGGGATGACGGTGTTGAAGACCATATCGCCGAAGTAGCTTTTGAGCTCTTCGTAGATCTGGTTGGCGAGACGCAGGCGCGCGTCATACATCGTCAGCAGGAAGCCTTCGATCTGTAGCGAGGGGTTGAGTCGCGATTTGATGATGCGGATGGTGTTCATCAGTTTGCTGATGCCTTCGAGGGCGAAATATTCAGCCTGGACGGGTATTATGACAGAATCGGCTGCCGTGAGGGCGTTGACGGTGATGAGGCCGAGCGACGGCGAGCAGTCGATGATGATATAGTCGTAGTCATCGCGGATGTCTGCGAGCAAGGATGCCAGCACACGTTCGCGGTCGGGTTTGTTGATAAGCTCAAGCTCGGCGCCGGCGAGGTCGATGCGCGAGCCGACAAGGTCGAGCCCTTTGACGCATGTTGCGACCTGCGAGCCTTTGACAGGGTAGCCGTCGACAAGACATTCATATATAGAAGAACTCATTTCGCGCGGATCGATGCCATAGCCTGATGTGGCGTTGGCCTGTGGGTCGGCGTCGATGATGAGCACCTTCTTGCCTTCGTTGGCCAGCGAGGCCGCGAGGTTGATGGTGGTGGTGGTCTTGCCGACACCTCCCTTCTGGTTTGCTATCGCTATGATTTTTCCCATGTGGTTAATATTATATTGTAGATTTATCCATTGCAAAGTAACTTAAAATAATTTATATCTAAAAACATTGTTCCACGAAACTTGCGATTTTCCGCCCTTTTGTAGATAAATCACACCTAATGTCGATAACTATTTGCCCGTGCGGCTTGTTTTTGATAAACAGAGGGTGCGAATCCGCGCAATTTATGTTAAATTTGCACTCGAATATTAACAATAGGAAAATGCCCGAACGCAATGAATACAGATGAAATGAAACGACGTCCCCTGATAATGATAACCAATGATGACAGTGTCAATGCCAAAGGTTTAACACATCTTATAGATTGTGCCGCCGAATTCGGCGATGTCATCGTCGTCGCTCCGGCGCATCCTCATTCGGGTCAGTCGTCGGCGCTGACCGTCGGCGCCCCGCTGATGATCGACGAGAAGCCCGACTATAACGGCGCGCGAATCTTTTCGGTGACAGGGACGCCGGTCGATTGCGTCAAACTGGCTCTCTCGGCAATTGTTCCACGCAAACCCGATCTGCTTCTCTCGGGCATCAACCACGGGTCGAACTCGGGTACGGCCATCACATATTCGGGCACGATGGGTGCCGTCATCGAAGGCTGCACCGTCGGCATCCCGTCGGTGGGCTTCTCGCTGCTCCATCATTCACTTAAAGCCGATTTCTCGATGTCGACCCCGTTTGTAAAAGATATTATAGCCAAAGTCCTGGCCGAAGGCTTGCCAAAAGACGTCTGTCTAAACGTCAATATCCCGGCCAAGGTCGACCCCGTCGGTGTCAGGGTCTGCCGCGCCGCCCACGGTCACTGGACGGAGGAATATGCGCGCTATCTCGACCCGCACGGACAGCCGTTCTATTGGCTGACAGGGCGTTTCGTCAACGAAGAACCCGACGCGACCGATACCGACGAATATTGGCTTGCAAAGAAATATGTTTCGGTTGTGCCCGTCACCCCCGACCAGACCTGCTTCTCCGTCCTAAAAGACTTCGCCCGCCGCTTCGACAGCAAAGAGTGAGTTAACTATCACAATCGGTTTAGCTCGGATTCGGAGGCTGGGGTGCCTTTGTATTTGCTTTTGCGTGGATGGAGGCTGTAGATGATGTTGAGCGAGAGGCCGCGGCGGTCGTAGCTCTGGCGTTTGTCGACACGGATGCCATAGGTGTCCATCGTCCAGCCGTTGTTGGCGGTGTTGAAGATGTCAGTCGCCGATAGCTTGACAGTCAGTGATTTGTTGAGAAATGTTTTGCCTACTGACGCATCCATCGTAAACCATGAGGCACCGAAGCGGTTGGTGTGCATGTCGCCCTGCGACCTGCCGCTGATGTTGGCTGTGATCTGCCATCCGCGAGGCAGGGCGAATGTATTGTCGAAGTAATAGGAAATAATCGGCTTGTCATGTCGGGTGCTGTCAAGTGTGAGCCACTGACGATAGATGCCGGCGGTGAGGTTGGGCGTCCATCGACGTATGGGCTGACTCCAGACAAGATAGAGGCTCATGGCCGAGACGTCGATGTTGACGGGGTGCATGAGCAGCTGGAGATTGTCGGCCGGATATAGCTGTTTGACAAAGGCGTATGTGTCGAGGCTACGGGTAAAATCGGCCTGAAGCATGAACCCGCGCCACATGCCGAACAGCTGGATGTCGTGCATCCTTTCGTCGCGCAGCGTCGGGTTGCCGCCCTCGATCTGGTGCAAGCCGGTGTAATTAAGCGAGCCTGTAAGCTGTGAATACGACGGCTTGACAGTCGCCATTTTATAACTGAGGCTTATCTGCGATTCTTCGTTAAAAGAGTATCCGAGCGATATGTCGGGCGTCAGCAGATGGTCGCGGCGACTGACATCGTCGTCGCGGCGACCGTTGACCTTGAAGTCATAATCGACATATTCATATCTTGCTCCCGCCGAAAGGGAGAACTTGCCGAACATACGGGACCAGGAAGCGAACAAAGCGGCTGAAGTTTGACGTGCATCAGTCAGTGATGAGGGAATATATTCGCTGACAGCATTGTTCAGCATACGGTAATCAAGCGAAGTATGGGTATAACTGTCTTGTGTCCCGACGGTAAAGTCTCCTTTTCCGATAGGGAAATTCAGATATAGCTTCCCGGCCCAGAGAGTCGAAGCCCTTTCATCGGTAGAGTTTACTGTCGGATTAGACGATGCAGGGTATGTAGTGGCTACGGAATTGCTCTCATCTGACCGGCGAAAATCGCCGTCGAAATGAAGCAGATATCTGTCGGCGAAGGTGTTTTCGTAATAGAGCGATGCGAGGTGGCTGTGGGCTCTTACATGCTTGTCTATATTACTGCTGATTGCCGGGTTGTCGTTGAGCCATTCGCTGCCTGTGTTATTGAAGTCACCTCGTTCAGGGTTGTAACGGTAGTATGCTCCGAACGATTGTGGACCATTGGCATAGTTGAATCCAGCCTTGACAACGCCAGTTGTAGTTGGGTATGAAATGTGCTGAGAACTGCCAACTGTCGTTTTCATGCCATCGTAAACGAGCGTATTGGTGGTTACTCCTTTTGAGAGTGATTTATTGCGATTTATCGTACCGTTGGCAAAGAACTCCCAGTTACCGACACGATAGCTTAGGGCGAGGTAATCCAAAGCCGACCACTTGCGGCGGCATTCAATTAGAAACTGGTCGGTGAGCGACAGCCCTTGTACGAAATTTCGGCGCGTCGTGATTTTAAGAACCGCACCCGTGGTACTTTCATAAGCAGCTCCCGGTGCCATGAGCAACTCGACTTTCTTGAGATTGGAAGAAAGCAATTGCGACAACTCCTGTTCGTCTCGCATGGGACGCCCGTCGATATAGATTTCGATATTGTTCTTACCTATGACACTGACGGCGTTGTCCTCAACCTTAATCATCGGTAACTGGGCCAGGACGTCGAGGGCTGTGCCGAGATTGGCGAGATTGGTCCCCGCAATCGTTGAAACGAGTGTCGAGCCGGCAAGCTTAGTGGCCGGCTGTTTTGCCGTGACTACGATTTCTTGTAACTCGCGGGTGAGGCTGTCGGTCGCCTCGCTGTTCTGTGCCTGACCGGCTCCGGCTGAGGCAATAGCTGTCAGCAATGTGATGAATGATCTTGTTTTCATGTGAGTGAATTTTTTTGAGACAAAATTACTCACACAGATGCGGCCAATCCAAAATATAAGTCTGACATGTTGATTTGTAATGCTCTTATATATAGCACTATATAAGGACCTGTTCTGAAAAAGTCTGACCGTGGATAAAACCGGCTCAGAAAACGGTCATGATGTCAGGACATGAGGCTTCGGCCGACTCGCGCAGGCGGGATTTCAGTCTTGATTTGCGTTTATAGACCACGTCGACCGACTCACCGAGAAGAAGGCTGATCGTGCGCGTCGAGAGGCCGCTTGCGAGGTAGACGAGAAGCTGATAATCCTCGGTTCTGATATCGGGCCGGGCGACTTTGACCCGGACAAGAATGTTGTCGCGGCAGTCATTGACGGCCTGTTCCATTTCGGCGAAAGAGTCGGTGCGCACCGATTCAATCTCGCTCTTCACTTTGTCGATTATGGCTTTTCGCTCGGTTTTGGTGCCCTGCGATTCGTAATACGTCTGACAAAGCGAGTCGATGAGGGCAAAGCGTTTTTCGAGCAGGCTGTGGAGCTTCGTCTCAAGCCGGCAGACGTCGCCACGGCTGGCGTCAATCTGATTTTTGAGTCCCGAGGCTTCGGCCATCAGGGCCTCATTTTGAAAAGACTGCAGCTTCAGGCGCTGGCGCAGCCACGCTATAATCCCGACGGCGGCAAGGAGCAGGACAAGGCCGACAATCATATACATCTCGCGTTTGGTGCGCTCTTTGTAAAGAAGGAATTCCTTCTCTTTCTGCAGATAAAGGGCCGTGGCAAGGGCGTCGGCGGTATCGGCAGACTGTATTAACGCCTTCAGGCGCGATGCCTTGTTGAACTCATCGGTGAGATTGTGCCTCCCGTAATAGTCGATGGCGATGTTTACGATAGTGTCGGTCGGAGCCGAGAGCCTGTTGACTGCCATGGCCTCGCTATATAAAAGCGCCCATCGGGCGATAGTGGCGGAATCATCAAATTCAGACACGTCGACATCGTTTAACTTTGACAGTGCAGCCGACGGGTCACTCAGCATCAGACGCTGGGCCTCATCAAGTATGCCCGAGCGTGAGCCCGAAACGCCGCACCCGGTGATAAACAGCAGAATGATTATATAGAGCAGATTACGCATAATTTTTCAGTGATAGTCGGTTTCGAGAAAATCATATTCTGTTTGTGCGGGGGCATCCTTCCCGAGGTCAAGTAAACCGCCGGTCGCAGCATTGGCTATTGAATTGCTGTTGTCTCTGTAATTCCTCAGGCTGCGTAACATATCGAGTCGAGTCATTTTATCGTATTCATCCTCGCAATATATCGGAAACATCAGCTGGGTGGAATGTTCGATTCCATCAGCCACAAAACTGTGATGACCTTTCTCCTCGGTAGCTTCAAGAATAAGGCCGGGGAGACCGCGCAGTTTCCACGGGCCGTCGGGAACAGGGATTTCCGGAGTGAACCAGGCCGTCCATTTTCTGCCATGATAACAGGCCGCCGCCATAATGCACTCATAGCCGAGAACGTTTTTTGTCGAGTCGCATATTTCCCATGCAAGTTCAGAAAACGGTTCTTCGTATACTCCTTTTTCTGACAACCCGGCCTTGTCGTAGACTGTCATTGACTCATTGGTATTGTCTTTAAACACATATAAGAAAGTTTTATAGACAATAGAGTTCATGGCGCTTTCATCCTTTGATTCGATATATTTCCGAATGGCTATATCGCGCATCTGCTTTGCCGCCGCTCGTCCTGAGGGGGTTGATTCGAGAGAGTCTTTGAATTCGGTGCCGGGACAATAAAATTTTGATTGTCCGGTATTGGCAAGCAACAGCATGGGGATATCATGTTCGGCGAATTCGATATTACCACGCATAAACTTCTCGTGATAATTGTAGCTGACCTTGATTTCTGCCCGAGGACAGTCTGGACCATCCTTTTTTGCAACTGCGCCGACAGTGGCACATAGAAGAATTAATATTGTGGCTGACCGTAATAGTATCATTGTCTTTAATATCTTGTTTCGGCAAAATTCGGCTTAAAAATCAAAACCGGTCTCAACAAATGTATAGACCTGTCAGTTTTTCAGAGTGTCACGTCCGGATGGTTGGTTTGACTGTTCCCGTCTGATGCGGCTGAGGTGAGTGGGTGTGATTAACAGAAAAGAGGATAGGTCTTTCAATGTGACAGTCTCGACAATCCGCGGATATTGCTCACACAACGCCCGGTAGCGCTGACGGGGTGACTTGCGGTAGAGATTGAGCAGCCTCAGAAATACCATATTGAACAGCGATCTGTACTCGTCAAGCAGTGACGGTGAAAGGAATTCTTTAAATGACTTTAGCGGCACGCGCAGTATTTCGCAATCAGAGCCTGCAATGATTGATATTTGGGAAGGTTCTCCGTGGACGGATGAATGGAAATCGGTGATGAACTGGCCTGGAAAAGCAAAGTTTATCACGGCTTCATCATACGAATCGTTAAGCGTCGTTATCTTAAAATAGCCTGACACGATGAAAGCGGCATAACGGGCAACTACGCCCTCCTGGACAAAATGCTCTCCCTTTTTACAATGGCATTGAATTCCTTTTTCACGACAAAAGACTGTGGCGGCCGTGAGATCCAAAAAGTCGATATATGAATTGAACTGCGATGGCATGGTTGAGAGTGTAGTTGTCGGTTGCAGGTTATTTAGGCAGGCGGTATTGGCCTTTGGTACGGGTCATTCGGCCGTAGGCGACGGCATGATGGGGGCATGAGTGGTAGCAGGCGAGGCACATGGTGCAGTTATCTGACCACTGCGGGCGGCCGTCGCCGGCGATGACGATGTTGCCGGTCGGGCATGCGCGGGCGCAGACGCCGCAGCCGACACAGTCGGGTGTCGGGTGAAAATACCGCGGCGACATGAGCAGTTTTTCAAACAATGGTCTGAGTACCGACGATTTGACTCGCGGCATGTCGCCCCGGATAACGCTGTCACCCTTGAAGCCGGATTCTATGCCACGGGCGATTCCTTCAATCTGCTTCGGAACATCGGCAAGCTTGCGCCTGACTGTCTTGGGAGCGTCTACATCGAAGCCCGGCAGGCAGACATAGGTGTTTGGCATCGTCACAGACCATGCTCCGGCGGCGTTGAAACCGCGTTGTCTCATCAGCCTGCGCCATTGGACGGCGGTCATGCCGATGTCGTCGCCACAGGTCGCCACCATGTAGTGCGTGACTTTGCCGCCTGATATTTTAACGCGTCTGATGTAGTCTCTGACCTTGGTCGGAATGCCCCAGGCGTAGACGGGGAAGGCCCAGATGATGTTGCTGTTGCCGGTAAGCGGGAGTGTGGGCTCAGGGTCGTCGATCAATGGCGTGCGCAGAGGGGTGACTGTGTCGGCGAGTCGGTCGGCGAGCCGGTCGGCGACGAAGCGCGTGTTGCCGTTGCCGCTGAAACAGACAATCATCGGCGGCCGGGTTTTACATTGCCGATGGTCACCTGAGTGGCGCCGTAGCCGTATTCTTTGAAAGACGCGTCGCAGACGTCACATTCTTTATATCTGTAGGACAGCTCTTTCAGAAGCGCATGGCGTAGGGTGCCTTCGCCTTTGCCGTGGATGAAGACGATTTTGCGTCCCGGATGACGCAGATTTTCATCCATCACTTCGCGGAATTTGTCAATCTGGTAGTTGAGTATCTCAGCCGGGCCCATGCCTGCAGTGCTGTCGAGGAGTTCGGTGGCGTGGAGGTCGACGATATATTTTTCGTCGTTGTTCACGGCGGGTTTCGATTTTCTGACGGGGCGGCGGTCACTCTGCTGTTTGGCTTTCATGGCGGCGGCAAGTTCTTTGGCCGAGTCTTTGGTCAGGACTTTGTCGTTGCCGGCGGCGACGTCATCTTTCACGACTGTGAACGCTATCGCGGGTATGTCGAAATACTGACAGCTCTTGTAGCAGCCGCGTTTTGAAAACTTTGTCACGTCGACCGATGTATCGAATGAGACCGGAGCTTTGGCATCAAAGTCTTTTGCGCGCTTGAAGGCTATGGCCTGCAATGAGATATGCTGATATCCGGCAATATCTTTGCGCGGGACGGTCACAAGCGTGATTTCGGTGGCCGATTCGAGTTCGCCGGTGCGTCGCAGTGACAGGCTGTCGCCGTCGCCCGAGGAGAAGCTGAAGAGCAGGCGGTAGTTTGAGTCGTTTACAAGAACGACTTCGAGGTCTGATGTCTCGATACATTCGGCATCGACGGGCAGGAAGGCCAATGTCAGATTCAGCTTTTCGCCTTCAGCCGTTTCGGGGGCGTCGGGCAGTGTCTCTTCGACGAAGTTTTCCTGTCTGCCACTCCCCGATTTGGGCACGGTGAATGCCGCAGGTGCATAGAAATTCTCTTTGCGGTCGGTGTTTTTTGCCATCTCGGCCGTGGCGGTTACAACGACATTGCTCGTCTGTGCAGGAATCTCGAAGCCGTCTTCGTCTTCGACGTAAACTATATTATTGATTATTTTTGTGACTCTGCCGCCGCCTACCGAATCGAGGAAACGGACAACGTCACCGACTTTTACTCCCATTGTATCTTGATATTATAATTTTAATACAAAAATAAGACAATTATCCTACATCGGGTTCACAATTAAAAATATTTAAGAAATCGGGCGTTTGCCAATATGAACCCCTCTTATGTGTATGATATAAATATTTTTTTGTACTTTTGCTGCAGAAATAAACAATCACATATATATTATAACCGATATGCTTAAAACTTTAAAACCCGCTATCGTGGCTTTCGCTACGGCAGCAGTCGTGTTTGGCGCTTCGGCAGAGGAGCATCTCAAGAGCTTCAATCCCGCCTACATCGACAAGAACGTATCTCCCAAAGAAGACTTCTACACTTACGCCAATCAGGGCTGGATGGAAGCTCATCCGCTGACTGCCGAACATTCGCGTTACGGTCAGTTCAATATCCTTAACGATTCGAGCGAAGCCCGCATAAAAGACATCGTGCTCAATCTCGCTGCAAGCAACCCTGCCAAGGGCACTGTGGCTTTCAAGGTATCGACTATCTACAACCAGGCCATGGACTCAGTGCGCCGCAACCGCGAAGGCGCCGAGCCTATCAAGGCTGACCTCAAGCGCATCGAGGATACTCCGCACGAAGGCATGGAAGACCTCTTCCTCTGGATGCACGGCAACTATGCCAGCCCGTTCTTCGGCGCCGGACCTATGGAAAATCTCGCCAACAGCAAAGAGTATGCGATGTATGTCAGCGGCGGCGGCATGGGTCTTGGCGACCGTGACTATTATCTTGAAAACGACAAACGCAACAAAGAGGTGCGTGAAGCTTATAAAAAACTTATCGTCAAACAGATGCGTAATGCGGGTTATGGCAAAAAGGACGCAACGCGCATCATGAACAACGTGATGAAAATCGAGACCGCTCTGGCTGATTCGGCGTGGACAAAAGAACAGAGCCGCAACATCCCGGCGATGTATAATCCCCGCACGTTCGAGCAGCTAAAGGCTCTCTATCCCCATGTCAACTGGGACCGTTTCTTTATCGAGACCATGGGCATCGAAAGTCCCGAGACCGTCATTGTCACCGAACTCAGCAGCGTCGCTCAGGCCGACAATCTTCTTGCCACACTGACCGACCGCGAGATCAAAGACTACTATCTCTGGAAATATGTGGCTCAGGCAGCCGGCAAACTCAGCGACGATTTCAGTGACGCAGCCTTTGAGTTCAATAAGGTTGTCAGCGGTGTCGAGCAGCAGCGTCCGCGCTGGAAACGCGCTCTCGGCGCTACCGAAGGTGCCATGGGCGAAGCCGTCGGTCAGCTTTATGTCGAGAAATATTTCCCCGAGTCGTCAAAGCAGTATATGATCGGACTTGTCGAGAACCTGCGCACAGCTCTCGGCAAACACATCATCAATCTCCCCTGGATGACAGACGAGACCAAACTCAAAGCCATAAAGAAACTTTCGGCTTTCACGGTCAAAATCGGCTATCCCGACCAGTGGAAAGATTACTCGACGATGATCATCGACCCCGAGAAGTCTTATTACGAGAACATGCACAACGTCAGCATGTGGCATCAGGCCGACACTTATTCAAAATGGGGCAAGCCCGTCGACCGCACGGAATGGGGCATGACTCCTCAGACTGTCAACGCCTACTATAATCCCCTCGCCAACGAAATCGTCTTCCCGGCAGCCATCCTCCAGGCTCCGTTCTTCGACCCCGAGGCCAGCGACGCAGAGAACTACGGCGGCATCGGCGTTGTCATCGGTCACGAAATGACACACGGATTTGATGACCAGGGGCGTAACTTCGATGCCGAAGGCAACATGGTCAACTGGTGGACTCCCGAAGATGCCGAGGCATTCGAGAAACTCACAGCCGGCCTTATCAAGCAGTTTGACGAGGTCGAGGTTCTTCCCGGTCTGCATGCCAACGGTCAGTATACCCTCGGTGAGAACATCGCCGACCAGGGCGGTCTCCGCATCTCGCGCACAGCCTTCCTCGACTCGCAGCGCAAGAAGGGTGTGGACATCAATTCTGAAGAAGCCAGGATTGACGGATTCACCCCGATGCAGGCATTCTATCTCAACTATGCCAACCTCTGGGCCAACAATATCCGTGACGAGGAAATGCGCTCGCTGACGACAGGCGACGTTCATTCGCTCGGCAAAAACCGCGTGAACGTCACCCTGCGCAACATCGAGCCTTTCTTCGAGGCATTCTCTATCAAAAAGGGCGACAAGATGTTCCGCCCCGCCGAAGAGCGCGTCATCATCTGGTAAAACGATAACAGACATATACGCTAAGGCAGCGGCAGACGTCCCGGCAAGCGGCCGGCGTCTGCCGTTGTCGTTTTTTTATAAAAATTTCATTTTATAAAGCGATAATTAGGTGATAAAAATATGTTATCTTCGCAGTAGATAAAATTCACAAATGATGAAAGCTTTATATAAGACAATTGTCATGGCCGGGATGCTCGTCGCGGCTGCAGTGCCGCAGACGGGTGCCGAGCGCGTCGTGATACTCCATACTAATGACACCCATTCACAGATTGACCCCGACGACAGCGACGGCCTCGGTGGCGTCGTGCGCCGTAAAGTTGTCATCGACAGCGTCAAAGGCGTCGAAGACAATGTGCTGCTTGTCGATGCCGGTGATTTCGTGCAGGGAACTCTTTATTTCAACCTGTATCGCGGCGAAGTCGAGCAGAAGCTGATGAACGAGCTCGGTTACGATATCCGCATTCTCGGGAATCACGAGTTTGACAACGGCATCGACGAACTGGCCGATGTGCTGGCCGACAGCGAGGCAGAGATGATAGCGACCAACTACGACCTGTCGCGTTCTCCGCTCGCCCGTAAGTTCAGGCCGTACACGATCAAGGAGTACGGAGACAAACGCATAGGCATCATTGGTGTAAACCTCCAGCCCAAGGGCATGATAAGCGAGGGCAATTATGACGGGGTGGTATATAACGACGCCGTCAAGTCTGCCAACGCCGCCGCCTGGTGGCTCAAGCATGTCGAGAAAGTTGACGCCGTCGTTGCAGTAACCCACATAGGCTATGACCCTTCGATGCCTCCGGGAGACAAGACTCTCGCTGGCGCCTCTGAAGATATCGATGTCATCATCGGCGGCCACTCGCACGACCTTGTCAGTCCGGGTGCGGCCGAGGGCAAAGTCTCGCGGGTCAAAAACGCCCTCGGCCGCGACATCACAGTCGCACAGGTAGGCAAAGGGGGTAAATATGTCGGCGAGATCGTGCTTGATTTCGATGACGACTCGCTCAAGACTGATTATAACATAATCAGGATAGACAGCCGTCTTGACAAGCGCCGCGATCTCGAGCTTGACGAGATAATAAAACCCTATCGCGCCGGAGTCGACTCGCTGATGCGTGTCAAGGTCGGACGCAGCGCCGTCGAGTTGCCGAAGGGTAGTGTGCCTTTGGTGAACTTCGCCGCCGACTTCATACTCGAGCGTGGCAAAGCATTGGCCGACAGCATAGATTTCGCAATCATCAACAAAGGAGGTCTGCGACGCGCCTTCCCAAAGGGCGATATCACCGAGGGTATGATTATCACTATGATGCCGTTCTATAATTACATCACCGTACTCGATATCAGCGGCCGCGACCTCAAAGAGGCTTTCGACGTGATGGCAGGCGACGGCGGCAACGGCGTCAGCGGCAATGTGGCTGTCAGATATGACAAAGCCCGCAGCGATGCCTACGATATTACCATAAACGGCAAGCAACTCGACCCTGATAGAATATATCGTGTCGCAACTATAGATTACCTCGCAAAAGGCGGTGATTATATGACCTCGCTTACACGCGGACACAAAGTGGCACAAGGCAAAAAAGTGCTCTACGACGAGATGATCGATGCCTTCCGCAACGGTTATCTCAAAGGGAAGACCATCAACCCGTCAGACAAGCCGCGCATGGTTGAAGTGCCTCTTGACAAAGCCAATTGATAAAAATGATTTTGAAATCCTTAAACCCGATATGAAAAAACTGAAATGCCTCGCCGCGGTTTTTGCGGCCTTTACTTTCACGGCGATGACGGCTTCGGCTGTCACGCCTGTGATAATCAAGAAAACCGATACAAAAGCGTGTGAGCGCTGGGTCGACTCGGTCTACCGTTCGATGAGTGACCGCGAGCGAGTTGCTCAGCTCGTCTTTCCCAAGGTAGTGCCTACACACGGAGCCAACAGCCGCGCAGTCATAAAACGTCTTGTATCGACAAACGGGGTCGGCGGTCTTCTCTTTACAGAAGGCACAATAGACCAGTATGCCGAGATGACAGATTATGCGATGTCGTTTGCCCGAAGCGGCAAAGGTGTCGCGCCGCTCATGACATTCGACGGCGAATGGGGACTTTCGATGCGCGTAAAAGACACTCCCCGTTTTCCCCAGAACATGGGTCTCGGAGCAATCGCCAATACCGATCTGATTTACCGCTATGGAGCCGAGATGGCGCGCGAGTGCAAACTGCTTGGTATCCAGGTGAATTTCGCTCCGGTGCTCGATGTCAACTCCAACCCGTCTAATCCCGTCATCGGCTACCGTTCGTTCGGCGAGGACCCCGTCAAGGTCGGACGCCTCGGCAAACTATATTCGCGCGGACTTGAGGACCACGGCGTACAGGCTGTCGGCAAGCATTTTCCCGGCCATGGCGATACCGGCACAGACTCTCACAAGACCCTCCCGACGGTAAATCATGACCTCGTCAGACTTAACAGCATAGACCTCAAGCCCTTCAGTGACTTTATCGATGCCGGTTGCTCGGGTATAATGACGGGCCACATAGCGCTGCCTGTGCTTGATCCCTCGGGAACGCCGGCTTCGCTCTCTAAGAAAATATCTACCGAACTGCTTCGTGACAAAATGGGTTTCGAGGGGCTGATTTATACCGACGCTCTCGGCATGAAGGGCGCCACTGTCGAAGGCCGCAACAACGCACTGATGGCTCTCGAGGCCGGAGCTGATGTATTGCTCTCGCCTCTCAATCCGGTCGATGACATAGATTTCATCGCCGGCGCCCTAAAGAGCGGCAAGCTTTCGCGCAAAACTCTTGAAGACCGCTGCCGCCGCGTACTTACATATAAATATGCCCTTGGCCTCAGCAAGCCGGTCAGCATCAACACAAAAGGTCTCGCCGAGGCAATCAATTCTCCCGAAGCCGAGAAGCTTAACAGAGAGCTTGCCGCTGCCTCGATGACGGTCATCTACAACAATGACAATATACTCCCACTCGGCAAACTCGACAAGACCTCGATAGCCGTCGTCAATATCGGAGCACCTGCCGATAATGTATTTGCCTCGACTTGTGCCCGATATGCCCGTGTCGACCGTTTTTACACCAACGGAGCCTCGTTCTCGCCAGAGACGCTCGCTAAGATTAAAAGTCACGATGTCGTCATCGCCGCTGTCTATAACGACAAATCGTGGGCACGCTCGACGATGGCAGCTCTCAAAGACTGTGACAATCTCGTGGCTGTCTTTATGGTCAATCCCTATAAGATGAACAAGTTCGCCGGTTCGATAAAGAAAGCGAAGGCACTTGTGCTTGCCTATGACGATACCCCCTATACCCGCGAATATGCCGCTCAGGCAATCTTCGGCGGCATTGACGTCGACGGTACGCTCCCTGTCAACCTCAAGGGTCTCGCGCCGATGGGTACAGGTGTCAGACTCAAGAAATCGCGCCTCGGTTTCTCGACTCCTTTGGCGATGGGGATGAAGCCATCGCTTACCGACAGTATCGACAGCATCGTCGCCGCTGCGCTCAAGGTCAACGCTTTCCCCGGCTGTCAGGTGCTTGTCGCCCGTCACGGCAATATCATACATGACAAGTGCTATGGTCTTACCACTGCCGGTGGCGCTCCCGTGACACAGGCGACTGTCTACGACCTCGCTTCGGTATCTAAAGCTACGGGTACGCTCCCCGGCGTCATGAAAGCCTATGATCTCGGTCTTTTCAGTCTCGACGATTTCGCCTCGAAGCATATCCCCGGCCTCAGAGTCATCGGTAAAGATTCGATTACTGTCAGCCAGCTTCTCTATCATGAGTCGGGTATTCGTCCGGCACTCAATATGTTCGAGGTGATGACTGACAGCACTTCATATACCGGCGATCTTATCAAGGGACGTCCCGATGCGATGCATAAACGCAAAGTGCAGAACGGCGCGTATGTCCACAACACCGCGCGTATACGCCGCGACATCACTTCGGCCACCCGTAGCGACCGTTTCCCCATTACGGCAGCCGAGGGACTTTATGTCGGTCGTGAGACATACGATACCATCATGGGCCGTATCTATAACTCGCCGTTGCGCGCCAAGAGAGATTACGCTTATTCGTGCCTTAACTTCTGTCTCCTGATGGATATGGAACAGCGTCTGACATCGCAGCCTCACGACCGGTTTGTCACCGACAGCATCTTTGCACCTCTCGGCGCCTATACCACTTGCTACCGTCCGACGCTCCATCATAAACTTGCCGACATTGCCTCCACCGAAGTCGACAACTATCTGCGCAACCAGCATCTCAGAGGTTATGTTCATGACGAACTCGCCAATTTCTCAGGAGGCGTGCAGGGTAATGCAGGTCTCTTTTCGAACGCAGACGATCTGGCCAAAATATGTCAGATGTGGCTCAACGGAGGTGTCTACGGCGACCGCCGCGTCCTCTCCGAGGAGACCGTGCGTCTCTTCACCACGTCCAAGAGCCCGACATGCCGCCGTGGCCTCGGTTTTGACAAGCCTGACACTGAGAATCTTGAAAATTCGCCGACTTGCGACGAAGCCGATGCCTCTGTCTACGGGCACCTTGGCTTCACCGGCACAGTCTTCTGGGTTGATCCGGCCAACGACATGATTTTCGTCTTCCTTACAAACCGCGTCGACCCGACCCGCGACAATGCCGCTTTCTCGAAGGTCAACATCCGTCCCGAACTCTTCCGTCAGCTCTATAAGGCTCTTGATAAATGACGAGAATAACAGCGCTGCTGATAGCTTTCGTGCTCGCTTTCCGACCAGCCATGGCCGGGGAGCGGGCCGACAGCGCTTTGTGCCTGAAGCCTGCGGCTCGCATCGCAATACAGGGCGGCACGGCGCTTGCCTTGAATATCAGCCTCACCGAACTGTTGAAGTCGGCGGTCAGCGAGCGGCGCCCTGACGGCGCAGGCGATGATTCGTTCCCGTCTCGTCATACGTCATGGGCTTTCAATGTGGCGACGATATTCTCCAATGAGCTTTACGGTCATTCGGCGCTGTGGCCTGTGGGCTTTCATTTTGCAGCGACTGCCGTCGGGCTGCAGCGTGCGGTCACCGAACGTCATTATCCGTCGGATGTTCTTGCAGGCGCTGCGCTTGGCATTGTTTCGACTGAATTGGGCTATTATCTTGCCGACCTTGCCATGGGGCGTCATGCCTGTCGCCGACGCTACGCCGCGGCGACGCCTGACTGGCGCCCGGCTGTGTCTATGACAACGACGGCGTTGTTTCCTTTAACCCGCGCGATGCGTCATGATGGCCGCCTGGGATCAACAGGTGTGGCCGGACGTCTCAGAATCGGATTGCCGATGTCAGAATCTTTCGGCGTGTCGCTTAACGCCTTGATGACCTCTCTGTCGCTCTACCGCGACGGCGTTTTCGCTACGTCTGTTAATGGCGCGGGCGCGACACTTGCGATTGACTATTACCGCGCTATCGGCGAAATGCCGTTGTCGTTCGAGGCCTCGGCGGGAGCCGGAGCATTGAAAAATTTCAGGATTTCGGATTCTGCCGTGCCGTCGGCATCGTTTGTGACAGAGTGCAGAGCAGGGGCTTTCTATGGACTTACGCCTACATTCAGTATCGGCGCCGAAGCCGGCTACATGCTCATGACCCTCGGCAAAACCGTCAGCACCCTGTCTCTCTCCCTCACCACCCGCGCGACATTCTGACGCATGCGGCCGGGCGTTATGCCGGCGTTTCGGCTGTGACGAGTTTTTTGATCTTGTAGCCTGTCATCACCATAACCATCGACATCACGGGCGACAGGATATTGAAGATGCAGTATGGCAGATAAGTCACCGTAGATACACCGAGGACTGTCGACTGGGTCACACCGCATGAATTCCACGGTATCAGCACTGAAGTCACAGATACGGAATCTTCAAGCGTGCGGCTCAGGAGCTTGGGCTCGAGGCCGAACCGGCGGTAGACGTCCTTATACATATTGCCGCCGATAATTATCGACAGATATTGGTCGGCCGTACATGAATTGAGGAAAAGACCGCTGCATACGGTGGCGCCGACAATCGATGACTTGCGTGTCAGATGGTTTCTTACGGACTCTGTAATTGAGGCGAGCATGCCCGTGCCAATCATGGCGCCTCCGAAGAGCATCGCGCATAAGACAAGACAGACAGTCGGCAACATGCCTGTGATACCGCCCGTAGCGACAAAATCGTCGAGAGCCGCCGAACCGGTATTGAGGGTCGTCTCTGACCATAATATTCCTCCGAGGGCTTTTAGATGAGCCGCTACACCCAATGCTTCCTGGCCTTCGATTGTAGCGATGATGTCCGGCTGGAAGACATACATGCCCGCTATTCCCATAAGTGAGGCTGCAGCCAACGTATAGAGCGTCTTTATCTTCATCGCTATCATGATGCCTGTGATAAGTGGGATGACGAGTGTCAGAGGAGTTATGTTGAAGTAGCTGTTAAGAGCTGTGAAGATTTCTGAGTCAGAAAAATTTACGGCCGACGGGCTGGCGATGAGGCCGGCTGCGAGAAACACGGTAAGTGCTATACCCATCGATGGTATTGCCGTGAGCATCAGATAGCGTATATGGTCAAACAGGTCGACGCCGCAGCTTGACGAAGCAATCACGGTAGTGTCGCTCAGCGGTGAAATCTTGTCGCCGAAGTAAGCACCCGATATGATAGCGCCGGCAATCCACCCCGCGCTATATCCCATGACCGAACCTATGCCCATGAAAGCTACACCGATAGTGGCGATTGTTGTCCACGAACTGCCTGTAAGCACGGAGACAAACGAGCAGATGGCGCATGTCGTCACCAGAAAGAATGCCGGATTGAGCAGTTCGAGACCATAGTTGATAAGCGTCGGCACAACGCCGCTGAGCATCCATGTCGTCGACACAAGTGCGATGAGGAGCAACAGTGGTACGGCGGGAAGAATCTGAGTGGCGCTTTTGGCAAATCCCGATTTCAGCCTCTCGAAATTGCATCGTCGGCATACAACAGCCAAAGCCACGGCGATGACAGCCGAGACAAGGAGTGTTATATGACTGTAGTCTGAGATCACGTCAGACCCGAGGAAACACATGATGCCGATGAGTGATAGCAGCAGTACGGCAACAGGTATCAGAGATACAGAGAGGCAGGGATTTACGACACCCTGCTTGGGATTTTTATTGTTCACTGTCGACCTTATGAAATTGTACTATGTAAAACGGTTTTTGAATAATTGGTGGCAAAAATACGCAAAAACGCGTGAATATTGACACGCACGGACATTAAAAAACTTCGACAATACGACATCTTATACAATGATTGCGATTTTAAGGGTAAAATATGTTAATTATTGCAAATATATTGTCGGTGGTAATAAAAGCTATGTATAAAAACGTTATCTTTGTAAACTTTTACAGCTACTATATACGGGGCTGACCGGTTTTGACAGCGCGTAGAGGTGGTATGTAAGCGTGCAGAGCAATGATGGCTACGCTCTTTAATCAGAGACATCGAGCAATTTAAATGGCGAAAATAACTACGCTCTTGCTGCTTGATTGAAGTACAGTAGATCAGCTTAATCTCCGCAACAGTTGCAGAGACAAGACATCGCCCGACAGTCGTTTTTCCGAGACAGGTCGATCAGGCGGTGCTCATAAATCGGGAATAGGAAACCAAGAGTCTCGCGCGGTCTCCGAAATTTTAGAGAATAAGGCAATGATTGGTCGTTTCACGCCTGTCATCGCACGAAAATCAAGTTGAAACTACGCACGTAGAAAGCATATTAGTTCCGCGTTTGGACGAGGGTTCAACCCCCTCCAGCTCCACAAAAGTCTGATGAAAGACAACGAAAAATCCTGCAACTCAGCGAGTTGCAGGATTTTTCGTTAATGGGGCGCCGCTATTGTATGACTCTTATCGATGGCTTTTTTATTGGTATAATGCGTTGGCGAGGGCGGTGATGCCGTCTGCGCCGGGAAGGTTGGGGTAGGCCTTGTCAAGTGCTGAGGCAAATTCGTCGGGATTCGTTGCTGTTTCGAGGAGGCTTTTGATTGTGTTGAGATAAGCGATTTTGAATTCGACCGATTCTTTTTGAGTCGCTCCGCCGTGTCCGCCGATGAAGAGGACGGCTCCTGAGTTGAGTTCGCGTTCGGCTTCAGCGATTTCGGCGTCGACGGCTGCGCGAGAAGTGAGTTGCAGATGACTCATATGTGCTTTTGCCGGAGTCCAGTGTGTGTAATATACTTTGTCGCCGATGATGATGCTTGCGGCGGGAAAATCGGAGCTGGCGCCGCGGTGGAATGCAAATGGCACACCTGCATAAACCTGTGTCGACTCAAAGGCAACTTCGTCTTCCTTACCCGTAGGCATTGAGGTCATTGTGTCGCCGAATGTCTGTTCGAAACTCTTCATCATGCCGCCGTAGACAGGGCCTTTGACAAACGCGGGCATTCCTTCTGTCATCACGACTTCATGGTCGCCGGTGCCTCCGACATGATAATCACTGATGCGTTTGGCGACGGGTTTGCCGACATTGTCGAGATAGCTGCCAAATTCATTGACATTCACTTTGAAAAGAGGCTCTTCCATCGTCACTACCGAGTCAGCGCCTTCGATGATATAGCTTGCGTCGTTCATCACGTCCTGCGTGTAATAGACGTGAAGTCTGAAGTCTCCGAGGTCATAGACTTCTACGCGACCGGCGGATTTTTCCTCGCCGAGCAGAATTGCAAGGTTGACGCTGTCGGGTTTCAATGCTGTTTCTTTGTTGAGATTGTCGTTTTCCATAACGTTTTCTTTTGTTTTGTTGTTAGTGCAGCTTGCCAGTGATATGATTGCGACGGCTGCGATTGCGAGGGTTGTAAATTTCATTGTTCAGCCAGTGTTTTATTGTTTTTTCTGACGCAAAGTTAACATCGCAGCAGCCCAAAAGTCAAGAAGGCGCTTGAATGACAGATAGTTTCATCGAGGTTAGAATTATAGGAAAACAGCAGGTTATAAAATCGTTTTTAATAAATTTTAACCACAATCGAATTTTTATATTGCATAATTTATGAGTGTTGGTTACCTTTGTAGAGTAATTTAACTATCAAAACTTTATGAGGGACGAACTTCACCCGAATTGCCCGATACGCAATATTCTTGCCCGTTTCAGCGACAAATGGTCGTTGTTGGTACTCTATACGCTCAATCTTTATCCGACGATGCGCTACAACGCGCTGCGACGCGACATACCCGACATTTCGCAAAAGATGCTGACCAACACGCTGCGCACCCTTGAAGAGGATGGTCTTGTGACGCGCACGATATATGCCGAGGTACCCCCGCGGGTCGAATATGCCATCACTGACCGAACCCGCTCGCTGCTGCCGCATATCAATTCGCTCATCGGCTGGGCCAAAGACAATATGCCCGATATCCTGCGCGACCGTGCCCGTAATAATAAGAGGTGTATTGAATAAAAATATACCTTAAAGGATATAAATCATTAATCAGTAATGGTCTATACTCTTTAAGGTATATCCGGTCTTTCGTATGCGAAAGCTGTATTTGGGCTGTTATCGCAGTGTCGGGTCGGGTGTAGAGTGGGGGTTGCGTATCCAGCGGGCCGCGGCGCCCATTTTGGGCAGAAGTCGCGTTACCGGGGGCGTATACCGTGCGAGAAGTATTATAAGCATCATGGCTACGCCGAGGATAGCAAGATAGCCCAGACATTCTTTGACGGCAATCATGATGTTCTGTTGTGTGAAATAGCTGCCGAACCACGACATCCTCGCTCCGTCAGTATCGGCTATCTCTGACGAAGTCAGCATGACTGTCTTGCTCATGGCCCAGGCAAACATGCGTTCGACGGCCGCGCCTGCGGCCGCCGTTCCGACGCCGCATCTGACGAAGCCGACAATGGCGACGTTCATGAATGTATGCTGGAACGGTATGGTAGTGCATATCATATATGTAGCTCCTGATTCCATCATCACCTCGCCCATGCCGAAGGCAAACAGCGGGATATAGAACTGCCACGCTTCTGTCGCCGGATCGATGAAAAAGTAAGTTGCCATGATATAGAATGTTGTCAGCAGAAAACATGCAAAAAAGAATATCTTTGGGCGCCACTTCCATCTCACGAGGGTGAGATAGGTAAACACCGCGCCGATAACAATGCCGTATATTTCGGGGTAATTGAAGCCGACGATGGTGAAGTAGTCATATCCGGCTACCGTGTTCATGAACACCGGCTGCAGGACGTGTGCCGACGCCTGAAGCACGGCTATCCCGGCCAGGACGAAAACGACTTTCCACGTCGTTGTATAGCGGAATGCCCCGAGCGAGATGAACGGATTCTTATGATAATGCGATTCGATCAGCGTCAGGGCAAATACTATTATGAAAAGCCATGTGGCGCACCATATCTCGCGGCTTTCCCACCAGTCGTAATGTTCGCCGAAGTTGAATATCCATGCGGCGATGCAGCAAGTCGCGACCCAGAGCACGTGACCGGTCCAGTCGACTCCTTTCAGCGGTATGTAAGGTGCGCACCGGTGGTCGTGGTTCATCATGAAATAGACGATGGCGTCGACGACGAGCATGAGTCCGATGATAATGAGGTAGACATAGCGCCAGTTGAAGTCATACGAGATATATGCCGTCATCAGGCCTGAGACCTGTATCGCGCCGCAGACGAGGATATAGACGACGGGGAAGAATACGCCATAGTTGCGTGTCGGTGTGATGTTCAGCTGTATCGTGCTCATGCAGGCAAACATGCCCATCATCTTGAAGTATCCCGCAAAAAGACAGACGAGCCATAGCACCCACGGCACGGTTGACCAGGGGGCCGCGATGGCGCAGACGATTGAACCGATGCTCGACACAAACCACATCTGGCGGCTGTAGAGATAGAATTTCCATCTGAACAGCACGGGGAAAATCATGTTGAGTCCGATTAACGAGCAATAGCTCGCCATAGTGACGTCTTCGCTGATAAACGACAGCTCACCGACCATCTGGCTTAGGGCGGCAAGATATACGCCGCCCGAAAGCTGGTAGAAGAACGCAAACATGATGATCAGCCAGAAACGCAGCTGTCGTGGCACCCACGGCTTGTAGACCGAGAGGCGGTTGCTCGAGAACGGGCTTGGTCCGTGTCCCATCATCTGATTACTTTACATTCGACATTCATTCCCGACCGCAGACGGCTCATATCCTCGCCGTCGGTTTCGGGCGCAAACCTTATTTTCACGGGAATGCGCTGTTCGACCTTGACAAAGTTGCCTGTGGCATTGTCTTGCGGTATGGGAGAATATTTTGCCCCCGTGGCGTTTGAGATAGCTTCGATGATGCCCGTATATTTTATGTCGGGTAGGGCGTCGACAGAAATCGAGACTGTGTCGCCGATTGCCATTCGGGCTGTCTGTGTCTCCTTATAGTTGGCCACGACCCAGGTATCGCCGGTGTCGACGACTGACACGATTGTCTGTCCGGGCTGTATCAGCTGTCCGGGCTGTATGTTGCGGCGCGATGTATATCCGTCGCATGGTGCGGTCAGCACCGTGTACGACAGGTTGAGTTCGGCGAGGCTGACGGCCGCTTCGGCCAGCTCTATGCCGGCGTCGTTTTGGCCGAGGCGGTGGCGCTGCTGCTGGGCGACCAGGCCGGTAGAGTTCTTCTGTCGTTTCAGCATATCGCGTTTGGCTTTGAGTGCAAGGCAGTTTGTCTCGACGGCATCATACTGCTGCCGCGTCACGGCATCCTGGGTCAGCAGGGCCGAATAGCGCTCGAGGTCACGTTCTGCGTTGCGCAGCAGGGCTTCGACTTCGGCAAGCGCCGACTCGGTGACGGTTATGTCGTTGGTCGAGGTCGATACGGCCGATGTCGCGACATTCTTGCCTGAGAGGGCGTTTTGCAGATTGGCTTTGGCCTGAGCCAGCTGGAGACGGAAATCGGCGTCCTCGATTATCGCGAGTGTGTCGCCTTTGTGTACCGGAGTGTAATCGTCAAAACGTATTTCTTTCACGAACCCCTGAACGCGGCTGATTACCGGCACAATGCGTTGATAAACCTGAGCGTTGTCGGTGTATGTCGATGACGAGAAGCCAATGAACCTGAAGGCTATCCATGCAAAACCTATAGCTATGAGAATTATGACTCCGGCATTCTGGAGCCTGCGGCGAGTTTTCTGTTTCATAATGTAGTTAATGTTCCTGCGATGAAATGAAGTTGGTAATAATAATATCTTGTTGAGATTTCAGCGTTGACGAGACGTACGCCGGCATCGAGGCGCGCGTTAGACGCGTCGAGCATGTCGGTGAGAAGCGCGAGCTGGTTGTCGAATCTGTTGGCGACCACGGCATAGTTCTCATCTGCGAGCTGCACGTTCTTGCGCTCGATTTCGAGGCGTTCCTTCGCCTGACGGTAGAGGGTGGTGGCCTCGGTTATGTCCCTTTCGATGTGTGCGGCTGTGGCCTCGCGTTCATTGCGTATGCTCGCCAGCGCGAGATTATGTTTTCTTGTTGACCTGGGCGTTGTGAAAAGCGACGAGATATTCCATTTGACATTGACGCCGACAAACCATGCGTTGTAGTTCTTGTCGATGGCCGGCACTTCAAATGTGACAGGCCCGAGAAAGTTGTCTCCGGCGACAAGCCCAATTTTCGGTATGTAGTCAGCGTGGGTGATTCGGCGCTTGAGGCGCTCCATGTCGGCTGACAGGTCGAGAGATTTCAGCGACGGCGAGTTTGTCGCGGCTGATTCCATCCACGTGCCGGCATCGCTGTCTGCATTCAAATTGCCGTCTGCGGTAATGTCGGGTATGATTTCTGTCGACTGATCAAGCCCGAGCATCGAAACGAGATTGTTGTTGAAGATTCTTATGGCGTTTTCTGTCGCGAGACGGTCGTATGTGAGCGACGACAGGCGCAGCTCATAGCGTGTAATGTCATTTTTCAGGACGATGCCCTGAGAGTGCTTCGCCTTCATCTCTCCGATAAGCTTCTCTGTCAGTCGTATGTTCTCGTTATAGACTTGCAGGAGATTGCGGTGCTTGGCGAGTTCGAGATAATTTGTGGCAAGAGCCATTCTCACTGAGTTGACAGACAGCATGCGGTTGTTCTCGGCCATTTCGGTTCCTTTTTTCGCCAAACCTATGCCCGACGAGATGGCGCCCCCGGTGTAGACTGGCTGATATAGCTCTACGCCGAGAGTATTGCTGAAATGAGGCAGGCGGTCACGCGTGGCATTGCCGAAATCGCGGTCGAGTATGGTGCCGTCGCCGAGATAACTCAGCGTGAGCGACGCGTTCAATTGCGGCAGACGGGCGTTTTGGGCTACAGCTTCGCCCTGCCGCGCGGTAGCGATTCTTGAATCTGCGGTAGCTATATCGGCGTTCTGTCTGTCTGCGAGGCCGAAAATTTCGCCGATAGACATCTGTCTGACTCCCTGACCGTATGCGCCGGGCATGAGTGTCACGACAAATGCCGCTAACAAATTGATTGTTTTTGTCATCTGTAAAATATGATTATGATTGATATGTGGTTCTGAAAAGGCGCGCTGATTGCGGCATCATTACCCCCGCAGGGTTATGACGCCAAATGATTCGACAGCAAGGCGAATCTTACTGAAGTGTATTCCAGAATGCAGTCGGGTAGATGGGGGTTAAAGAGCAGAGCGTCGTTTTATCACAAAACTGTGGGACTCCCTTATAATCTTCGTTAAGTGCTAATGAATCAAGAGTGTAGTAAGTGTTTGTATACATCATTCAGTTTGACTTTCCGCAGCCTTTTCCTCAAAGGCTGCATCGTCAAATCCGATGCAAAATTACAAAAAAATAGTCAAAGAATGAGCCGTGCGATTGTATGTAGGAATTCAAATTTATGAAAACTTGAGATTTTCAGTAAAAATATTTATCTTTGTAATAAAGGATTAAGTTATGGGATCATTGATTGAAATTAATACCGAGGGTCTTGCCAAATTGGCTGAGACAATTTGCTACGCAACAGGCTGGACTGCGCGCGGGCGTAAGAAAATGGCAGATGCCGACTCCTACGCGGTGATAAGACAGGCCGAGACTGAGGCCAAGGCTGAGTTGTTGCGACTTAAAGGTCAGGATGAAGTCGCAAATTATATTGAGGCGAGAGAAACACGCAAACTGAATAATGTTAAATCTGTCCTTGAAAAGGCGACTTCGCATTTCACTGAAGGTGAGAAAGTCTCTGACGAACCGGTTAATGCAGACTGGACAAACCGATTTATTGGCATCGTCGAGGATATCTCGGATGAGACGTTACAGGATATATGGGGCCGCATCCTCGCCGGTGAGGTGAAACAGCCTAATTCATATTCGCTCAGAACCCTTGATCTTCTGCGCAATATCACCAAAGATGAAGCCGAGCTTTTTGTCAAGGCTTCGAAATATTATATCGAGGCCAACTTCATCTGTACCGAAGATTTTGCATTATCGCTTCATGAAACCTTGCTTTTAGGCGAGATCGGGTTGATTAATAGCGAAGACTTGACGAAAGATTGGTCGGTTGAACCTAATGATGTAAATAAGATTCCTGTTGATAAACAAAATTTATTGATTTTGCATAATAATACTGATAGAAGGATAAGATGCAATATATCTGTCAAAAAACTGACAAAAGCCGGCATTGAAATTATGACGTTGATAGAAAACCCTGAGCGGTCGGAGTTTTATAAATCGCTCACGCGTTTTCTCAAGGCAGAAGGTATCTCTCGGATAACCAGACACCACATTGTGGATTATGGCAATCAGTGTCAGTACTTGATACATGGCGAGGAGCTTGACGCATGAAGCTGTTTGGCTTTTGACGATTGCTCGCGCTGTTTTTTACTCTCTTGATAAATCTCCCGAGGGCTTTCGGTTGTTTATCTAATACATAATAACACAATAAAAACTATGGATAAAAAATTGATTATATTCGTCCTGTTGCTGGCAAGTGCAATGTCAGCTGTGGCGCGGCCTCAGTATGAAGACGACGAAGAAACCGTGCAGCGCCGCGCGAGAGAGAAACGCATCGAGGCGATAAAAGACTCGATTCGTGCAGTTGAAGCTTTCAAGGCTTTGCAGCAGTATGATTTTGTGATTGAAGCCGACAGACTGTCGTTCAAGTATGGTGAAACGGCCTATGTCACGTCAAGTACAAATTTCATCTCGCTCACAGGCGACCGTGCGGTCATACAGATAGCCCCCTTTCATGGCGGCGGCCCTAATGGAGTCGGCGGTATAACGCTTGAAGGCCGGGCGACTAACGTCAAACTCAAGACAGACAAAAAAGGCAATTCGACTCTGACGATGAATGTTTCGGGAGCAGTCATTTCGGCGACAGTCAGCATTACGCTGCCTAAAAACGGATATATGGCGACGGCGATTGTCAATTCCAATTTCAGGTCAAACCGCATCACGCTCTACGGCACGCTGCTTCCGACATCTAAATCCGATATATTCAAAGGTCGTTCATTCTGATCTTGCGCTGTGAACCATTGTTAGGCCAATGGCGTTTAATTGAGGAAAGAATCAATTAAAACGTAAAAAACATTAAGCAGATAAAATATGGAAACAAAAAGCATCAAGGGAACACGCACCGAGCATAATCTTCTTGCATCTTTCGCCGGCGAAAGTCAGGCCCGTTCACGCTATACACTCTTTGCCGAGAAGGCTCTCGAAGAAGGCTATCAGCAGATTGCGGCTGTATTTATGGAAACAGCCAATCAGGAGCTGAGCCATGCACGTCAGTTCTTCGCTCTTCTCGAAGGCGGCACAGTAGAGATTTCGGCCGGCTATCCCGCCGGAGTTGTCGGTGATACGAAGACAAACCTTGCCGAAGCGGCGGCAGGCGAACGCGAAGAGTGGAGCGATCTGTATGAAAATTTTGCCAAGGTCGCCCAGGATGAAGGTTTCCCTCATATCGCAAACTTATATAAACTCGTAGCCAAGGTCGAGGTCATGCATGAACAGCGTTATCTCAAACTGCTCGAACGTCTCGAAAGCGGCACTGAGTTTGACGATGTTCAGCCTGTCGAGTGGATGTGCCGTCGTTGCGGGTTCACAGTCACAGCCAAGTCTGATCCTAAACGCTGTCCCGTCTGCGGCGCCGACCAGGGCTGGTTCCAGCGCAAGGCCAACAACTATTAATTCCTGCCGAATCATTATAAAAGGCATACATATACACCAAAGCCCGACTTTGATAGCCGGGCTTTGGTGTATTAGATGATAGAAAGAATCGTTATTGATTATTTTACCTTTTCGGCAAGGTCGGCGCCGGCTTTGAATTTGACGGCTTTGCGTGCGGGAATTTCGATAGTTTCTTTTGTGCGGGGGTTGATGCCTGTGCGGGCACCTTTTTCTACTGTTGCAAATGTGCCGAAGCCGAGAATTGCAACTTTGTCGTCCTTGGCAAGAGCCTCGGCGATTGTTTCCACGGTAGCGTCGAGAGCGGCTTTGGCGTCGGCTTTGGTCAGACCGGCTTTGGCTGCGATCTCGTTGATAAGTTCTGTTTTGTTCATAATTAATTAGAATTTAATTTTTTTGGTAACTACGCGCAAATATAACGGTAAAAACTGAATAAACAACAACTTTCTTTAAAAAAAATATAAAAAGAGTTCTTTTTTACCCATTTTGGACTATTGAGAGTCTTTTTTTGTTCTAAAATAGGTAATTTTGCAGCATAATTCTAATTCGATAGACACAGATATGAGTTTTACTTCTTTTTTCAGCCGTATGTCACCTGTGACAAAGAATCTGGTGATAATAAATGTGCTGGTTTGGCTTTTCATGGCTGTTGTACCATCGTCGAAGGTCAGCATCGATTCGTTCCTGGCACTCCATTACTTCACGTCGCCGGGCTTCAACATTGTCCAGCTGTTTACATATATGTTTATCCACAGTGGCTTCACCCACATGTTTCTTAACATGTTTGCCCTTGTGATGTTCGGCTCCGTCATAGAAAACGCTCTCGGCTCTAAGCGCTTTCTTGTCTATTATATAAGTTGCGGCATCGGCGCGGCTCTGATTCAGGAAGGCGTTTTCGGCCTGATGATAGCCAAATACAGCAATATGTTCTCGCCGGCAGACTATCAGGATATAATATCCCGCGGTTTTGAGGCCCTCAAACATAATATGAATTTCACCGACCCGACGGCGGCAAAACTAAACGAACTTGTCAACACGCCTATGGTCGGTGCTTCGGGCGCCGTCTACGGTGTGCTTCTCGCTTTTGGCGTTCTTTTCCCCAACCAGCCGATTTATCTGATGTTTATCCCTGTGCCAATAAAGGCAAAATGGATGGTTGTCGGCTATGTTGTCATCGAACTTGTCTGCGGTGTCGGCGGCTATGCCTCGAGTGTGGCTCATTTCGCCCATCTCGGCGGTATGCTTGTCGGCTTCCTGCTTATCATGTACTGGAAAAAACGCGGCGATCTCAACAATCATTGGTTTTTCTGATCTGATGACGTCGGGCATTAAAAAAAATTTCAGACGCGGCGATGTTGTTCTCTTCGCTCTGCTGATGGCAAACATACTGCTGCCGGTTGCGTCGGCGTTATGCTTGCAATTGTCGGGCCACAGACTGATTCTGGCACTTGACGGCAGCTGGAGCGTGCTGATTACTCAGCCCTGGACGCTGTTGACATATATGTTCAGTCACGGTTCGCTGATACATCTCGGCGTGAATATGCTGTGGCTCTACTGCTTTGCCCGGCTCTATATGTTCGCGGGACGCGGCAGGGGGCTGCTGGCGCTATATCTCGGCGGTGGTGTGGCCGGCGCTGTGGCTTTTATGGCGCTGAACGGACTCTTTGCCGATACGTCGTCGGTGCTCATAGGTTCATCGGCCTCGATTGTTGCCATAGCCGTGGCCGATGCCGTGCTGATGCCTGACCGCAGGCTGTCGCTGCCCCTCTTCGGCGACATCAAAATAAAATGGATTGTCATATTTGTCGTGCTGCTGTTTTGTCTCGGACTTACATCGACTAATGCCGGGGGCAATCTCGCCCATCTTGGCGGAGCATTGTGGGGCCTCGGATACGCGATTAGAGAAAAATATGCCGCGACATCGCGGCATCGCTCGACACAGCACGTCGACCGAATCATAGAGAAAGCCAAACTCAGCGGTTATGACGCGTTGACTGACGATGAGAAGCAGGCGTTGTTCAGAAACTTCAGCAGCCGACGATGAAACAGACCAAGCCTACAGCAAACCGGTTCAGACGTTTTATCACTGTCCTGATGATGGTGATTACCGTTGTGCTCGGTCTCGGTCTCCTTGTTTCGGGATATGCCGGATATGTCGATCCGGCCGATTGCCGCTATGCCGGTTTTGTCGAATTGAGTTTTTCGATATGGCTATATGTTATGCTTGCGATTGTCTTAATCGATGCCTTTGTCGCCCGTCGTGCCGCGATAGTTGGTGTCAGTTTTTTAATTGCAGCACTTCCTGTCATCCTCGATTACAGCCCGCTGAATATTTCAGAACCGAAGCCCGGCGAAGGTGAGCGTGAGATAAAACTGCTGACCTACAACGTCCTCGGCTTTTATGACCAAAACAAGGAATATCAGGGCGACATCAACCGGACAGTCTCATATATCATCAACAGTGGAGCCGATGTCGTCTGTCTTCAGGAGGCTTTGCCTATTGTCCGCAACGTATCATTGCATATTACTGACGCTCAGGTCGATTCGATTCACAGCATCTATCCTTATATCTATCTTAGCGGATGGGAACAGATGATACTGTCGAAATTTTCCGTCGAGCCTGTCAGGACCGATTTCAGGTGCGGTGGTTCCGGCGAGTTTGATCTCGGAGTCTTTCGGCTCAATATCGATGGCTGTAAGATAACGGTTTTCAACGTTCATCTCAAATCGATGGACCTCACTCTTGCCGACCGCGAGGTATATGAAGATTTCTCGCGTTTCAAGAATAACGACAATATAAAGGAAATAAAGAATAACATCAAGGAAGTCAAACAGCAGGTGCTCGGCAAAGTCGTAGCCGCCGGTGTTGCCCGGGCTGCCGACATGCCGTCGCTATTGAAATATATCGAACATTACGGCGGACCCAACGCTATTGTCTGCGGCGACTTCAACGATGTCGCCTGGTCTTACTCGATACGCTGTCTCGAGTCAGCCGGTTTCCGTCAGGCATATCGACATGCCGCGTTTGGGCCGATGATTACATATAACTCTAATAATCTGTTTTTCAGAATAGACCATATACTCTACCGCGGCTGTCTCGAGCCTGTCTCGGTTTCGCGCGGCCGTCTGAAGACGTCAGACCATTATCCATTTGAAGCGACATTCATCATCAAAAAACAATAACCGATCTACTCGAAAATGACAGTAAAAACACCCGCCGAAGTCTTAGACCGTGCACTTGCCGCCGGTGAGAAAAAAGTGGCGCTCACGCGCTCGAATTTTTCTAAACTCATAGTGCTGAGTATCCTTGCCGGAGCATATATAGCCCTCGGCGGAGTGCTTTCTCTTATCGCGGGCTATGGCTTTCCCGAGGCGACGGCGGCCAATCCGTCGTTGCAGCGCCTTCTCAGCGGCGCCACGTTTCCTATAGGCCTTATCCTTGTCGTCGTGTTAGGCGCCGAGCTGTTCACCGGCAACAACGCCATGCTGATGCCTTTGTATATGAAGCGCGGTTGCACCGTCGGCGACATCGCTCTTAACTGGACGGCTGTCTGGTGCGGCAACCTCGTCGGTGCCCTTGCGGTGAGCTATTTTCTTGTCTGTCTGCCGGGCCTGACAGCTGTCGAGCCTTATCATTCGGCCATCGTCAGGATAGCCGAAGCCAAAGTGTCTATGCCGCAGTATGTGGTATTTCTCAAAGCTATAGGTGCCAACTGGTGTGTCTGCCTTGCCGTTTGGCTCGCCATGTCGGGCAATACGCTGACTGAGAAGATGGCGGCCTGCTGGTTCCCGGTCTTTGCATTTGTCACTCTCGGCTATGAGCACTCGATCGCCAATATGTTCTTTATCCCGACGGGCATCTTCGAGGGTGCCGGTGTCACGATAGGCTCTATGGTCTGCGACAATCTGATTGCCGCCACGCTCGGCAACATCGTCGGCGGCGCGCTCTTCGTCGGCTGTATCCACGCCTGGCTTCACCTCAAACGCGACTGAGTTGATTAAATGAGAGTGCGCGATATTTGAAATTTATAGAATCAATAGTGTGAAAATAGAATTAACAAAAAAATATTGAGGCAAAAAGTTTAGCTCAAACTAAACTTTTTGCCTATAAAATTTGTATATAGTCTAAAATTGCATTATTTTTGCGCATAAATATGAAAGTTTACTCCAAAATCGCATGCATGAGTATACGACTAAACCATACGAAGATGTAAATAATTCGCAATATAAATTTTATAAATTATATATTGACGGAAAGTGTCAGTTTGATGAATTCTTAAAGGAAATCGAACGAAGTAAGAGTGATAAAAAGTTATTCAAATATATTATATCATATATGGATGGGATAACAGACCAAAATCGTTTTCCGTTTACAAAATTCAACCATATACATGATGAGGACAGACATGATATTTTTGAGTTTAAAAAAGATCGTCTAAGGGTATATGTCATTAAACAGAAGCCCAATTTTTATATAGTAATAGGCGGTTTTAAAGGGACTCAAGACAAAGATATTGACAAATTGAAGTTAATGATAAAGGACTTCCCTAAAGAATAATGATTATGAATCGTAAAGAAATTTTAGGTTCTCCAGAATATTGGATTGCCAAAGCCCAGATAGATCTATATAATTGCGCTGAAAATTTTATGGAGTTTAATAACATGAACAGAACACAGCTCGCGAAGTATTTGGGCGTGAGTAAAGGATACGTCTCCCAGTTGTTAAATGGCGATTATGATCATAAACTGTCAAAATTAGCAGAACTCTCTATTGCATTTGGCTTCGTCCCGAAAATAGAGTTCCAGCCGATTGATGAGGTAGTAAATGAAGATCAGAATGAATATAAATTGCCCGATTGGAAGCAAAATATAAAATACATTTGTGGATATACTTCGGGAACTAGGCAAATCAATATGGAAGAAGACTACGAGTCAAATCCGAATAAACTAAATACATTTGCAGCATGATTAGATTTAGAATGGTTAAAATAAATGTCGATCAATTTGCGCTATTGGTTGATAAGACTCCGGATGAAGGTTTGTCATACACTGTTAATCTTGGTTTTAAAGGTGCATCTAATGCAAATCGGCTTGCCTGTGAATTTGCAGTTGAATTTGCTCATAAAAACAAGCCGATAATTAAACTTGGTATAAATTGTGAGTTTGATATTCATCCCGATGATTGGGCTGCATGTATTAAAGATAATATTCTGACTATTTCTAAAGGCAATCTTGGCTTTTTAGGAAGCCAGACGGTAGGTGTAGCCAGAGGTATTATGCATTGTAAAACAGAGGGAACAAATTTTTGGAATTTCATATTGCCACCCATTGATTTAACTAAAATTATTAATGATGATTTAGTTGTAGATTTAGCTAAATAGAGTTAATATACGATGGTTCCTTAATAAAAGAGACTAAGCATGCTTAGTCTCTTTTATTATATTAAAAAGGCGTGCCTCGCCAGCGGCACGCCCTGCATACTGAGTGATAACTCATTTAGAGCGGTACAATTCATTAACAACTAAAAAGAGCAGCCATCCTGTATATATTACGAATGCCACTGAAAGTAAGATTAAGATTGCAATCATGTTCTTTGGTATTGTTTAAGAAAATTGTTAAAATCAAGTCCTAACAAAATCCGAAACACTGTCTCAAAACATGGCTCTAATATGCGTCACAAAGATATGTAAAAAAATGTTTTGTGCAAATATTTCAATGCAATATAATTGATATGAGTTCGATATAAGAATTTTACGCAAAATTATAATCACAGGAAGATTTTGGCCTTTTTGTGCAGTCATTTCAGGTATAAATCACCATTGGCTGTGGTGCGCTCAACGGGGACTTGCTCAGCCTAATAGGAGTAATCTTTCCTCTGAGAGGGAGTGAGGAGAATGCCGTTGCACTTCTTATATGAATCTTTTTTTCTCGTTATTAAAAAATTTAGAATCATAATGATTTTAAGTAATGAAAATTAATGCTATTTTTGTCTATCTAATTACTTAAATCCTTGTAAAGAAATGGAATCTAAATTTTTGCTGCTTTTATCTTGCATCCTCCTGTCGTTTAGTTTTATCTCATGCGATAATGATGAAGAAGAGGTGTATTATGTAAAATATGAAATAGAATATAAGGATCATCCAAATTATTTACCAACTGCTATTGAGGTTGATTTGATTACAGATAAAGGGTTCCAATGTTTGGACATTAGTCCTAAGTGGGAAGGAGTATATGGCCCATTTCATTCGATTCAAAAGGTTGGTTTTGAGGTGAGAACAAATAATATCATCACTATGACCAGTGAGGCTAAAGTATATGGCCGTATTTCTATCTGTAGTGGAAATCAGCCGTTTGTTCTAAAATCAGAAGTCATTAAAACTTTTAACGAAATTCATAACGATTATTTTTCGGTTTATTACACAGTAGAAGCAGGGGAATTGAATTAATATTGCTACTATGTTAAATCAAGAAGTTATTGTGCAGAAAAACTGTTTTATTACGTCTGATTAAAGAAAAATTTCAAGAATCGGTGGCTCAATGGCCTGTAAATAAAAAATATTTTGTATTTTTGCGCTGATAAAACAGATACAGAGAACACAACCAAATTAATAATTCAATAAATTATAGCCAAAATGGTAAATTACAAAGACTTAGGACTTGTAAACACTCGCGAGATGTTTGCCAAAGCAATCAAGGGCGGCTATGCTATCCCCGCTTTCAACTTCAATAACATGGAGCAGCTTCAGGCAATCATCAAAGCAGCTTCTGAAGAAAAATCACCTGTTATTCTTCAGGTATCGAAAGGCGCCCGTAACTACGCCAACGCAACCCTTCTGCGCTACATGGCACAGGGTGCTGTCGAGTATGCAAAAGAACTCGGCTGGGAGAATCCCCAGATTGTTCTTCACCTCGACCACGGTGACTCTTTCGAACTCTGCAAGAGCTGTATCGATTTCGGCTTCTCTTCAGTCATGATCGACGGTTCTCACCTCCCCTACGAGGAAAACGTCGCTCTCACCAAGAAAGTATGTGACTACGCCCACCAGTTCGACGTAACAGTCGAGGGCGAGCTCGGCGTACTCGCAGGTGTCGAAGACGAAGTTTCGGCTGACCACCACACCTACACCGACCCCGAAGAAGTTATCGACTTCGCTACCCGCACAGGCTGCGACTCGCTGGCTATCTCAATCGGTACATCGCATGGCGCTTATAAGTTTACTCCCGAGCAGTGTACACGCAACGCCGAGGGCAAACTCGTTCCCCCGCCCCTGGCATTCGACGTTCTCGATGCAGTCATGGAGAAACTCCCCGGCTTCCCCATCGTGCTCCACGGTTCATCTTCAGTTCCCCAGGAAGAAGTCGACACAATCAACATGTTCGGCGGCAAACTTCCCGACGCTATCGGTATCCCCGAAGAGCAGCTCCGCAAAGCTGCCAAGAGCGCTGTCTGCAAGATCAACATCGACTCAGACAGCCGTCTCGCCATGACAGCTGCTGTCCGTCGCGTATTCGCAGAGAAACCTGCCGAATTCGACCCCCGCAAATATCTCGGCCCGGCCCGCGACAACATGGAGAAACTCTACAAACACAAAATTGTAAACGTTCTCGGCAGCGCCGGCAAGGCTTAATCGCCTGGCAGCAACCAATAACCGAAACGCGCGACCGGCAGGTGTCTGACATCTACGGCCGCGCGTTTTGTCATTTATCATCATGAAACGACTATCACTCATATTATCACTCGCGGCTGCAGCCGTTTGTTTCGCCGGAGCGCAACTGCCGCTCCCCGTCGTGCCCCCGACGCTGACAAAACCGGCTGACAGAGCCATATATATAATCGACCACTTCTGGGACGGACTTGATTTCTCAGACACAGCCATGTCGCGTGACATGCGGCTCATAGAGCAGAGTTTCGCCGACTATACGTCGCTTTTTCCAGTCGTTAATGATTCGACAGCGCGGCTTCAGAGTGCTGTCGACAGGCTCGTGAGAGCGTCTGAGGTCGACAGCGTTGCTGCCGCCGGTCTGCGGGAGATTGCCGAAATATATCTCTATGACGTCGTTTCGCCGATGCACAATGATGACTATTACCGTTTCTATCTCAACAGTTTCATAAATTCTGACGGGCTTGACGATGGTATGCGGCTGCGATATGAATATCAACTCGAGGAGATAGATAAAAACAGGGTGGGCGAGACCGCCGCCGATTTCGGCCTTGTGGCTAAGGACGGCAGTGAGACGACGCTGTCGCACGAGATTGCAGGTGCTCCGCTGACTGTGCTGATGTTCTATAACCCCTTCTGCAGCGAGTGTCACGACATCTCGTCGGTCATGGCTGACGATCCTGCAGTAGCCAAGGCTGTGGCTGCCGGCCGCCTGCAACTGATAGCCGTTATCGCCGACGGCGCGTGGAGCGATAACGCCTCGGCCGTGCCGCTTGACGGCCCGATACGGGAATTTGCGGCCAAGGATAATTGCGTCGAAGAAGAGCAGCTTTACAGTATCCGCCTGATACCGACACTGTATGTCCTTGATTCTGAAATGAAAGTGGTGATGCGGGATGTCATGCCTGCCAGAATCTCAGCGCTTGTGGCCGAAGGTCAGTAGGCCGAAGCCTTGAGGCATAGGCCTGTGCGTTCGTGAAGGCCGAAGAGCAGGTTCATGCAGTGTATGGCGTTGCCCGACGAGCCTTTGACTATGTTGTCGATGACAGTGCTGATAGTCAGCGTATCGCCATCCTTATCCATATATATGAGCGCTTTGTTGGTGTTGGCGACGTCGAGTATGTCGACGGGACGGTCGACTATAAATGTAAAATTATGGTCGTCGTAGAAGTCCTCGAAAAGACGGCGTATGCTGTCTGTCGACATCGTTGTCGTGGTCTTTATCGTGACAGCTGTGCCGCGGGCGAAGTCTCCGCGCTTTATGTCGACGGTGACGGGTGCGTTGAAACTGGCCTGCAGGGCTGCCATCGCGTCTGAAATTTCGTTGACAAAGTTGTTGCCGAGAGAACTGTCGGTCGAAGCTGTCACGCCTGTGATTTCAATAGGCGAGTTGAGCAGCAGGTTTTTGGCGAGCGGCAGCAGCCCTAATGCAGCCGCGTGGACTGCCGGCGATGGGGTCGACGCTTTGGTCGCGCCTCTTACCAGAGCCTTGCGGTTGAGTTCGGGAAGACCGTAGGTGAAGCCGCTGTTGGCACCGTCGTGGCGGAAGTCACCGGTGATGTCGATGACGCGCAGGCTCTCGCTTATCTCTCTGCCGTCGAGGAATTCACGGAGCTTGCCCTGGGGCAGACAGCTGAAGAGCACGTCTACACCGTCGAGGTCGGCCTTGTCGGTGAAGGTCATGTCACACTCGCCGACGAGGCCTCGGTGTATGTTGCTGATGGCCGCACCGGCGTGAGAGAGACTGTAGGCCCACAACAGGTTGACGTCAGGGTGGTTGATGATGAGGCGGACAAGTTCACCTGCGCGGCAACCTGAGCCGCCCATGATAGCGGCTTTAATCATGGTCTTTGAATATGAAGTTGTAAATTTTGTCGGTGGCTCCGAGGCTGTGCCTGATATAGTCGCCGGCGGCTTTGCCGGCTGTGTCAAGATGCTTTTTGGAATTATAAAGAGGCTCTATAGCGTGCGCGAAACCGTCAGTGCTGTCATAACAGAAGCCGCCTCCGCAGGCGAGCAGGTCGCTCGCTTCCTTGAATTTATGATGGTTTGGCCCGAATATGACCGGCATATCGTAGACTGCCGCCTCGTTGAGGTTGTGGATGCCGTTGCCGAATCCGCCGCCGATGACGGCAACGTCGCCGTAACGGTAGATGCTGCTCAACAGTCCGAAACAGTCGATGATGATATATCTTGCGTCGGGCGCCGTTTCGCCTTTGGCGCGTAGCTCCGAGAGGATAACGGTGTTGTCGCGTCCCAGGCGTTCAGCGAGTTCTTCGACGCGGTGTCTGTCGAATTCATGTGGCGCTATCACGGCCTTGACGTCGGGATGACTGTGCAGCCAGGGGATATACAGCTCTTCGTCGGCAGGCCAGCTGCTGCCGGCAATCAGAGTGAAGGCCGAATGGTTTGTCATTGCCGCTACTTCGTCAACGTCTTTGGCGTGGGCTACGATGTCGCTGACGCGGTCAAAACGGGTATCTCCTGCGGCCGTGACGTTGTCGAGGCCTATGCCGGCAAGGAGTTTCTTCGAGCCGTCGTCCTGAACGAAAATGTGTTCGTAGCACGACAGCATCTTCCTGAAAGTGCTACCCCAGGGCTTGAAAAATCTTTGTCCCGGACGGAAAATAGCCGAGATGATGTAGACCGGTATACCGGCCTGTTTCAGCGTAGTGAGATAATTGCCCCAGAATTCATATTTGACGAAAATAGCCATTTTGGGAGCCGCGTCGGCGATGAAACGCTTCACACGCCGCGGCGTGTCGAACGGCAGGTAGCAGACGGCGTCGACCTTGTCGTAGCTGTGCCTGACCTCATAGCCCGATGGCGAGAAGAACGACAACAGTATCTTTTTGTCAGGATGTGTCGCCCTGATTCGTTCTATCATCGGACGAGCCTGCTCGAATTCGCCGAGCGACGCCACGTGAAACCAGATGTCGAAGCCGCCGGGAGCCACTTCGGCGCGTTTTTGCGCGAGTGTCCCGGCTGTCACCTGCTGGCCTTTGAGCATGCGGGCTATCTTGTCTGACTTCAGCGATGCCAGACGAGCGCCTATGCTTAGACAATGGATGCCGGCATTATATAGCGGGTTCATCAGGCTTTATGTTCTCGATGGCCTTTTTGATGCGTTCGATTGTTTTCTCTCGTCCCATCAGCTCGGTGATCTCGAACATGTGGGGGCCTTTGCATTCACCGACGACTGCCAGACGGAAGGCGTTCATGACGTTGCCCATGTGGTAGCCGTTGTCGGTGATCCATTTCAGAATGACTTCCTCCGAGGGCTTGGCCGAGAAGTCGGGAAGTGCCTCGAGCTGGGCGATGAGCTCGTTCATGATGCGCGGCGTGTCTTCCGACCAGCGTTTTTTGACGGCTTTCGGGGCATAGCTCTCCGGGTCGACGAAGAAGAAGCCGGCGTGCTCCCAGAGGTCTCTGACAAAGTTGATGCGGCTCTTGACCATGGCGACGGCGCGGGTGATATAGTCGATGCCGAAGTCGTCGGGGTTGACGCCGTGTTCCTTTAACACGGGAATGAACAGTTCGGCAAGCGCGCGGTCGTCGAGTTGCTGGAGGTATGTGTGGTTAAACCATTTGCCTTTTTCGTATGCGAATTTGGCACCGGCCTTCGAGCAGTGCTCGAACGAGAATTTAGCGATCAGTTCGTCGATTGACATCACCTCAGTGTCGTCACCGGGGTTCCAGCCCAGAAGGGCGAGGAAGTTGACGACGGCCTCGGGCAGATAGCCGCTTTCGCGGTAGCCGCTCGAGATGTTGCCGCTGGCGGGGTCATGCCACTCGAGTGGGAAGACAGGGAAGCCGAGGCGGTCGCCGTCGCGTTTGCTGAGTTTGCCTTTGCCGTCGGGCTTGAGCAGCAGCGGCAGGTGGACAAACTCGGGCATTGTGTCGGCCCAGCCGAACGCCTCATAGAGCAGCACGTGGAGCGGAGCCGAGGGCAGCCATTCTTCGCCACGGATGACGTGCGAGATTTTCATCAGATGGTCGTCGACGATGTTTGCAAGATGATAGGTCGGCAGGTCGTCGGCGCTTTTGTAGAGCACTTTGTCGTCAAGGATGTCGCTTTTGATGACGACTTTGCCGCGGATGAGGTCATTGACCTCGACGTTGCGTCCAGGCTCGATCTTGAAGCGCACCACATACTGTGTGCCCTCGTCGATGAGGCGTTTGACCTCGTCGGCAGGCATTGAAAGCGAGTTGCGCATCGACAGACGCGTCGAAGCGTCATACTGGAAATTCTGAATCTCGTTGCGTTTGGCCTCGAGTTCGGCGGGAGTGTCAAACGCGATATATGCTTTGCCGTTGTCGAGCAGCATCTTGACATGCTCGCGGTAGATGTCGCGGCGCTCGCTCTGCTTGTAAGGGCCGTAGGGGCCTCCCTCTCTGACACCTTCGTCAATTTTGATGCCCAGCCAGCCGAGGGCTTCGTTGATATAATCTTCGGCACCCGGCACAAAACGCTGTGAGTCGGTGTCTTCGATGCGGAGAATCATTTTGCCGTTGTTGCGGCGTGCGAAAAGATAGTTGTAGAGGGCTGTTCTGACGCCTCCGATATGTAAAGGCCCTGTGGGCGAGGGAGCGAAACGTACTCTTACTTCACGGTCCATGATGTTAGTTTAATGTATGACAGTTTAGTTTTGGCTGCAAAGTTAAGATATTTTCGCGATATATGAAAGTGTCACAGCTGCAGTGTGAGTCCCGTCGAGAAGTTTTTCATCGTTACTGAAGCGGCGCCGGTCAGAATTTTGTAGGGTGAATAGCGTGCATAGATTTGCAGGAACGAGCAGATTCGCACCGAGGCGTAGAAGTCTACGCTGAAGCGCCGCAGCCCGAAATCAGTGATGTTTTCCTTGACCTTATCGCCGTTTTCGTCGGTCCATGCGGTCAGTATGCTGCCGTGGGCGTTCCAGTTGGCTATGGCGCCGGCGGTAAAAGACAGGCGCGTGTCGAACAGGCGCACGGGCGTTTTCTGACACCATAGCAGCGGAAACTGCAGACTGAAGACTTTAAGTCGCGAGAAGCGTGGGGTGACGCCTTCGGCATAGCCTCCGTAGCCGACCTTGCCGTCGCTGACTGTGAAACGGGTGCTGCCTGTTGTGCGGTGGTTGCGCCAGACGATGCCCGGGCCGAATGTTAGGTGGTTGCCGTGTGAGTTGACATATCTGAATCCGAGGACGTGGAGAATACCGAGCTCAAACGATTTGCCCGCTTCGAGGTCAAGGGCTGAGGGAGCCTGTCCGCCGACGAAGCCGAAGTTGAATCCGTCGATGACCACGTCAAACTCAGAGTGGCGGCGCCGTGTCAGCGACAGACCGCCTTCGCTGCTGAGTATGGTTGCGTTGCCCGAGTTGCGGTCGAAGTTATAGTTGTAGTTGCCGTTGTCGTTGTGACCGCTGATGGCGATGCTTGTGCCGCCGGGATTTTCGGTTATGACGACGCGCTCGGGATGTTCGAAGATCAGGGTGCTGTCGGGCTCTGCGGCCGAGACGCTTGCCGCGCAGATGAGGGCGGCTATGGTGATATGGAGTTTCATTGTGATTGCTTTTTTATAATGCTAAGTTAACGCCGACTGAGATAGTGGAGAAATCAGGCCCGTAGCCTTTGCGGAAGTAGCTCATGGGTGAATATCTGGCGTAGATGCCGATAAAATTTACGATGCCTGCGATGATGGTGGGCTGCACGGTCATCAGACGCTGGTGCAGTCCGGTGATGTGGCGCCGGGTCTCGGTGTTGTCGATTTTATATTTGGTGTGGGCCGCCGTATAGGTGTTGAAGTCTATGACCGCGCCGGCCGAGAGGCTGAACCATCGGTCGAACTTGTGGCTTATCATGACCGGCACATGCAGGTGCATCGAGTTGAAGTATGACCGGGCGACTTTCATGCTTTCGCTGCCTTTGAACGGATAGAGTATGCCGTTTTCGCAGTCAAAAAGATGCTTGGGCGCGCGAAGGCGCTGATAGCCCATGCCGAAGCCTATCGAGAGTACGGGGCCGTGGCGCCATAGACGCTGGTTGAGTCTGAAGATATTCAGTACGCCGATCTCGAAGCTGCCGGTCACGACCTGGTCGTGGGTCGTAATCTGAGAGCCGGCATAGATGTTGTTGAACCATGTGTATTTGAACGAACGGTATCTGTTTTTCTGCTCCGTGTCTTTTTTGCGCATGAACGGCAGCGAGAAATCCTCGATTGTCGGCTCGACGAAATCTATGTCGAGGCTGTCGGGATTGTCGGCGCCTGTCTGATAGGTGTAAGTGTAATTGTCGTTGCCTTCTTTGCCTTTGACTGTGAGCACGGTCGCGCCGTTTGTCGTTGTAACGGTCACCAGGGCAGGGCGTTCGATGACGGCGACGGTGTCGTTTTTGGCCGAGGCTGCCGCCGACAGCGTGGCGGCGACGGCGAGGCATAATGTGATGATCTGATGTCTCATTGTTATATATATGTTTTTATTTGCGTCCTGAGATTAGTTTTTTGATTTGTTCGGGAGTAGCTTCGCCGGCCATGTAGATAAGCGTCATCTTTTTGCCTCCTTTGAGAAAACTGTTGATGAAGAACAGATAGCGGCGGTAGTTGTCGACAGGCTTGAAGATATAGTAGGCGTAGTAGAGTCGTCCCTCGATATATCTTACCTGACGGGTCTCGGCGTCGGCGCCGTCTTTGATTACCAGCTCCTCGATTTCTCCTGTGAGAGCGGGGTCGGTCAGTGTGATGCTGCGGTAGACTTCGAGCGCCGAGTTTTTCAGCGGGCTGCCTGAGATTTCAGTCTCGACGGCGTCGGGCGACGAGCGGAAGCGCCCGTCGAAGGCGTTGTCAATGTTTAGCCCGGTCTGGGCCGAGGCATGACCGAATGAGAGGCTCAGCATGATGATTAATAATATATGTTTCATATCCATGTGATTTATAGATCGATGTCGATTGATTCAAACTGGTCGATTATCTCGGCTCTGAAGTCTTCCGAGGCCTCGCGCATCGCCGACAGGTCGTTGTCCATTATGCCCATCACCTCGACTGCGTCGCTGATGACGATGTCGTTGGCGTAGGCCATGCAGCGGCTGTTGTCGTCGGCAGCCCTGAAGTTTACCACGGCAAGCGCGAAAGCGGCGATGATGGCGACAGACGCGGCGATGTCGATTAGTCTTATCCTCGGCAGTATTCGTGTCTGGGCGTTCTTTCGCTTCTCGCGGCCTTCGATGGTGCGCGAGGCAGCGAAGTAACCCATGACAGCCCGGGCCTCGTCGATTTTGTCGCTCGTGAGCTCTGTCGATGCGAGCAGTCGGCGCAGCTGTGTTTCCTGTGGGGCGTCGGTCAGACCTTCAAAGTAGAGGTCAATCAGATGTTCTAAATATTTGATATTCTCTTTGGCGTTCATAGCTGTGTTTTGTTTTGAGTCGAGAGATAGATGTTTCTTATTGTTGTGCGTGCGCGGCTGACAATCATTCTGACGTTGGCTTCGCTCAGACCGAACTCCGCGGCTATGATGTCGAAACCGACGCCGTCGCGGTCGCGCATATACATTATGCGTCTGTCGCGTTCGCTCAGCCGGCTGTCAATCAGAGCCGTCACCTCCGAGTAGGTCTCTTCGAGCGTCGCCGAGTCGTCGGTATCTTCGACAGCCTCTTTGCCGTCAAGTTCTTCTGTCAGCCGGTGTCCGCGCTCTCTGAAACGGTCGATGCTGATGTTTCTGACCGTCACAGAAGCCAGCCCTTCGGCGTGGTGCCTGTCGGTGATTTCGTCGCGGCGGCTCCAGAGTCTGACAAAAGCATCCTGGAGGACGTCGTCGGCCTCGTCGTCGCCGACTATGCGTCCCGCGCCTCTGACGAGCTTCTGTCTCAGGGCAATGAATGTCGATGTCAGTATATCGTATGCCATTTTATTCGCTTTTCTGTATCTAAGACGTAGCGCCTCCGATTTTGCAACAAAATAAATCAAAAATTTTTATTTTTTCTTTAATCGCCGCCCTCTGACATATGATTTTCAGCGTTCGATAATGCAAAATCGCTCGGGAATTGTTAATTTTGCAGACAAATAAGGTACAGTAATGAAGAATATACGCAATTTCTGCATCATAGCCCATATCGACCACGGCAAGTCGACCCTTGCCGACCGTCTGCTTGAATACACCAATACGGTGGCGGCCAAAGATATGGAGGCTCAGGTGCTTGACGATATGGATCTCGAACGCGAGCGCGGCATTACAATCAAAAGCCACGCGATACAGATGGAACACACCATCGATGGCGAGCGATATACTTTCAATCTTATCGACACTCCGGGACACGTCGACTTTTCATACGAGGTGTCGCGCTCTATAGCCGCCTGTGAGGGCGCGCTGCTTATCGTCGATGCCTCGCAGGGCATACAGGCCCAGACCATATCTAACCTCTATATGGCTATCGACAACGACCTCGAGATAATCCCCGTGCTCAATAAATGCGACCTCGACTCGGCCAACCCCGACGAGGTCGAAGACCAGATTGTGGACCTACTCGGCTGTGACCGCAGCGAGATAATACGCGCCAGCGGCAAGACCGGCATGGGTGTCCCCGAGATATTACGGGCCATCGCCGAACGCATACCCGCCCCCCAGGTCGACCCTGACGCTCCGCTGCAGGCTCTTATATTCGATTCTGTATTCAACTCGTTCAGAGGCATCATAGCCTATTTCAAGATTGAGAACGGCACGATAAGCAAAGATGACTTCGTCAAATTTGTGGCTACGGGCAAAGAATATCATGCCGACGAAATCGGTGTGCTCAAACTCGACATGTTGCCCCGCGACACCCTGTCGGCCGGCAATGTCGGTTATATCATTTCGGGCATCAAGACATCGAAGGAAGTAAAGGTAGGTGATACCATCACCCACGTCGCCCGTCCCTGCGACAAGGCCATCGAGGGATTCGAGGAAGTCAAGCCCATGGTCTTCGCCGGTGTCTATCCCATCGAGACCGAAGACTTCGAGAATCTTCGCGCATCGCTCGAAAAACTGCAGCTCAACGACGCGTCTCTGACATTCACGCCCGAGTCGTCGATGGCGCTCGGTTTCGGTTTCAGATGCGGTTTCCTCGGCCTGCTCCACATGGAGATCATTCAGGAACGTCTCGGCCGCGAGTTTGACATGGATGTCATCACCACCGTGCCCAACGTAAGCTATCGCGTCTACGACAAGAAAGGCAACATGACCGAAGTGCACAATCCCTCGGGACTCCCCGAGCTGACGCTGATAGACCATATAGAAGAGCCGTATATCCGCGCCACTATCATAACCACCGCCGAATTTATCGGTCCGATAATGACCCTCTGTCTCGGCAAACGCGGCGAGCTCGTCAAACAGGAATATATATCGGGCAACCGCATGGAGATGACCTTCGACATGCCTCTCGGCGAGATAGTCATCGACTTCTATGACAAGCTCAAGAGCATCTCTAAGGGCTATGCCTCGTTTGACTATCACATCAGTGACTTCCGTGAGTCGCGCCTTGTCAAGCTCGACATCCTGCTCAACGGCGAGAGCGTCGACGCTCTGTCGACCCTGACCCATGCCGACAACGCAGTGACGTTCGGCCGCCGCATGTGCGAGAAACTCAAGGAGTTGATACCGCGCCAGCAGTTCGACATCGCCATCCAGGCCGCCATCGGCGCCAAGATCATAGCCCGCGAGACTATAAAGGCCGTGCGCAAGGATGTGACCGCAAAGTGCTATGGCGGTGATATATCGCGTAAGCGCAAACTGCTTGAGAAACAGAAGAAAGGCAAGAAACGCATGAAGCAGATCGGGTCGGTCGAGGTTCCGCAGAAGGCTTTCCTCGCCGTACTGAAACTTGATTGAGAGATACAAACAAATTTGGCAATGCTCTGACCGTGCGGTTCAGAGCATTGTCTTTGTGTGAACAGACATGTGAGATGTTTGTTAAAATATATTATAGTAATGTGCGTTTGGCACATAATTACAACTATTTATGGAGAAAAATAAGCAAAGCAGATTTGAAAGCAGTTATTCGGCCGACGAACACAGCGTGTTCTATGCGGCCAGTCAGGCAATAAGACGTCATGCCTCAGGCGGTAATGTACTGATTGCAGCAACGGTGTTGGCTCTGGTAGTTGCCAATATTCCGGCGATAAATCACTATTATTTTGATTTTTGGAATCAGGAAGTCAGACTCCAGCTCGGAGACTTCAACATATTCAGCCACTCTGGCGAGCCGATGGACCTGCTCGCTTTTATCAACGACGCTCTGATGGCTGTTTTCTTCTTTTCGATAGGCCTTGAAATCAAGCGCGAAGTGCTTGTCGGCGAACTTTCCTCCTTCAAACAGGCTCTGCTGCCTATCGTCGCCGCAATAGGCGGCATGATTGTTCCCGTCGTGATATATATGTTTTTTGCAAAAGGAACAGACTACTCCGGCGGAGCGGCGATACCGATGGCTACCGACATTGCTTTCTCGCTCGGTGTGCTCGCCATGCTCGGACGGCGTGTTCCGGTGTCGCTCAAGATATTTCTGACGACCCTGGCGGTAGTCGATGATATTGGCGGCATCATAGTCATCGCCGCATTCTATTCGACCCACATCGAGGCGATGCTTCTCGTCTATGCGGCAATCCTGCTCGGAGTGCTGCTGCTCGGCTCGCTGATGAGGATTAAATCAAAAATTTTCTACCTCGGAGTCGGCGGCGTCGTGTGGTTTCTGTTCCTCAATTCAGGCATACACCCGACGATTGCCGGTGTTCTCGTGGCTTTCTGCGTGCCGGCGACTCCGGTCTTCGATCCCAAGCGTTATATAAAGATAATACGTTCGTCTATAGCACACTTCAGAGGGGAGGACGACAGGCTTCTTACCCGTCGCACCATTCTCAACAAAGACCAGATGAACTGGCTCAAGGAAGTCGAGTCTGCGTCAGATAAAGTCATCTCGCCGCTGCAGGATCTCGAAGACTCGCTCCATCCGATAGTCAATTACTTCATCGTGCCTCTGTTTGCTTTTGCTAACGCCGGCATCTTCCTGTTGGGTACAGATCCGGCATCGGTCTTTGAAGGCATATCGCTGGCTGTTGTCTGTGGTCTTGTCATCGGTAAGTTTACCGGTATTTTTGCCTTCTCATGGCTGACGGTCAAGCTGAAACTCGCACCGATGCCCGCACATGCCAGTTGGGCTATGATGGCTTCCGTCGCCATGCTCGGCGGCATCGGCTTCACGGTCTCGCTCTTCATCGCCACCCTGTCGTTCGGTGGTGCGGGCGCCCATATGACCGACCTGCTCAATCATGCCAAGCTCGGCATCGTCGTCGGCTCACTCCTCTCGGGTATAATCGGCTTCCTGCTCCTCCACAAAACCCTTCCCAAAGCCTCCGAAATCACCTTGGAAGAGGCCGACGACTAAACGAAATGCAGTTTGCCGACCTTTCAAAAATACCTATTTTTGGCTATTTCAAATATAATGAGGTTTAAGTAATTTTGCACTGTAATTACTTACAAATGATTAGGTCGCAACAATATTATGACTAAGACTGAATTTGACGCCAATGATACTCTCCGCTCGCTGATTAACAGATACCCTAAATTACTTATGGTACTGAGACGTTTTCGTATCTCGCTCGGATTCGGTAATGCCACTGTCGGAGAAGTATGCGGCAAAGAGGGTGTCGATGCGTCGACTTTCCTTGCCGTAGCCAACTATCTGTGCACAGGTAAGAAAGATAATGGAGCTATCGACCTGCATTCGCTGATGGAATATCTGCGCAACTCGCATGACTATTTTCTCGGTTTCGCCCTGCCGTCGATACGCCGCAAACTTCTCGAAGCGCTGCCGGTCGCTCAGCCCGACAGCGTCTCGCTGCTGATATTGCGCTATTTCGACGATTATGTAGAAGAGGTCAAGGTACACATGGATTATGAAAACCGGTCGGTATTCCCCTATGTCGACGCCCTTCTCGCAGGTAATCAGACCAGCGGATTCGACATAGCGAAGTTCGAGGCCAGCCATGCGCCTCTCGCACCTAAACTGCGTGAGCTTAAAGAAATTTTTGTAAGCCATTATCAGGTCAGCGGCAACGAAGACCTTCTGAATTCGGTGCTTTATGACATCATCACTTGTGAGCGCGACCTGCTGACACACTGCGCCGTCGAAGACAACATCTTCGTACCGGCAGTCGAACATCTTGAGCTAATGGTCAAACCGGTCGAGATTGAAACCAGAAAAGCCGACAGCGCTTCACGCGATAACGAGCTGACGCCGCGAGAGCGCGAGATTGTCGCCTGCATCGCCCGCGGCCTGTCGACAAAAGAAGTGGCAGACCGGCTGAATCTGTCGGCCCACACAGTCAACACCCATCGCCGCAACATCAACTGCAAACTCGACATGCACTCTGCTTCAGCCATAACACTTTATGCTATAATGAACGGCATCATAGACATTTCTGAGGTGAAAAAATCTTGATTGAAATAGGAAATTAATATAGAAACAAGTTTATAATCGGGCCCTGCAGGACTACAGTGATGTTATCTTGCAGGGATTTTTTTGTCTAATTGTCTAAAAATAATATAAATCGCGAGAGTAATTTGCATTTTTCACATTTAAATGTTAATTTTGACGCGAAGTGTTAAAACATAAAATTCCGTTGGATAAATTTTCCAAAAACAAACATTAGTTTTAATTGTTAACATAATAAAGGTTAATCTAACGCCGGCTGTCAAAATGTTTTCGGTTTTAGGTTAAAATATTGAAGAGATGAAGAAACAGACAATCTGGATATTGACAATTTTGATGGCAGTGACCTTTTTAGGGTTGCTGTGGATTCAGATTATATATATGAAGAATATGGTCGAGATGCGTTATGAGCAGTTCACGCAGGGCGTCAGACAGAGCCTGCTCAACGTTGCCGTGCATCTCGAGCAGGACGAAGCGCTCTATTTCCTCGAAAAGGATGTCAACCAGATCAAGGCTTCGTCGCTCTATGCCCAGTATTACGGCGACCCTGTGACTCAGCTCGGCGGCGTGAAATATTCGTTTACGACGTCGTCGGGTCTTGAGGCTAATCTGACAATCAAGGGTGACGCTTCAGAGATTAACAAGATACGCCGGGGCGACAAGGCCGTCGGACGCCACTATCAGAACATGCAGAATGTCTACCGTGACCACTACCTCTATCAGAAAGGTATGCTCGACGATGTCATTCTCAATATAATTTCGACGGCCAGCGAACGTCCCATTGAAGAGCGCGCCGACTCGTCGCTTGTCAGGCGCTATCTCCGTGAAGAGCTTGACACGCTTGGTTTCAACGTACCCTTTGAGTTTGCTGTCGTAAACCATCTCGGCACAGTCCAGTATAAATCGGGCGGTTTTATGCCGACGACGACCGACAGCGACAATATGTTTGTCCAGACACTTTTCGCCAACAACACCTCGGGGCGTCCAAACTTTCTCAAAGTCTATTTCCCGACCAAGGCCGATTTTATCTTCTCGTCAATCTCGTTTATGGTGCCCTCTTTCGCTTTCACGCTCATCATGCTGATTGTCTTTGTCTTCACGATTATCGTGGCGTTCAGGCAGAAGAAGCTCACCGAGATGAAAAACGACTTCATAAACAACATGACCCACGAGTTCAAGACGCCCATATCATCCATATCATTGGCAGCGCAGATGCTTAACGATCAGACCGTCAGAAAGTCGCCCACGATGCTCCAGCAGATATCGACCGTCATCAACGACGAGACTAAGCGCCTGCGTTTCCAGGTCGAGAAAGTGCTTCAGATGTCGATGTTCGACCGACAGAAGACAACCCTCAAACTCGAGGATATCGACGCCAACCTCGCCATATTCAATATCGTAAATACATTCAAGCTCAAAGTCGAGAAATACGGCGGACATATCACCGCCCATCTTGACGCCATGGACGCTATCGTCAACGTCGACGAGATGCACTTCACCAACGTCATCTTCAACCTGCTCGACAACGCCGTCAAATACCGCGACCCCGACAAACCCCTTGACCTCAAGGTGCTGTCGCGTAACATCCCGGGCGAACGGCTCGAAATCACCATCGCCGACAATGGCATAGGCATCCGTCGCGAGGACCTCAAGAAAATCTTCGAGAAATTCTTCCGTGTCTCTACGGGCAACCGCCACGACGTCAAAGGCTTCGGCCTCGGTCTGGCTTATGTCAAGAAGATGGTCAACGAACTCGGCGGCGAGATTAGCGTCGAGAGTACAATCAATGTAGGAACAAAATTTATAATTATATTACCATTAACTAAAAATTAGCTTATTATGGAAGAACGTATGCGTATACTGTTATGCGAAGATGATGAGAATCTTGGCATGCTTCTAAGAGAATATCTTCAGGCTAAAGGCTTTAACGCCGACCTCTTCGCTGACGGCGAAAGCGGGTATAAGGCCTTCCTGAAAGGAAAATATGATATATGTGTGCTTGATGTCATGATGCCCAAAAAAGACGGCTTCGCTCTCGCACAGGAAATTCGCACGGTCAATTCCGAGGTCCCCATCATATTCCTCACCGCCAAATCGCTCAAAGACGATATTCTCGAAGGCTTCAAGCTCGGCGCCGACGACTACATCACCAAGCCCTTCTCGATGGAAGAACTCGTCTTCCGTATCGAAGCCATCCTTCGTCGTGTCAAAGGCAAAAAAGGCAAAGAGATCACGATGTATAAAATCGGCAAGTTTACATTCGACACCCAGAAGCAGGTGCTTATGGTCGACGACAAGGTGACCAAGCTCACCACCAAAGAGTCTGAGCTCCTCAGCCTCCTCTGCGCCCATGTCAACGAGATTCTCGAGCGTAACTTCGCACTCAAGACAATCTGGATTGACGACAACTACTTCAACGCCCGTTCGATGGATGTCTACATCACCAAACTGCGCAAGCATCTCAAGGACGATCCCTCGATCGAGATTATCAACATCCACGGCAAAGGCTATAAGCTTATCGCCCCTGAGGTAGAGGCCGGCAAATAACGGCCTCCGTCCGATAGAAAACAACATACACAACCGACAGCCGGGAAAACTGACAAACGTTCTCCCGACTGCCGGTTGTTACGCTGAATACCTTGACTCACATAACCAAAACCAATACCTGACCTTATGAAAAAACTTATTTTCGCCCTTGGGGCAGCCGCGGCAGCGCTCGCCGCAGCCGCAGCGACGGTAAATGACTACACCAGTCAGACCTATTGCAATCCTCTCGACATCGATTACACCTATATGATTTATAATTCCGACAAGGATATATCGTATCGTGCCGGCGCCGATCCCGCCGTAGTCGAGTTCAGAGACGAATACTACATGTTTGTCACTCGCTCGCACGGCTACTGGCGCTCAAAAGATCTCCTCGACTGGGAGTTTGTCAAGCCCGGACGCAACTGGTATCCGCAGGGCTGCAACGCACCTGCGGCGCATAACTACAAAGACTCGGTGCTCTATGTCTGCGGCGACCCGTCGGGAGCCATGAGCGTGCTCTATACCGACGACCCCGCTTCCGGCGACTGGGAGGCGACACCGGCAATTCTACATGACCTTCAGGACCCCGACCTCTTCATTGACGACGACGGCCGAGCCTATATGTTCTGGGGTTCGTCGAACGTCTATCCGATACGCGGCGTCGAGCTTGACCGCAACCATCGCTTTCTGCGCAAAGGCGAGCAGAAAGAACTCTTCGGCCTCGACCTCGCAAAACATGGATGGGAGCGTTTCGGCGAGAACCACCTCGACACCGTCACCAACCTCGGCGGCTTTATAGAGGGCGCATGGCTCACGAAACACAACGGCAAGTATTATATGCAGTATGCGGCCCCCGGCACCGAGTTTAACGTCTATGCCGACGGCGTCTATGTCGCCGACAGCCCTATGGGACCGTATCACTATCAGTCTCATAACCCTGTGTCATATAAGCCCGGCGGTTATATCAACGGTGCCGGCCACGGCAGCACCGTCAAAGGTCCCGGCGGCAAATACTGGCATTTCGCCTCTATGGCTCTGTCAATCAACGTCAACTGGGAGCGTCGTCTCTGCATGTTCCCTGCCGGATTCGACACCGACGGCATCATGTATGTCGATACCCGTTTCGGCGACTACCCCCGCTATGCGCCCGGTGAGGGAGTCAAAGCCGGCAAGTTCCGTGGCTGGATGCTGCTCTCTTACGGCAAGCCCGTCACAGTCTCGTCATCGGCCGGCGATTTTGATGCCTCGGCTCTCACCGACGAGCAGACAAAGACCTATTGGCTCGCTGTCGCCAACGATGAGCGCCAGTGGGTGACGATAGACCTCGAGGAGCTGTGCGATGTCAATGCCCTGCAGATCAACTATCACGACTACAAGAGCGATATGTACGGCCGTTATGACGGGCTGCGTCACCGCTATACGGTCGAGGCTTCGGCCGATGGCGATAACTGGCAGACCATAGCCGACCGCAGCGGCAGCTATAAAGACACTCCCAATGCCTATATCGAACTTCCCGAGGCTGTCACGGCCCGTTATGTCCGTTATCGTAACATTGATGTGCCGACTCCGGCGCTCGCTATCTCCGAGTTTCGCGTCTTCGGCCTCGGCCATGGAAAAAAACCGGTTGCACCCAGAAATCTCAGTGTCGCCCGTGACAGCGACCGCCGCGACGCCGTCATAAGCTGGACTCCCGTCAAAGGCGCTCAGGGCTACAATGTCCTTTGGGGTATAGCTCCCGACAAGCTCTACAGCTCGTGGATGGTATATGGCGACGACAGTCTCACATTGCGTGCTCTCACAACAGATCAGAGCTACTACTTTGCCGTCGAAGCCTTCAACGAGAACGGCGTCTCGTCTCAGACCCGCACCGTCTTTGTTGAATGACAGACATGATGGTTGACGTATAAAAAGGCCGGGTACAAAATATTTGTTCCCGGCTTTTTTGGTAGAAAGTTAGATTACCGGTATTTGAAAGCGACAATCCCGGCAAGTATTATATCGGCGATTTGAACGCCTGCTATAATGCGTTCCAGGGTACTTTTGCGCTTTAATGATAAAATCAGCGAATATATCCAGTACGCAGCCGCAGGGATAATGATGATAGACGATATCTGAACCCACATCATTACGTTATGGAAACTGTCGCTTTCAGTATCGCCTGACGCACATATTAAAGAAATAAGTATACTGCTGATGACGGTTATCGATATCAACCTCATGATTAATATCGATACAGGCTCATTGTTTTGCCTCGTTATGCCGTCGAATGAACGATTCAGCAGATTGTAGCCGGTTAGGCAGATAAATCCATTCAATATGCCGAACATTGGCAGGGCGTATATCTGTGATACGGCCAAGGGATAAGTCTCCATTCCGGATAATCCCGTTGCATCCAGAAGCATCAGGTCAATTACATATACAGGCAGACAGAATACAAAGAGGAAACCCCATCTGTTGTCGTTGCTGAATTTCAAATTTAGACAAAGGTATGAAATCAGGAAATACGAGGCAACGATTATTAAGGCTCCATATAGATTGTCGCAATAAAAAATACTTTGTGGTATAGCCAAAGCAAGTGTGGTGGCTGTTACCAATCCGAGATTGGAGGGAACTGTCGCCTGTTTCAGTAAATTCATGCTGTAACGATCAATAATGTGTGATGGCAAAGATACGAAAAATTACATATGTTTTCGTTCTGTGTTTTATATGACTTTCGCTTCATGATTGCCTCTCTTTTTCAGCCTTTTTTCATCGGAATTTGCTGATACCGAAAAATTATTCTAAATTTGTAAGCGTTATGACTGAAGCTATGCACCATTATACTGTAAAAGAGCTCGCAGCTATGCTTGAACCTTCGGGCCTCAGACCTTCGCCCCAGCGTTTGGCCGTGCTGTCATATCTCAGCCACAGCACTACTCATCCGACTGTCGATGAGATTTATAGGGCTTTGCAGCCTGATAATCCAAGCCTGTCGCGTGCGACTGTCTACAATACCTTGAACTCGCTTGTCGCCAACGGCATCGTGCGAGAGCTTGATATCGATACTTCAAACCGTCGCTATGATTTCGCGGCTTCGGCCCCTCACGCTCACTTCTTTTGTCGCAATTGCGGCCGTGTCATTGACGTCGATATGAAAGGCATCGAACTGCCGCGCTCGGCCGACTTTGTCGTCGAGCAGCTCAATGTCAATTTCAAAGGCCTCTGCGCCGAATGCGCAAAGGCCGATTAATCATTCAATTCCATATTTGGCAAGAATATCGAGCAGAGGCTGCTTGATAGACTGCATCCACAGATAGTAGCCTAAGTCCGATGGATGCGTGCCGTCGCATGTCGTCTCGTGATTGTCTCCTGCGGTCGGTTCGATGAAGTAGATGTTGGGGTCGTCGGCCATGGCTTCGGTGACGACACGTCGGGCCATATCCTGTTTTGCCTGTTCGGCGGCATTATATTTGGTGTCAAAATTGCGGTGTTCGCGGTAGATGGTCTGCATGAATATCACCGGTGTCGTCGGATGTTTGGCTCTCAGCGTGGCCATAAACGGTTTGAAGTTGGCTTCTATTTCCTCGGCTGTCGGATTCGAGAATGCGTCGAAGACAAAAGCGTCGGCATCGGTGTCGGCGAGCACCCGCGCAAACGACTGCTGGAGTTTTGAGTTGCCGCTCACGCCCAGTGCCGGCGTGTGGATTCCCGTGGCGCGTTCAAACTGCATGGGGTAGGCCATACCCGGGCGTGACGTGGCGATGCCGTGGGTGAAGCTCGACCCCCAGAAAACGACACGGTGGCGGAAAGGATTGGCGATCGGACGGACATAGCACCCCGGGGTCACGCCTATCGAAATCGAATCGACAATCGATATTATCGGCAGATACAGCAGGCACTCTTTGTTGCCCGGGGCCATGTTTGACACGAGTTCGAGAATTTCGTCGTCTTTCTTGCGCGGAGTGTTGTTGCCCGCATAAATCCAGCGGCCATCGGCGTCTTTGATATAGAGATCGGCGCCGGCGGCTGTCAGATTGGTCTCGTTGTAGGCCGAGTTCTTTTTTATATAATCGATTGTGAAATATATGCGGTCGCTGTTTGTCTCGAAGGCGAGGGCGAGTCCGGCAGGCTGCTGCACGAGGGTATTGCGCTGATAGTCGGTGAAACCGCCATAGCGGGCTGTGTCGACTCGCGCGTAGCGTCGCGGCGTGTCCATCAGCTTGTTGATGAGGGTCAGTTCGTGGCCGCTGATAAATTCGAGCGGGGGCAATTTCTTCGCTTCCATAGTCAGGGCGGCGAGGGCGAAGAAGAGGAAAAGAACTGCTTTTTTCATGGTTGTCATCAATGTGTTATAGTCGTGTCACAATCCCGAGCGAGTCGGCCAAAAGGTCTTCTGCCTCCGATATATAGATTCCCGCCAGAGTCTCGTATCCGGCCTTGCGAAGCCGGTTTTCTCGTACTCTGATGTCGATGAGAGCGCGCTGGCGGTCGGTGGTTCCTTCGGCTGTCGAGGCCACCGCGGCGACGTCTTTGCGCGCTTGTTCGACAGTGCGGTTTATGTCGGCTTTCGACGGCCGGTTGCGGTTGTCGCCGCCTCCGCACGAACTGATCGTGACAGCCGCAGCGGCGGCCAATATTATCATTGCAAGGTGTTTCATAACAGTATGATGCCCAGTTTGGCGCAGGCGACGGCGTCGTCGAGGGCGTTGTGATGATTTTTTAGGGTGATGCCGAAGAAGTCGCAGAGCGAGTCGAGCGATTTCGAGGCGCAGATGCCGCGGGGTATCTGACGGCGAGCGGCCGCGAGTGTACACATGAACGGCTCGGGCGGCTCGAGCCGGTAGATCTTGCATGCTTCGCGGATACATTTGCTGTCGAACGGTGCGTTGTGGGCCACGAGCGTGAAGCCGTCGAGCCAGTCGGCCCATTCCTGCCATACGCGACCGAACGACGGCGCGTCGAAGGTGTCGTCTTTCGTCAGTCCGTGTACCTGGGTGCAGGCATATGAATACCATTCGGGCTCGGGGCAGACGAGCGTATAGCGCGTGTCGGCGACCATGCCGTCGATGACTTTGGCGGCTCCGATGGCGCAGATGCTCGACGGATTGAAGTTGGCCGTTTCGACGTCGATGGCGATGAACCTATCCATTGGTGTCTCGGTTGACTATGGCTTCGGCCCGGTCGCGCACTTCTTCCATGAGCCAGCGCGGAGTCGATGTGGCTCCGCAGATGCCGACGCTGACGGCTCCTTCGAGCCAGGCCGGGTCGATGTGCGAGGCATTCGACACGAGGTAGGTGCAGGGGTTGACGTCGTGGCAGTGGCTGAAGAGTATCTTGCCGTTGCTGCTTTTGTCGCCGGCGACGAAGAGTACTATCTGATGGGCGGCGGCGAATTCGCGCAGACGTTCGACGCGGTTGCTCACCTGACGGCAGATGGTGTCGAAGTACTCGAATGTCGTCCCGGGGGCTTTGCGGCGTTTGATTTCGTCGATGATGGTGCTGAAACCTTCGAGCGATTTGGTGGTCTGCGAGTAGAGGGCTATGTCGCGTGTGAAGTCGATTTTGTCGAGGCCGTCGATGTCTTCGACGACGATGGCGCTCCCGCCGGTCTGGCCGACGAGGCCGTTGACCTCGGCGTGGCCGCGTTTGCCGTAGATGACAATCTGCGGACGCGGACCGTTGCCGTCGCAGCGCTCTTTGATGCGGCGTTGCAGACGCAGCACGACGGGGCAGGTGGCGTCGATGATCTCGATGTTGTTGCGGCGGGCGGTGTCGTAGGTCTCCGGGGGCTCGCCGTGGGCGCGCAGGAGCACTTTGGCGTCGCGCAGGCCGGCGAGGTCTTCGTGGGTGATGGTCACAAGACCTTTGGCTCTGAGACGTTCGACTTCGTCGCTGTTGTGTACGATGTCGCCCAGACAGTAGATTGACCCCGAGGCGGCGAGTTCTTCCTCGGCCTTGGTGATGGCCGTAGTGACGCCGAAGCAGAAGCCCGAGGCGCTGTCAATCTCGACTATAGCCATTGCTGTCAGAGCTTTGCGATTGTTTCGTTGAAACGGTCGAGCAGCCATGCGTCCTGTTCTTCGACGCTCATCTGCGAGTTGTCGAGAGCGATGGCGTCGTCGGCGCGCCGCAGCGGACTCTCTTCACGCGTCTCGTCGATGTGGTCGCGGCTGACGACGTTGGCGAGCACGTCTTCGTATGACACAGCGTTGCCTTTTTCTGTCATTTCTAAGAAACGGCGCTGTGCGCGGGTCTCGGCCGAGGCGTTGACAAAGATTTTCAGCTCGGCGTCAGGGAACACCGTTGTGCCGATGTCGCGGCCGTCCATGATGATGCCTTTCGACTTGCCCATAGCCTGCTGTTTGGCGACAAGTGCGTGGCGTACCTCGGCGATGGCCGAGATCGGCGAGACATTGTTCGACACGCGCAGCGAGCGTATCTCTTTCTCGACGTCAGCTCCGTTGAGTGTCGTGTGCTGGCTGCCGTCGGGCATAATCATGAAGTCGATGACGATGTCGTCGAGGGCGGCAGTCAGGGCCGCTTTGTCGATGTTGCCGGCGCTGTCGATGATGCCGTTGTCGAGAGCATAGAGGGTGACGGCGCGGTACATCGCTCCCGAGTCGATATATCTGTATCCTGTCGCTTTTGCCAGACGGCGGGCCATGGTGCTTTTGCCAGACGACGAATATCCGTCGACGGCGACGATTATTTTTTTAGAGTCAGTGTTCATCAGATTACTTGTTTAGAAAGTCGTTGATATTGCAAGACAGATTGAGCATCAGTGTCGTGGCTCCTGAGTGTGGCTGGGCGAACGCCACGCCGACGTTGAAACTCTTGACCCTGATGCCGCCCGCGAGCGAGAATCCCGACAGGAAACTGCGCGAGTAGGTGCTCATGTCGGTGCGGGTCTTGTAGTTATAGCCGATGCCGAGATAGAAGTTCGGGTTTGAGATCAGGTCGGCGCCGAAAACCAGGTGTCTGAACAGGTTAGAGCTGAAACTGTCCTTGATTTTTGGTTCGGCGCTGTCGCTGCCGTCGCCGGTCTCGGTGAAGGGCAGGTGCCATTTGGTCAGATTCCAGGCCGTTATCGAAAAACGCACCGGGAACGAGCCGAACGACTGTGACCAGCCCAGACGAATGTCGAAAGGCAGCCGGTCGTAGCTGTCGTTGAATCTCTTGACCTGACCGCCGAGATTTGCCACTACGGCGCTGAGCGACAGGTCGCGCTCGCTGTCATAGTAGTTGATGCCCAGATCTGTCGAGATTGCGAAGGCCGTGTAGTCGGCGTATGAGCTGTAGATCATCTTCAGGTCGATGCCGCCGCGAAGACGTTCGGTGATATCGTGTGAGTAAGCTCCTGAAAACGACAGGTCTTTGGGCGAAAAAGTGCCGATGGCCGAGCCGTCGGGCAGAGTCTCTTTCATCGACCCGTAGCCGAAGTAACGTATCGCCGCCGACCAGGCGCCGTGGTCGCCCGCCTGACGGGCATAGCGCAGACCGGCGAAATTCGAGCCGCCCAGATAGTGCATATAGTCAAGCAGAATCTGGTTGTCCATCTCGCCGCCGAGCAGCGCGGGGTTCTGGTCGACGATGCCGAGGTCGTCATCGACCAGCGAGATATTGACGCCGCCGAGACCATAGACTTTCGACGATGAGGTGATGTTTAGAAAGTTATATGCTGTCGAGCCGTCGGCGGCGTGGGCAGCCGTCGTCAGCAGCATGACTGCCGATAGGGCGATATTTCTTACGATACCGTAAAATTTCATATAATACAGCAGGCCTCTGGGGCCTTTTACGATGCAAAGTTAACAATATTAATAATAAATTTCTAACGGAAAAACACGATAGTATATTGTGTCGCGTAAAAATGGCCGCGAAACAGTGTTAAAAAACATATTGTCACGCAGACAAGCGTCGACCCGAGGCTTTCTTGCCTGCGAGGGGTAAATTTTTATTAAAAATTAGGGTGTGTTAAAGAAAAATGTCTATATTTGCCTCAATTAATTATTGAAATAATCTATACCCAGTAAAATAAACACTTATGGATATTAACAGTATCATGAACAACCTGGAAGCCAAGCATCCGGGTGAAAAAGAATATCTTCAGGCAGTGAAGGAAGTGTTGATGTGCGTCGAGGATGTCTACAATCAGCATCCTGAATTCGAACGCAACAAAATCGTCGAGCGAATGGTCGAACCCGACCGTATCGTGACATTCCGCGTCACATGGCTCGATGACAAAGGCGAGGTACAGAACAACATCGGCTATCGCGTGCAGTTCAACAATGCCATCGGCCCGTACAAAGGCGGTATCCGTTTCCACGCTTCTGTCAACCTCTCGATTCTGAAATTCCTCGGCTTCGAGCAGACATTCAAAAACGCCCTCACAACCCTCCCCATGGGTGGCGCCAAAGGCGGCAGCGATTTCTCGCCCCGCGGCAAGAGCGACCGTGAGATCATGCGTTTCTGCCAGGCCTTTATTCTCGGCCTCTGGAAGAACCTCGGTCCTGACCGTGACGTTCCAGCAGGCGATATCGGCGTAGGCGGCCGCGAAGTAGGTTATATGTACGGCATGTATAAACGCCTCGTCAACCAGCATGACGGCACATTCACCGGAAAGGGTCTCGAATTCGGCGGTAGCCGCATCCGTCCCGAAGCCACAGGTTTCGGCGCCCTCTATTTCGTTCAGAGTGTCCTCAAAACCAACAAAGACGACATCAAAGGCAAGACCATCGCCATCTCGGGCTTCGGCAACGTTGCGTGGGGTGCCGCCCTCAAGGCTACCGAACTCGGCGCCAAAGTTGTCACCATCTCGGGCCCCGACGGCTATGTCTATGACCCCGAAGGCCTCAATGCCGAGAAAATCGACTATATGCTCGAGCTCCGCGCGTCTGGCAACGACGTTGTCGCTCCCTATGCAGACAAATTCCCCGGCTCGACATTCTATGCAGGCCGCAAACCCTGGGAACAGAAAGTCGACATCGCTCTTCCCTGCGCCACACAGAACGAACTCAACGGCGAAGACGCCCATCAGCTCGTCGACAACGGCGTCAAATATGTCTGCGAAGTCTCTAACATGGGCTGCACACCCGAGGCTATCGACACCTTCATCTCGAGCCGCATCATCTATGCTCCCGGCAAGGCAGTCAACGCCGGCGGCGTAGCTACCTCGGGCCTCGAAATGAGCCAGAACGCCATGCACCTGCAGTGGAGCGCCGAAGAAGTCGACGACAAACTCCACACAATCATGCGTGACATCCACGAACAGTGTGTCAAATACGGCACAGAGCCCGACGGTTACATCAACTACATGAAGGGCGCCAACATCGCCGGCTTCATGAAAGTCGCCAACGCCATGATGGGCGAAGGCGTCTGCTGATAAAACGACCACACAAGCGTTTAATCATACAACCGGAGAGGCGGATTACCCCATAGCGGGTAATCCGCCTCTGTCGTTTGCACACCGATTAATGACAAAACAGCAGGCGACTGCGTATTTAGAATTCTAAGAACAAAAGATTTTTTAGGCCGCGTAAGCAACAGTTGCTCAGTCTGCATGGGTCAAGGGCTTCAATCCCTGGAAATCAAGCTGATGGATACTACGGCTGAAGCCGTAGTTCCATACGGCGGCAAGCCGCCGACACAAGGACAAATTTAGCGCTAACACGTCGCCGAGCTCGGCGACGCACATTAATAGTTTTTGT
>CABUPJ010000015.1 GCA_902493335.1 uncultured Porphyromonadaceae bacterium
AAGCGCCTCGGCCTACGCGGCTATCAGTAAAATCATCGCCTTGCAGGCGATATGGACCAAGGGCTTCAATCCATGGAACCAACCGTATGGAACTACGGCTGAAGCCGTAGTTCCATACGGCCTCGAGCTCGAGGCCGGCACATTAATAGCTTAGGTTGATGGACGCCGGTTGTAGGCCTCGCTGAAGCTCGGGGCCAGGACAATAATTTTAGCGCCTGAGAGGTGGGTAAGGTCAATAAGGTCATTAAAGTTGGGCAGCGTTGGGAGGGAAAACTGTGCTGGGATGGTAATTTCAGCCGCTTTGGCGGCGGCAGTTCGTTAGGCCCGTGCAAGGGACGCATTTATGCGGCCTGCAGCGCGGGTCTTAGGGATTCGGAGCTATTGGAACCGCGTTAGCGGTGGCACACCTCCCCGCCGACGATTTTGCTTCAATCAGCGGCCTGCTACTAAATTGAAAAAGCGGCGCGATTAGTCCCTGAGGTTGCCGGGGGTCCAGCCGCCGCCGAGGGCTTTGTAGAGGTTGACGATGGCGAGGTAGCGGTCGCGGACGGCGTTGGTGACGCCGATGCGGGCGTCGAAATAACGGCGCTGGGCGTCGAGAACGTCAATGTAGTTAAGCGTACCTCCCTGATACTGGACTGTGGCAAGCTTCACATATTTAAGGGCGGCGTCGCGGAGGGCGCCTTTGAGTTCGGCGGCCTCTCGTGTCTTGTTGAAAGCGACGACAGCGTCGTGGACTTCCTTGAAGGCTTTAAGAACGGTCTGCTCGTAGGCCAGACGTGCCTGCTCACATGCGGCGACCGATGCCTGCCAACGGCGTTTGCGGCGGCCGAAATCAAAGATTGTGCCGCCGATATTTCCCATGACGTATGAGAACGGTGACTGGAAGAGATGGGGGACGTCGTCATTCTCCCATCCGCCGGTCAAACCGATGCGCAGCGACGGGAAACGGTCAGACCATGCAACACCGACTTTTGCGGCGGCGGCTTTGAGCCGCTGGGCGGCAGCACGGATGTCGGGTCGCCGCTGCAGCAAGGTCGCGGGCAGTCCGACGGGAAGTTTCTCGGGCATCGTACGGTCAAGCATGAGGGTGCCGCGCTCGAACACCGCTTCGGGGAAACGGCCCGTGAGGAGGTTGATGGCCGTGCGCGCTGCCTCGATGCGGCTCTCGAGAGCCGGCACGAGCGAGGCTGTCGAGGCATATTCGACGAGTGCCTGCTGATAGACTGTCTCTGATGTCAGTCCGCCTTCATAACGCAGCTTGGCCATTGCGACAGACTCCTTGCGTGTCTCGAGGGTGTGCCTCACGACGGTGAGTTCGGTGTCGAGAGCTATGAGATTGAAATATGCGGTGGCTACTTCGGCGACGAGGGTCATCTCCATTGCGCGGCAGTCTTCGACCGAAGCGGCATATTCTGCGCCGGCCTGACGCCGCGCCGCCGATAGACCGCCCCAAAGATCGATCTCCCAGCCCAATGTGGCCTTGAAATCGTATTCGGGATCTTTTTTAAAAGCCTCGTCGTGATAATCGTTGGTCTCGTAAGAGCCGCCGACAACGCCGGTGACGGTCGGCAGCATGTTGAGTTTCTGCACGCCGTAGAGACGACGCAGTTCCTCGACCTTGGAGGCCGCCGAAAGCATATCGCGGTTGTTTTCGAGAGTGAGGCGTATGAGCTTGCAGAGGGCCGAGTCGGTATAGAAAGCATACCACTGACGGTCGGCAATGGTCAGCGAGTCGTCGGCGCCGGCGACAAGACTCCCGGGGATGACGAGCCGCGGTTTTTCCACATCCTGCGTTACTGAACATGAGACTGCCATCACAGCCGCCCAGGCGCCGAGGAGGGCGATGACAAAGGTTTTATGACTGAAGAGACTTTTCATTTTTCTTAGCTTTGATTCTTGCTTTTGCTTTAAAAACAGCGTCGAAGAAGAAGGGTACGAATACGATGCCGACGGTCACGGCGACAAGCATGCCGAAGAACACGCCGGTGCCGATATCGCGGCTTGCCGCCGACCCCGGGCCTGAGGCGAAGACCATGGGCAGAAGGCCGAGCATGAATGCGAGCGAGGTCATGACGATAGGTCTGAAGCGCAGGCCGGCGGCCTCGACAGCGGCTTTGCGCGGCGAAAGGCCGCGTTCGACGCCTTCTTTTGCAAACTCGACGATGAGGATGGCGTTTTTAGCCACAAGGCCGACAAGCATCACAAGACCGATCTGGAAATAAATGTTGTTCTCGAGACCGCAGATGAATATGCCGAGATATGCGCCGACGCCTGCTATAGGCAGCGAGAGTATAACCGCCAGGGGCACAGCCCAGCTCTCGTAGAGCGCGGCCAGGAAGAGGAAAACAAATATGAACGCCAGGCCGAGAACAAGGCCGGTGTTGCCCGACTCGTGTTTCTGCTGATAGGAAAGGCCGCTCCACTCGACGCCGATGTTGTCGGGAAGATGTTCGGCGGCGATGCGGCTGAGGGCGTCCATTGCCTGACCGGTGCTGTAGCCCTGCGCCGCCTCACCCGAGATGGTGGCGCTGTTGAACATATTGAAGCGTTTGATAGTGCCCGGACCGGTAGTGTAATATGTCGTGCCGAGCGATGTGACGGGTATCATGGCGCCCCCGGTTCCGCGGACAAAGAAGAGGTTGAGGTCGTCACGGGTGCCACGGTAGGGAGATTCGGCCTGGATATAGACGCGATAGATGCGGTTGAACATATTGAAGTCATTGACATATATCGAGCCTGTAAAGGCTTTCATCGTCGAGAAGATGTCGCTCAGGGGCACACCCTGCATCTGGGCTTTGTCGCGGTCGACATCATAGTAAAGCTGAGGTATATCGGCCTGCATCGACGACGAGAGGTCGCTGAACTCGGGACAGCGGGCGGCATAGGCCCTTAGGGTGTCGACGGCCGCCTGAAGGTCGGCATAGGTCGCGTCGCCGCGGGCCTCGAGAACCATCTCGAAACCGCCGGATGTGCCGAGACCGGGGATAATCGGCGGAGTGAAGATGTAGACGCTGCTCTCGGGATAGCGTGACAGCTCGGAGCGAATACGTTCGCGCACCTCGGTTATGTCTGACGACGAGCGCTCGTTCCATGGCTTGAGAATGACCGTCAGACTGCTGTGGGCCTGATTGGTGCCTACGCGGGGCGACGAACCTGTGACATTAAGGACGTGGTCGATGTCGGGATCAGACATCAGATAGGCCATTGCGCGCTCGGTCACCTCGCGCGTCCTGGCGATAGTGGCACCCTCGGGCAGCTCGATTTCGACGGTGAAATAGCCCTGGTCTTCAGGCGACATGAAGCTCTGAGGCGTATAGCGGTTCATCAGCCATATGAAGACGAGAGCCATGCCGAAAGCCACATACATGCGCCGCGAGTGGCCGATGGCCGAGACCACACGGCCGCAATAGAAACGGTTGCCTTTGGCGAGCCACAGGTTTATAAGTCTGAAAATCTTTGCCTTTTTATGTCCGCTGTCGGGGCGCAGAAGCATCGAGCACATGACGGGCGACAGAGTAAGCGCCACGACGGTCGAAATGATGACCGAGACCGCGATGGTGATTGTAAACTGGCGGTAGAGCTGTCCGGTGATGCCGGGCAGAAAGCTCACGGGCACGAAGACGGCGCAGAGCACCAGCGACATGGCGATGAGCGCGCTGCCGAGGTTTTCCATGGCGCGTCGCGTGGCCTCTTTGGGACCGACACGGTCCTGATGCATGATGCGGTCGACATTCTCGACCACGACAATGGCGTCGTCGACGACAATGCCGATTGCGAGAATCAGACCGAGGAGGGTAAGCATATTGAGGGAGAAGCCGAAGACGAGCATCACGCCGAAGGTGCCGATAAGCGATATGGGCACGGCGATGATCGGGATGAGCGTGGCGCGCCAGTTCTGCAACGACAGGAACACGACGAGTATCACGAGGACAAGAGCCTCGAAAAAGGTGCGGTAGACATGGTGTATCGACTCAGAGATATAAGTCGTCATGTCGAACGGTATCTGATAGCTTATGCCGTCGGGAAACGAGCGGCTGATCTCTTCCATCTGCTTCTTGACGGCGTCGGCGACCTCCATGGCGTTGGCGCCGGGAAGCATCGTGATGTTGATGACAGCCGCATTACCGCCGTTGATGCCGCTCTCTGTCGAATATGACGAGGCTTCGAGCGACACACGGGCCACATCTTTCATTCTTATTAGCGAACCGTCATTGTTGGCACGGATGACGATATCCTCAAACTCGCTGACCGACGACAGACGTCCGCGTGCGACGATGGGCACCGTGAGATCGACGTCGTCGATAGGCGCCTGGCCGAGAACGCCGGCGGCAGATTCGCGGTTCTGATCCTTGAGGGCGTTCTGGAGGTCTTTGACGGTCAGGCCGAGGTCGGCCAGCTTGGCCGGGTCGACCCACAGCTGCATGGCGTAATAGCGGCTGCCGACATTCGAGACGCTGCCGACGCCCGGGACACGTCTGATAAGGTCGACGACATTGAGGGTAGCATAGTTGCTCAGATATATCTCGTCATACTTGGGATCGTCAGACAGGACTGTAATCGTCATCAGACGGTTGGCAGTCTCTTTCTCGACCGTGATGCCGTTCTGGACGACTTCGGCGGGAAGGCGGCTTTCGGCCTTCTTGACGCGGTTCTGGATGTCGACGGCGGCGAGTTCGGGGTCGGTGTCGATATCGAAGGTGACAAGCGCCGTGAAACCGCCGGCATTGGAGCTGGTAGAGCTCATGTAGATCATGCCGGGGGTGCCGTTTAGCTCCTGCTCGATCGGCGTCGCCACGGCCTGGGTCACTGTCAGGGCGTCGGCACCCGGATAGGAGGCGGCGACGCGCACGACAGGCGGCACGATGCGCGGATACTGGTCGATGGGCAGCAGCGCCAGACCTATCGCACCGACAATGACGATGACAATAGATATTACTATTGAAAAGACCGGATGGTCAAGAAAAAAATTTCGCTTCATCGTTCTGTGACAGTTGAGTCGTTAGCCTCTTTTCTTTCTATCATCGCGAGCGGCTCGGGGTCGACCTTCATGCCGTGCTTGAGTTTATGATAACCCTCGACAACGATGTTCTCGCCGCCGGCAAGTCCGCGCTCGACGATGATATTGTTGCCGGTCTCCGGGCCGGTCTCGACAAAGCGTTTCTCGACAATGCTGTCGGGCTTGACGACAAAAATATATGCCCCGCCCTTCTCTATCACAAGAGCCTTGGAGGGAACCGTGACGGCGTCGTGACGGACGTCGAGAAGCACCTTGACTTTTGTGAACTCGCCGGGAAGCAGCACGCGGTCGGGATTGGGCATCTCGGCGCGCACCGAGAATGTTCCTGTCTTGGGGTCGACCTGGGGGTCGGCGAAATCGACCGGGCCGCGGTAGGGATACTCGGTGCCGTCGGCAAGGGTGACCGTGACATATGGCTGCCACTGGCGCGACGAGTCCTGCTGGCCGATGTTCACGTTGCGGGATTTACTCTTGAGATAGTCGAGCGCCGTCATCGAGAAATCGACCTTGACGGTATCGCTCTTGACAACGGTGGCGAGCAGAGAGTTGCCCGACGGGCCGACCAGTGTGCCTATGTCGGCGCTGCGCTCGGAGATATAGCCCGAAATAGGCGACTGCACGGCCGTATAGCTGAGTGTCAGTTCGGCCTGGGTCAGATCGGCCTCGCTGACGATGACCTCGGCCGTAGCGCTCTCGTAGGCCGCCACGGCGTTGTCAAGATCAAGCTGCGAGGCGGCATTCTGGGCGTAGAGCGGACGGATGCGGTTGAGGTCGCGCTCGGCTTTCTGAGCCACGGCACGGGCTTTGTTGAGCTGAGCTTTGGCTTTCTGGACTCTCGCACGGTATAGCGTGGGGTCAATGATAAAAAGCGTCTGCCCTTTCCTTATATATGTGCCTTCGGCAAAAAGCATGGACTCGAGATAGCCCTCGACACGGGCACGCACCTCGACAAACTGCTGGGCGCGGATGCGACCGACATATTCGCCGTAGATATTTACCTCGCTCGTGGTGACGGGCTCGACACCCACAACAGGAAGTACTTCGCTGTGAGGTCTGGGCTTGATCATGAAATATAATCCTATGCCGAGCGCTATCGCAACTATGGCGACAGCTACCCAAAACACCGGCCTCTTTATCAAATTTGGCAGTCTGACGTATTTTTTCATTGCACTTTAATTATATAATCTGACTGATGAATATTCTTAGATTGTAAAAATATAACCATTGTCGATGTGAAAAAGTTTCTACCGTTTATTTTCCAATACAAAATTACATTGTCGCAAGGTCACTGACAAAAGTATGTCAATAAACTTCATAATTATGGCAATGTATGTCATGTAGAGGAAACGGACGGAGGGATATTATCCATACGTCGGCAAGCCGATTTAACGAATATTAAACAATTATCTGACTCTTTATCATAAAAAACCGATAACTTTGCGTCAGAAATTGTTTATAAAACTTGAACGGGGACTCAGCCGCCTGGCGGCCGGGTTTCTTTATTTTTTATTTTTAAATCAACCAAACTGCCAAGAAAAAAACATCACTATTATGGGAATCACCTACATGACCAAAGAAGGTTATAAGAAGAAAATGGAAGAAATCGCTTATCTCGAAAACGTTAAGCGACCCGAAATATCACGTGCGATAGCCGAGGCCCGCGATAAAGGCGACCTCTCGGAGAACGCCGAATATGACGCAGCAAAAGAGGCCCAGGGCATGCTCGAAATGAAGATTTCGCAGCTCAAAGACCTGGTGGCCCAGGCCCGCATCATTGACGAAAGCAAGCTCAACAACGACGAGGTGCAGATACTCAACCGCGTCAAGATCAAAAATGTCGCCAACGGCATGGTGATGGAGTATACCATCGTGGCCGACTCCGAGGCCGACCTCAAAGCAAAGAAAATCGCATCGTCGACCCCCATCGCACAGGGTCTTCTCGGTCACAAGCTCGGCGAGATTGTCGAGATCAAAGTGCCGTCGGGTCTGATGAAATTTGAAATCGTCGAAATCTCGTTCTGACAATGGCAACAATATTCTCACGCATAGCCGCCGGCGAGATACCGTCGTATAAAATCGCCGAAGACGACCGTCACTTCGCCTTTCTCGATATCAATCCCGTCGCTCCGGGTCACACTCTCGTCATACCCAAACAGGAGACCGACTATATCTTCGACCTGAATGACGACGACTATGCGTCGCTGCAGCTCTTCGCCAAACGCGTGGCCGAGGCGATGCGCCGCGCTATGCCCTGCAAGCGCATCGGTGTCGCCGTCATGGGCCTCGAGGTGCCTCACGCCCATATCCACCTCATTCCCATCAACGCCGAGAGCGACATGAACTTCTTCAAGGAGAAACTGTCGCTGCCGGCCGACGAGATGGCCTCGATCGCCTCACGCATAGCCGACGAATTCAAAAAGTAATAACCTCTACCCCTATGAATAAAAAACTGATATCAATAGCCCTCACATCGCTGGCACTCATCGCCGGCGCCTGTTCGGGCGAAAAGGGCTGGACTGTCGACGGCGTCGTCGAAGGCGGCGAAGGTCTCAGACTCGCGCTCGAAGGCTTCAACAACAGCCGCTGGTATGTCATCGACTCGATAAGCGTCGCCTCGAACGAGACATTCGCCTACCACTCGGCCAAACCGGCGCCCTACCCCGAGATTCTGCGCCTGACCCTAGACGGCAACAGCATCTACTTTCCCGTCGACTCAGTCTCGACTGTAACCATCAATACCAGAGCCGATAATTTTGCCGGCGCATACAGACTGCAAGGCAATGGCGAGACCGCCGGATTCATGCGGGTAGACTCGCTCATCGCTGTCTCGCCGCGCGGCGAAGCCCGCGCCGACTCGCTGCTCAAGCGTCAGCTCTCGCAGATGGTCGTCGATCCCGAAGGCGGACTGATGACAGCCTACTACATCGTCAACAAGCGCATCGACGGCAAGCCCCTCTTCTCGGCCGACAACAACCGCGACCTGGCGGTCATCGGCGCACTCGCCCAGCGTTTCAGCACCGAACGTCCCGACGACCCGCGCGCCAAGATTCTTGCCGACATGTTTATCTCTGCCAAATCGGCAAGACTGCCCCGCGTAGAATCGACGGTAGATGTCTTCGAGATCAATCTCCCCGCCGAAATCAGCGGCTATGACGCCAAGGGCACCAGACACAGCCTCAGCGAGACCGTAGCCAAAGGCAAAGTCACCCTGCTGAGCTTCACGACCTACTCGGCCGAAATGTCACCGGCATATAACGTCATCCTCGCCGGCCTTTACGATAAATATAAAGACGCGGGCATCGAGATTTTCCAGATAGCCTATGACCCAGACGAAGTGGCATGGAAGCAGACCGCAGTCAACCTGCCGTGGATTTCAATCTGGAACTCGCCCAACGACGGCGTCGAATCGCTGATGAAATATAACGTCGGCGGATTCCCCGTCACCTATATCATCGACCGGGCAGGAGACATCCGCCAGCGTGTCGACAACCCCGAGGAACTCGCCAAGGCCGTGGCAAAATATATTTGAAATATACATAGTTAGTTAAAAAGATAATATACACCCAGTTTACAGGTTATGATTACCCAAGAACAATTAAAAGAGACTTTTGAGCGCAAGCTGGCGCTGAGGAGGTATCTTTGACATCGACAGCAAATTAATCGAAGTCGAAGAAGAAGAACTGCGCACCCACGTGCCCGACTTCTGGGAGCATCCCAAAGAGGCTCAGGCGCAGATGAAAAAAATCAAAGACATACAACAGTGGATTGACGGCTACAAAGCGGTCGAGAGCGCTGTCGACGAACTCAGCGTGGCCTGGGATTTCATCAAGGAGGGTCTCGTCGAAGAGGCCGAGCTCGACGCACTCTATGCCGACGCCATCTCCAAGATCGAGGACCTCGAGCTGCGCAACATGCTGCGCCGCGAGGAAGACAAGCTCGGCGTAGTGCTCAAGATCAACTCGGGTGCCGGTGGCACCGAGAGTCAGGACTGGGCCTCGATGCTGATGCGCATGTATCTGCGCTGGTGCGAGAAACAGGGCTACAAGACCTCAATCGCCAACCTGCTCGAAGGCGACGAGGCCGGCATCAAGTCATGCACAATCAACGTCGAAGGCGACTTTGCCTACGGCTATCTCAAGAGCGAGAACGGCGTCCACCGCCTTGTGCGCGTGTCGCCCTACAACGCCCAGGGTAAACGCATGACCTCGTTCGCATCGGTCTTCGTGACACCGCTCGTCGACGACACCATCGAAGTCAAAGTCGACCCGGCCCTGCTTTCGTGGGATACATTCCGAAGCGGCGGTGCCGGCGGACAGAACGTCAACAAGGTCGAGTCGGGCGTGCGTCTGCGCTATCAGTTTACCGACCCCTACACGGGCGAGAAAGAGGAAATCCTCATCGAGAACACCGAGACGCGCGACCAACCCAAGAACAAAGAGAACGCCATGCGACAGCTGCGCTCGATACTCTACGACAAGGAGCTGCAGCACCGCCTTCAGGAACAGGCCAAAATCGAGGCCGGCAAGATGAAAATCGAATGGGGCTCGCAGATACGCAGCTACGTCTTCGACGACCGCCGCGTCAAAGACCACCGCACCGGCTACCAGACCGCCGACGTCAACGGCGTCATGGACGGCAACCTCGACGGCTTTATCAAAGCCTACCTGATGGAATTCGCCGCCACCGACGCAGCAAACGACTGAAACATAATCCAATCAGGATTTAACAGAACCTCGCTGACCTAAACAGGCTGCGAGGTTTTAGCTATTAAATAAATCTATATGTAAGACAGAGTTCGCATGAAAACAATGAGTGTAACCATATATTGCGATGAAGGCTCCAAGGCGCATAGTAATAAACCTGTGTTTAAGCATAGAGATTGCAAAGGCGAAAGATGAAAAATTTTTTATCAGTGACTCCATGTAGCTTAGCTCTGAATGCCTTGATTTTGGAGTTGATTGACTCAGCGGAAGCGTTCGTTGAAAGGTTGTCAAAATAGTTCAGGATTTCCTCATGATGTTCATATACAGTAGCGGCGATGGTGTTGAATGAACGGAATCCGGCTTCTGCAACCTTGTTATACCAACGTGCAAGATTCAATCGGGCAGAGCTTTTGATTGAGCGTTTATTGAAGATAGCCCTCAGGTTTTGTGAAAGACTGTATGCCGCTTTCAGGTCAGGATATAGCGTGAACATCATTTCTGCCCTCTGCTGCTGTTGAGGGGCCCATTTCTCCGGGGATTTGAACAGGGCATACCGCCCTCTGGCTAACAGTTCTTTGAGCGTGTCGCCGTTTCCCAACCGTTTCGGGACATAGGTCAGGCCATTGAGTTTAGCCTGTTCACGTGCCTCGGTGTCTGCATCGATGGCCTCCCACCGGTGCTTGATGCGTATCTCCTGAACTGCTTCCAGTGCCAGCTTCTGAACATGGAATCGGTCAATGACACGGGAAGCCCTGGGAAATGCGTATCGGCAGATTCTGCGCATGCTGTCGGATAGATCCAGTGTTATTTCGGTAACACTGTTACGTAGCACGGAGGGTATCTGCCTGAGGGCGTGAAGCACCGTGTCGCTGTCCGTGGTCGCCACAATGGCCACAAGCGAATGTTTCCGACCGTGGGCATCCTTGTTGGTCACGATGGTATAGAGTTCGCCGTTGCTAAGCGAGGTCTCGTCTATGCTCAGATGTGGCCCGATATTCTGTGGGAACACGCGCCATCGCTCCGCATGAAGCCCCTCCGCGGTGTCCTTCCACTCCCAATAACCGCTCAGATGGCGCTTATACTGACGCTCGAACAAATCTCCGTCTATACCGAAGAACCACTCAAGAGAGCGGCCCGTAATCGGGTATCTGTCCAAGCATATCTTTTAAAAAAGCCGCAAACTCTTTCGAGAAGCGGGTTCCTTCGGCCACTAAATTCCATTGCCGGCTGACACTACTGCCTGTCTCAATCTCAATCCAGCGGCGACGTTTGACATGGAATGACATCTTGCGCCCCCTGACCGGGTAATCCCTGACAATGCTCTCCTGGTAGAACCCGTTGGAGCGCAGCTGACCGGCTTTATAACCATCTACTCCGTTGTCCCGTTCTTCCAATGTCACGTCAAGTGTCTCTGTGGTTTTCTCTACTTTGACAACCTCAAAGTACTCAACCATCTCTTCGGGCAGAAGGCATTCCGCCAATTCGATATATGGGTTCTTTTCCATCGCAGTTCGTTTTTGTCTGCAAAGGTAAGTTTTTTATCCCACAAACACAGGTTTATTACTATGCGCCGGCTCCAAGGGTTCGAACCGCGCTCTGCCACAAAAAAAGCTACCGTCATGGCAGCTTTTATTTTTATAAAGTATACTGTGTTATTGGTGTTTCGGGGATTCGATTTTTATTGGAAGGATGCGGGTGACTTTGACGGGTTTGCCTGAGATTGTGGCGGCGCGCCATTTCGGCATTGATGATATCTTTTTTAATATCATATCGTCGAAAGGTGGATAGAGGCCCCGTTTGATTCTGACATCTTCGACCGTGCCGTCTTCGGCTATGCAAAATTCCACAATAACTCTTCCTGATAGATACACATCACTATTCCATGTAAGACTATCGGCAATCCACTTATACATCGCCGTATCGCCTCCGGGGAATTCGGGCTGTTGATCGACCTCTGATAATTCGTATGTTTTATCCGGTTTAATCGCATTGACACTGAGCGACAGCATCACCATCAAGAATATCAAAATGAATTTTAATCTTGTTTTCATAATCAATGAGATTTACCGTTTGCCAAAGTTACTGTTGTCTGAAGGTGATTGGCAGGGTGTAAGAGACGTTGACTGGTCGACCGTTTTGTTTGCCGGGAGCCCAGGCCGGCATGGCTTTGATTACGCGCACGGCTTCTTCGTCAAGTGCGGGATGAAGCCCGCGGACGACGCGCACTTTATCGGTCTTGCCTGTCTTAGTGATTACAAAATCGACAATCACCTTGCCACTGACCCCTTCTTTTTTAGCTTCTTCCGGATACTTTATATTGTTACCAAGCCATTTATACATCTCTGATGTTCCTCCCGGGAACTTCGGCTGCTGTTGCACCATCGCCATATTATAGACCGGCTCGTTATCAATCCCGCCCACTGTCTGAGCACTCAGTGGCATCGCCATTATAAAGAGGAGTAAGAAGAGTGTAAATTTCATTTTCATAATGATACTGTTAAGGTTTTGACAAATATACACATAATAATTGTATTATAGAATCGTCATTTCGGGTCAATGCGGGTCAATTATCTTCGTAAAACCGCGTGGCAGGGGAGCAAGACCGACATATTAAATATATTTAACATGTTTTAGCAATCGGGGGGGGTAATTTGCAAACAAATATTTAAATTTATACCCTTAACTTAATAAGCGTATTGTTCACTTTTTCTCAATAAATGATTTAATCAAACCAATCAAAATTTATGAAAAAACCATTACTCGCAAAGCTGTTTGTTTTAATCACAGCTATCATCGTATCCATCAGTGCAAAAGCGCAAATTTATAAAGACGGGGATATTTTCTTTATGACTCAGACTGACGGAAGTGATACTGTTGCTACCGTAGTTTTCGATGTTAGCAAATTTTCGAACGGAGAAGGATCGTACAGCGGGAATCTGGTTATTCCAGAAACAGTAAGGAACGATGGGAAAACCTACATAGTGCGATATATCCACCCTTCATCATTTATGTACTGCAACGAACTCAAATCGCTTTTTATTCCCAAAACAGCAGACGGACAGTTCATCTTTAAAGGCTGTAATAAACTCACAATGGTTGAAATTGCTCCTGATAACCCCTACATCAAAATAGAAGACAACATTATCTATAACATTGACAAAACTATCATCTGCGCAGTTCTACCGACACTGACGAAAGGCCATTTCCGTATCCCAGAAGGAGTAACAGACATACATCAATATTGTTTTACGTATTGCGACGAGCTAACTTCAATCTCATTTCCGAAGAGCCTCAGCTCGTTTGGCAGCTACAATTTCCAAGGTTGTGATAATCTAACCGCAGTGACAGTCGATGCCGACAATGAACGATTTGAAAGCATTGACGGGTGCATAGGCCTCAAGGGTCAAAAAAAGCTATACTTTGTTCCTCAAGGATTATCCGGTGATTTTGTTATTCCCAAGGGATTTACGCAGATATCGGAACGAGCAATCTATAATTGTAATAAACTGAGAAGCATCACGATTCCAGAAATTATAACCAAAATCGATGATTATGCAATATACGACTGCACCGGACTTGAAAGTCTCAATTTTGGAAATTCAGAAATGCAAATATCACCCCGAATGGTCTATGGCTGTTCAAGACTAACAAATATAAACTTCAGTAAGGATAACTCTCTATACACCACCATTAACGGGATTGTTTATAACAAAAAGTTAATCGACGACCTTCTTACCATTCGATGGGTGCCCAACGGTATAACAGGCAAACTTAAAATCACCGAAAGTGTCGGCTATGTATATTATGATGCTTTTTACGACTGTAGTAAGTTGACAGAAATAGACTTTCCTGAAAGCTTGCGAGAACTCTCATATAAATACGCATCAGGTTCAACAAAATATGCATTTGGCAGGATGTCATCGTTAGAAAAAGTTATTTTTAGAAGCCGACTATACAATAGTTCGTATTATAATTTGGATAGACTATCAAGCGAAAAAGTCACTATCTATACACCTTATCGCACTATAAACGAGATTCAGCCATCTCATTTTAAAGGTGTAGTTCTTCCAATAGACATGCCCTACACTATCACCGATTTCAAGACATATATAAAAGGTGTTGAATTCAAAGTCCAAAAGACAGAAGGAGCAGAAATACCTGCCGAACCATTGAAAGTGGTCATAGACAGTAGGGAGATTATTCCCGACGCAAACGGCATCTACAGTTGTATCAATCTTAAAGAAAACTCACAGTACACCATTGAAATAACTGGGTGTGAATCATATAAATTCACCACACTGCCCATCAAAGTAGTATTCCGAACTACACAAACCAAAAAGACCATTACAGTAACCGCTCTCGAGATCAGCACCGACAAGACATTCAAGTTCGATAAATATGGTTTCTCAATCAATGGTAAAGATTACAACATCAGCGACAAAGAAGTGAAAATCAGCGGCCTTAAGACAGGTTCAACGTATTCAGTCACGCCATATGTCTATCAGAACGGCACTAAAATCACATTTGAGCCTCAAGAACTACGTACATACGGTATAGGCAGCAGCATCAAGACATCAAACATCGGGCCAACAACAGTTGTTCTTAAAGCAACATATAATCCGGGTGATTCCAAAATCAGCAAACGATATTTCTATGACGGTACAACTCAAATTGAGGATGAATCAGTTACCTATACCGGATTAAATCCCGACACAAAATATACATTCAGATTTATTATCGAATGTGAGGACGGTTATACCTCTTCACAATCCGTCAATATTACCACAAAAAGCCTTGAGCTTACAACACTCCAGCCCAAAGGGGTTTCGTCAACATGCTCTATTGTCGCGGCATCAACAAATATATCGTCAGATGAAACAAGCGCAGGTTTCCAATGGCGCAAATACGATGCTCCCTCATCGTTAAAATCCAGTGAAGGCTTTGCCGCAATCTACGACGGACAACTCGAGGGCTATCTCAAAAACCTTCAAAGCACCTCATATTACAACGTACGCGCGTTCTATAAATCAGCCACAGGCAAATACTATTTTGGCGATTGGGTAACATTTGATCCGAGCGATTTCAGTTTCTTCGAGCCGACAGTCCATACCTACGCAACCACAGACTTTACCCACAACATGGCAACGGTTCGCGGCTATGTTTTGGCCGGTACGGACAATATCATCTCACAGGGCTTCGAATATTGGTCTGCAAGCAACCAGAAACATATCAAGGCATTCGCACCTGTCAATAACAATAACATTCAGACAATACTCTCAAACGGTCAGGTCATGATCGCCACCATCAACGACCTTGAACCTGAGACCGAGTACTTTTACCGGGCCTTCGTGACAACCTCGGCCGGGATCAAGTATGGCGAGGAACAGACATTTACCACTCCTGAAGATCCGTTATCCGGCGTTGAAACGGTGATTGTCGACGAACCACACTCTATCGTTGCTTACTATGACATCAACGGTCGTCGCCACAACAAGGCTCAGCGCGGATTCAATATTGTTCTATACTCAGACGGCACTATCGAAAAGATAGTTGTCAAATAAAAAACATTTGGCAACTATTTCCCCCCGAGGAAAGATACCCGCAGAATAAGACACATAAAGCACTATTCGTTTTAAGAAAGAGTTCGGCAACATGCCGGACTCTTTCTATTCAACCGACATTCGTCTGGAAGATGCGAGCATAAAGAACACAACCGAAAACAAAAAAGCCACCTTTCAGTGGCTACCCTTCGGCACCGCGTGCCCTTACGGACACCCGACAATATTTAAGCTTCAGTTGGCTCTGCAAATATAGCAAAAATAATTGTATTATAGCATCGTCATATAGGGTCAATTTGCATCATTCGGAAACAGCAAGGCGCGTCCGTGGGGGCGCGCCTTGGGTATAGGGGGATTGGGAATGTCGTTTGCCGTTTTTATTTGAGGGCGGCGAGGTTGGCACGGAGGGCGGCAAGCTTCGAGTCGGCGTCGGAGAGCTTGTTGCGCTCGTTGGCGACGACGGCCTCGGGGGCGTTGTTGACGAAGCGTTCGTTTGAGAGTTTCTTCTCGACCGTGCGCTTGAAGCCTTCGAGGTAAGCTATCTCTTTCTCAAGACGCGCGATCTCGGCGGGAACGTCGATGGTCGACGCGAGGGGCACGTTGTATTCGGTCGTGCCGACGAGGAATGACGCTGCGGCAGGGTCTTTGGCGCAATCGCTGTTTACGGCGTCGAGATTGGCAAGCTTGACGACAACGGGTGTGATGCGGGCATCGAAGCCGCCGATGACGTTGAGGGTCAGCACCTCTTTCGAGGCTATGTTTTTCTGTGCTCTGACGCCGCGGACGCCGGTGACAATCTCTTTGGCAAGGTCGACGAGACCGATGATAGAGCGGTCGAGACCGGCGGCCTTGGGCATCTCGGCATACATGATCGACTCGCCGTCGGCGCGCTCGCTCAGGTGCTGCCACAGCTCTTCGGTGATGAAGGGCATGAAGGGATGGAGCATACGGAGGAGTTTGTCGAAGAAGGCGATTGTCTGCGCATAGGTCTTGCCGTCGACGGGGCTGCCGTAGGCGGGCTTGACCATTTCGAGATACCACGACGAGAATTCGTCGCGGAAGAGCTTGTAGACGGTCATCAGCGCCTCGTTGAGACGGAATTTCGAAAACTGGTCGGCTACTTCCTCGAGGGCGGCGTCGAGAGCGGCCTCAAACCAACGGGCGGCGATGGCGGCGACTTCGGGCTGCGCGGCTTTGCCGTCGACCTCCCAGCCTTTGACGAGTCGGAAGGCATTCCAGATCTTGTTGCAGAAGTTACGGCCCTGTTCGCAGAGTTTGTCGTCATACATGATGTCGTTGCCGGCGGGGGCGGCGAGCATCAGGCCCATGCGGACGCCGTCGGCGCCGTATGTGGCGATGAGGTCGAGCGGATCGGGCGAATTGCCGAGCTGCTTTGACATCTTGCGGCCGAGCGAGTCGCGGACAATGCCGGTGAAGTAGACGTTGTCGAAGGGCTGTTTGCCGACATATTCATATCCGGCCATGATCATGCGGGCGACCCAGAAGAAGATGATGTCGGGACCGGTGACGAGCGTGGCGGTGGGATAGTAGTAGTTTATCTCTTTGTTGCCGGGATCAAGTATGCCGTCGAAGAGGGTGATGGGCCACAGCCAGCTCGAGAACCATGTGTCGAGGGCGTCGGGATCCTGGGTGAGGTCAGAAGCCTGAAGGTCGGGGCGGCCGCCGTCGACGCGGGCTTTCTCGACCGCCGCCTCGATGGTCTCGGCGACAACGGTCATGTTGTTACCGTCTTTATCTTTATAATAATAGGCCGGAATGCGATGGCCCCACCAGAGCTGACGGCTGATACACCAGTCCTGAATGTTTTCGAGCCAGATGCGGTATGTGGTCTTGTATTTTTCGGGAACGAAGCTGATGATGTCGTCCATGACGGGCTTGAGCGAGATGTCGGCGAAGTGCTTCATCGACACGAACCACTGGGTCGACAGGCGCGGCTCGATGGCAACCTTGGTGCGCTCAGAGAAGCCGACCTTGTTGTCATAGTCCTCGACTTTCTCGAGCATGCCGGCGGCGTCGAGGTCTTTGGCGATGCGCTCGCGCACCTCGAAGCGGTCGAGGCCGGTGTAGGGAGCGCCACATTCGTTGACCGTGCCGTCTTCGTTGAAGATGTCGATGGTCTCGAGGTTGTGCTTCTTGCCGAGCATGTAGTCGTTCTTGTCGTGGGCGGGAGTGACCTTGAGGCAGCCTGTGCCGAAGTCAATCTCGACGTAGCGGTCCTCGATGACGGGAATCTCACGGCCGACGAGGGGCACGATGACGCGTTTGCCCTTGAGCCACTGATTCTTGGGATCCTTGGGGTTGATACACATGGCGGTATCGCCCATGATGGTCTCGGGACGGGTCGTGGCGACGACGGCGTAGCGGCGGCCCTGGGCGTCGCGGTGAACGACTTCCTCCTCGGCGCCTGTCTCGCCTGTGAAATCGTCGTTGGCGAGGTAGTAGCGCAGGTAGTAGAGCTTAGATTTCTCGTCGACGAAGAATACCTCGTCGTCGCTGATGGCAGTGCGGTTGGCGGGATCCCAGTTGACCATGCGCAGGCCGCGGTAGATGTAGCCCTTGTTGTAGAGGTCGCAGAAGACCTTGACGACGCTCTCAGAGCGGCGCTCGTCCATTGTGAAGGCCGTGCGGTCCCAGTCGCATGAGGCGCCGAGCTTGCGCAGCTGCTGGAGGATAATGCCGCCGTGGGTCTTGGTCCAGTCCCAGGCGTGGACGAGGAACTGCTCGCGGGTCAGGTCGGTCTTCTTGATGCCCTGCGAGGCGAGTTTGGCGATGACCTTGGTCTCCGTAGCAATAGAAGCATGGTCGGTGCCGGGCACCCAGAGGGCGTTCTTGCCCTCCATGCGCGCGCGGCGCACGAGGATGTCCTGGATTGTATTGTTGAGCATGTGACCCATGTGGAGCACACCGGTCACGTTTGGCGGGGGGATTACGATTGTATAAGGCTGACGATCATCGGGTTCTGAATGAAAGAGCTTGTGCTCCATCCAGTAAGCATACCATTTGTCTTCTACTTCAGAAGGACTGTATTTGGGTGCTAATTCGTTCATTTGGGTCTATGTTTGAATAGTTTCAGTATATTTTTCCGAGATGCAAAATTACTAAATATCCCCAAATGAGCCTCGACCGCGACACATTATTTTAAATATTTGTGGTATATTTGCCGAAAAATTCAACGTCATGATGCTATTCTACCGCATATATCAGATTTTCATCATGCTGCCGATACTTCTGGCGGCGACAATCATCACGGCTCTCGTCACCATCATCGGCTCGGCTCTCGGCGGAGCGCGATGGTGGGGCTACTGGCCGGCCCGTTACTGGTCGAAACTCTTCTGCCTGCTGACGTTCGTAAAAGTAACGGTAACTGGTCGCGAGAACATCAGGAAGAACACGTCGTATGTCTTTGTCGCCAATCATCAGGGCGCATACGACATCTTCTCGATCTACGGCTATCTCGGCCATAATTTCAGGTGGATGATGAAAAAGGCGCTCGAATCGATACCGCTTGTGGGCTACAGCTGCCGTGTATCGGGTCAGATTTACGTCGACAACCGCACTCCGGCGGGCATACGCAAGACCATGGAGGACGCCGAGCGCCAGCTCGCCGGCGGCATGTCGGTCGTAGTCTTCCCCGAAGGCTCACGCACACTCGACGGCCATGTCAGGTCCTTCAAGCGCGGGGCCTATACGCTCGCCGTTGAATTCGGAATGCCCGTGGTGCCGCTGACAATCGACGGCGCCTACGAGGTGATGCCGCGAACGGCAATTCTGCCGCGTCCGGGCCATATAAAACTGACGATACACAAGCCTATCGAAGCGCCCGAAAACGGTCACGACCTCAAAGAGCTGATGGATGCCTCACGCGAGGCCATCGTCTCGGCATTGCCCGAAAACCGCCGCTGAAACAAACATTAGCCTACATTTATTTGTTATAAGTGCTAAAACATAATATTATGAAGCATCTGAAACTCATCTTAGCATCGGGCCTGGCAATCGCGACTGCCGCTCTGACATCGTGTGACCGTTATGCCGACGTCGCCGGCTCGTGGACAGGCATGCCCGACCGCTCGCTCGCAGTGGCCGGAGCCATCGATGCCACTTCGACAATATCACTCGATTTCGCACAACAGCCCGCAAGCAAAGCCAAAGATAACGGCCTGCTGACCATTTCGGCCTCTATCGACGCTAACCAGCCCGTCACAGGCGGTGACTTCGAGAACGCCGCCTACGAAGTCAGTGTAGCAGCATCAGCCTCGATGACAGGCACATGGACTTTCATCGACGATGACGACATCGTTGTAAGCCTCGACCCGTCGACATTCACGGTCACAGTCGACCCCGATGGCGTCACCTTTGCCGAAGACCTCGTCAGCGGCATGCAGCAGCCACAGCTCGACTCGCTCTCGACAGCGACAGCCACACGCTGGCAGAATGTAATCGGGCCGGCCATCAAGACCGAATTCCTGAAATATGGCAAACTCGACGACATCAAGATCAAGAACGGCATCATGACGTTTGAAATCAACGACCGCGATTACACTTTCCGCCGCAACAGCGCGCAGCAGTAAACCGCAGACATCCGATAAAAATTTTCGCGCCTCCGGCATTTTTTTCGCCGGGGGCGTAATTTTTTTATTTATTTCGCGTCTAAAATATGTAACCGTCATCAGCGACGACGCAATGAAAAAAGACCAATCATCAAAAGAACAGTGTTTTCTCGACATACTCGACGCCAACAAAGGGCTTCTGGCGAAGATATGCGCCCTATACAGCTCGCCGGGAGCGAGTTTCGACGACCTCTACCAGGAGATAGCCATCAACATCTGGCAGGGGCTCGATAAATTCAGGGGCGAGTCGAAAATGTCGACATGGCTCTACCGCACCGCCATCAACACCTGCATAACATATATACGGCGCAACTCGCGATACACTAAAGACGCGCCCCTGACCGACGAAATCGACATGGCGGCGACCGACTCGAACCTCTCGGCCGAATATCATGAGCTTCAGCGGCTGATAGCGACGCTCAAACCTCTCGACCGCGCCATCATCACCCTCTGGCTCGATGAAAAGAGCTATGACGACATCGCGACAATCACCGGCCTGTCGAAAGCCAATGTGGCGATACGGCTGCACCGCATCAAAGAATCACTGTCAAAAAAAGCAAATCTCTGACCTCACATTCAAATATAATCTCATGGAACTCGAACAATTCAGATCAGTCTGGCAACAATATTCACCCGAACCCGACGACCTCGACCGCCGCAACCGGTCGATAGCCATGCGTCTCGCAGCGACGCGTGTCAAAGGCCATCAGCACGAACTTTCAAGCAGTATACGTCACACCGGCTACATCGGCCTCACCATGACACCGCTGGCGGTGCTGCTCTACCTGATGGAGCTGGCGCCGGCATGGTTTGCCATTGTCTACGCGCTCTTCGGTCTGGGCGATTCGATTTACTGCTTCCGCTTCGCATCCCAGATTGTCAAGAGCGATTACTTCGCCATGCCGACAGTCGACGCACTCTCCTGTGCGAGACGTTTTGTAAAAAGGCTGATACGCTCGAAAATCGTCGGATTCCTGCTCGCGCTGCCGATCATCGTCTATCTCTTCATATTCTTCGAACACACGGGCGACACCGATCTCATCATCGGCGGATGTGTAGGCGGATGCATCGGCCTGGCCATAGGTATACGCAAACTCATCAGCGAACTACGCCACGCCCGCAGCATCGTCAACGAATTCGAGTGTGACGAGTGAGCGGCGGACAATCAAATTTTGATGAATTTTTATCAGGAACATGGATTGGTTTTTGAGGTTTTCTTTTTAACTTTGTGAAACTTTTAACCAATCACGGCATGACAAGCAAAAGTCTCGTCTCAATCTCTGACATCGATAAGGAAGAGATGCTCCACCTCCTTGAGTTATCACGCTATTTCGAGGAAAATCCAAACAGTAAAATTCTTGACGGGCGTGTAGTGGCCACGCTGTTTTTCGAGCCATCGACCCGCACACGCCTGAGTTTTGAAACCGCAGTAAACCGTCTCGGCGGCCGGGTAATAGGCTTCTCGGACGCCAACTCGACCAGCACGTCGAAGGGCGAGACCCTCAAAGACACGATAAAGATGGTATCGAACTATGTCGACCTGATCGTCATGCGTCACCACCTCGAAGGGGCGGCCCGCTACGCCACCGAAGTGACATCGACCCCCATCATCAATGCCGGCGACGGCGCCAACCAGCATCCGTCGCAGACAATGCTCGACCTCTATTCGATATACAAGACACAGGGGACGCTCGAAAACCTCACCATCACGATGGTCGGCGACCTGAAATACGGCCGCACGGTCCACTCGCTGCTGATGGCGATGAGATATTTCAACCCGACATTCAACTTCATCGCCTGCGACGAACTGCAGATGCCGGCCGAATACAAAAAATTCTGCGTCGACAACGGCATACGTTTCAACGAGTCGGCCGACTTCTCGGCCGATGTCATCAACAGCAGCGACATCATCTATATGACACGCGTGCAGCGCGAACGCTTCACCGACATCATGGAGTATGAGCGCGTCAAAGACCTCTACAGACTGCACAACTCGATGCTCGACAACTCGAAACCGACACTGAAGATTCTCCACCCGCTGCCACGCGTCAACGAAATCGACCAGGACGTCGACGACAACCCCAAAGCATATTACTTCCAGCAGGCCGGCAACGGACTCTTCGCCCGTCAGGCTATCATCACCCGCGCCCTGGGCATCGACCCGCTCGCATAACAAGCAACAGACTATTATGACAAGCAACAAGAAAGAACTCGCCGTCGCCGCCCTCAAGGCAGGCACTGTCATAGACCGCATACCCTCTACCGCCCTTTTCAAGGCCGTAAAGCTGCTCGGCATCGAAAACCTCGACCGCAACGTCACCATAGGCAACAACCTCGAGAGCCGCAAGATAGGCAAGAAAGGCATCATCAAGATCGCCGACACCGTCTTCCCCGAGACCGTGCTCAACCGCATCGCCCTGATTGCCCCGACAGCCGTCGTCAACACCATCGAGAACTTCGAGGTCACAGACAAGCGCCAGGTAGAACTGCCCGAGACCATCACAGGCATCGTCAAGTGTGACAACCCCAAGTGTATCACCAACAACGAGCCTATGGAGACCAAATTTCATGTCGTCGGACACGACCCTGTCGTAATACGCTGCCATTACTGCAACCACACCGTCGAAGGAAAGGACGCCAAGATTCTATGAAAGAAAACTGGAAACCGGGCACAATGGTCTACCCGCTTCCGGCCGCACTCGTCTCGTGCGGCATAAAAGACGTAGACGCCAACCTTCTGACCGTGGCATGGACCGGGACGATATGCACCAATCCGCCCATGCTATATATCTCGGTGCGGCCCGAACGCCATTCATATGACATCATCAGACGTTATATGGAGTTTACGGTCAATCTGACTACCGCCGCAATGGCCCGCGCGACCGATTTCTGCGGTGTGCGCTCGGGGCGCGACTGCGACAAATGGGCCGAGACGGGCCTGACTGCCGCCGACGGCGTCGCTGTCGGCTGTCCCTATATAGAGCAGTCGCCGCTGTCAATCGAGTGCCGCGTCAAAGACATCATAAAACTCGGCAGCCACGACATGTTTGTGGCCGACGTCGTCAACGTCATCGCCGAATCATCTCTCATCGACCCCGGAACCCACGCTTTCGACCTCGCCGCCGCCGGCATGATGGCATACAGTCACGGAGGCTATTATGCTTTGGGTGAAAAGCTCGGACACTTCGGCTTCTCGGTAAAGAAAAACAAACGATCAAACCACCAAAAAACCAAATAACCGCTATGGAAAGAGATCAACTAATTTTTGACATCATCGAACGTGAACACCTCCGCCAGAAAAAAGGCATAGAGCTTATCGCTTCTGAAAACTTTGTCAGCGACCAGGTCATGGCCGCCATGGGCTCGTGTCTGACAAACAAATACGCCGAAGGTTATCCCGGACGCCGCTATTATGGCGGATGTCAGGTTGTCGACGAAGCCGAAAACCTTGCCATCGACCGCGTCAAAGAGCTTTTCGGAGCCGCATATGCCAACGTACAGCCCCACTCAGGCGCGCAGGCCAACATGGCCGTCTTCATGACAGTCATGAAACCCGGCGACAAATTCCTAGGCCTCAATCTCTCACACGGCGGTCACCTGTCACACGGCAGCCCAGTCAACTTCTCGGGCCTCGTCTTCAACGCCCTCGAATATAACGTGCGCGAGGAAGACGGCCTCGTCGACTACGACCAGATGGAAGAGGTCGCCCTGCGCGAACGTCCGAAACTCATCATCGGCGGCGCCAGCGCCTACAGCCGCGAATGGGACTACGCTCGCATGCGCAAGATAGCCGACAGCATCGGCGCCATACTCATGATCGACATGGCCCACCCCGCCGGCCTCATCGCAGCCGGTCTGCTCGACAACCCGCTCAAATATGCCCATATCGTCACATCGACGACCCACAAGACTCTCCGCGGCCCGCGCGGCGGCATCATCCTCATGGGCGAGGATTTCGAGAATCCGTGGGGCAAGAAATCGCCCAAAGGCGAGACCCGCCTGATGTCGCAGCTGATTGACTCGGCTGTGTTCCCCGGCGTACAGGGCGGCCCGCTCGAACACGTCATCGCCGCCAAGGCCGTCGCTTTCGGCGAAGCGCTCCAGCCATCGTTCAGAGAATATCAGCTCCAGGTAAAACGCAACGCCGCCGCCATGGCCCAGGCCCTCAAAGACAAAGGCTATAAAATCGTTTCGGGCGGCACAGAAAACCACTGCATCCTCGTCGACCTGCGCACGAAATATCCCGAACTCACCGGCAAAGTGGCCGAACGTGTCCTCGTCGAAGCCGACATCACGGCCAACAAGAACATGGTTCCCTTCGACTCGCGCTCGCCCTTCCAGACCTCGGGCATACGTCTCGGCACTCCCGCCATCACCACCCGCGGCGTCAAGGAAGACACAATGGGTGAAATCGTCGAACTCATCGACACAGTGCTCAACAACGTCGACAATCCCGACACCATCGCGGCTGTCAGAGGCAAAGTCAACGAGATGATGAACGAATACCCGATGTTTGCTTATTGATAACAGATGTCTGACAAACCGGTCCATGTCGTCATAGTGGCCGCAGGCAGCGGCAGCCGTTTCGGGAGCGACATTCCGAAGCAGTTTGTGCCGCTGTGCGGCCGTCCGGTGGTGTTCTACCCCATCGAGGCCTTTCGCACGGCCATGCCTGACGCCCAAATCACCCTCGTGATAAGCCCTTCAATGGAAGAGCTGTGGCGCGACCTCTGCGCGAAGCACGGCTTCACCTCGCCGCGCATCGTCTATGGCGGCGCGACACGATGGGAGTCGGTGCGCAACGCCCTCGGGGCATACCCCGGACGCGACACCGTCTACATCCACGACGGTGCCCGACCGCTTGTCACACCCGATCTCATAAAGCGTCTCGGCGAGGCCTTGTCTGACGGCCGCGCCGACGGCGCCTTACCCGCCGTCGCCCTGACAGACTCGATAAGGCTACTGCACGACGGCAAGCCGTCGACAGCCGTCGACCGGTCTCGCTACAAAGCCATCCAGACACCTCAGGTGTTCGACGGCCATAAACTCGAGCAGGCCTACCGCCTGCCCTACTCCCCTGCGTTTACCGATGACGCCTCTGTCATGGAAGCAGCCGGTCATGACAATATCATCCTTGTCGAAGGCGACAGCCGCAACATCAAAATCACACACGGAGGTGACATTGCTCTCGCAGCATATCACATCGACAATGCCGGGAAATGAACAGCCTGCGCTCGTTCGACATAAAATTTCTTAAAGGCATCGGCCCGAGACGCGCCGATCTGCTGCGCGACGAACTCGGCATCAAAAGCGGCGCCGACCTCGTCAGACATTATCCCACAAGCTATCTCGACCGCTCGAAGATATACACTATCGCAGAACTCAGCGACGAAATGCCGTGCGTACAGATCAAAGGGCGCTTCATACGGCTGAACATGATGGGCGAAGGTGCCCGCATGAGACTCGTAGGCCTCTTTACCGACGGACGTTCACGTATGGAAGTCGTCTGGTTTCAGCGCGCCCGCGCCATACGCGACAGCCTGAGCATCGACACCGAATATATCATCTTCGGCAAACCGTCGACATTCAACGGAGTGCGCCAGATGACACACCCCGAAGTCGACCGTCCCGAGGCTGTCAGCGCCATGGGCAGCTTCCGCGGCGTCTATCCGCTGACCGACCGTCTGCGCAACAACTCGATTACATCGCGGCAGATACACACATGGATCACCAACTTGATAAAATCACGCAGGTCGATAGAAGAAACCCTGCCACGCAGCGTCATCGAAAGCCTCAGACTGATGCCGCTCGGCGAAGCCATAGCCAATGTCCACAACCCGACGGACAACGATGCGCTCAGACGCGCCCGCGAGAGACTGAAGTTTGAAGAACTCTTCTACATACAGCTCGACATGGTCATGCGCTCTGGCCATCGCAAACGCGCCTCGATAGGCCACAGGCTCACACGCGTCGGCGAGATGTTCAACCGTTTTTACAACGAATGTCTGCCCTTCGAGCTGACAAGCGCACAGAAACGCGTCATAAAGGAAATACGCGCCGACATGAACACCGGACGCCAGATGAACCGCCTCGTGCAGGGCGACGTGGGCAGCGGCAAGACACTCGTGGCCCTGATGTCGATGCTGATTGCCGTCGACAACGGTCTGCAATGCTGCCTGATGGCACCCACCGAAATTCTTGCCGGGCAGCACTATGAAACCATCTCGAAGATGGTCGAACCCATCGGCGTTAAGGTCGCCCTGCTCACCGGCTCGACCAAGACCGCCGCACGCCGCGAGATTCACGCCGCGCTGACCGACGGCAGCCTGTCGATACTGATTGGCACACATGCCGTCATCGAAGACACTGTCGAGTTCAAGAATCTCGGCCTCGCCGTCATCGACGAACAACACCGTTTCGGCGTCGCCCAGCGTGCCAGGCTGTGGAAGAAAAACACCGTGGCGCCGCATATACTCGTGATGACCGCCACGCCGATACCGCGCACCCTCGCCATGACCGTCTACGGCGATCTCGACGTCTCGGTCATCGACACGCTGCCACCGGGCCGCAAACCTGTGCAGACCCTGCTGCGTTACGACGACAAACGCATGGACATCTACCGCTCTGTCCACCGTCAGATTTCAATGGGGCGACAGGTATATATCGTCTACCCGCTTATCGAAGAGAACGAAAAAGTGAATGCCCGCAGCCTTCAGGAAGGCTATGAGATCGTGCGTTCGACATTCCCACAGTTCAGGATAGCATACGTTCACGGGCGCATGAAGCCGGCCGAGAAAGACTATCAGATGGAGCTTTTCGCCTCACATCAGGCCGACATACTCGTCGCCACGACAGTCATCGAGGTCGGTGTCAACGTACCCAACGCCTCGGTGATGATAATCGAAAACGCCGAACGTTTCGGCCTGTCGCAGCTCCATCAGCTTCGCGGACGCGTTGGGCGCGGCGCCGACCAGAGCTACTGTATACTGATGTCTAAACGCGAGATTGCCAAGGACACACGCAAGCGTCTCGAGCTGATGACTACAACGACCGACGGTTTTGTCATCGCCGAAGCCGATATGACCATGCGAGGCCCGGGCGACATCGAGGGAACGATGCAGAGCGGCATACCCTTCGACCTGCATATCGCCAATCTCGCCACCGACGGACAGATAATACAACTCGCCCGCAATGCCGCCGAAGAACTGCTCGAACGAGACCCCGAACTGACGTCGCCCGACAACGCCATAGCGCGGAGCGAACTCGCCGCCGCCCTCAACCGCACAGCCGACTGGAGCCGCATAAGCTGATTTTTCACTTGAAATTATTTCATACAAGGCTCTAATTTGCCTATATTTGCAAAAAAATATAAATACCACATTACCATGAACAAAGGCTGCGTTTTCGTTTTAGGCTTTTTAGCCGCTATATTCCTTGTCACTTTAATACCGTTTCTTAACGGCAAAAACAAAGGATCTGAGCCCCGGCAGACCGACGAAGCCGTTGATGAGGAAGTTATTGTGGAAGATTTTCTGAAGCAGGCCAAACCCGTCGAAAACATCCAGTATATCGACATCCGCGGCAAACATGGCGAAGTGACCGTGCATACCTATATGTCGAAAGATTCGGTCAAAATATTGGTCGGCAAGCCCACGCGCGTCAGCCTGATGACAATAGGCAACGATGCACACGAAGATTGGATATATGAGTTTTCAGGCGAAGGACGATATTGTTCGACGAGAGAGCTTAACATCTCCTTTGTCAACGGCAAACTTAGAGATATCTGCGAATATTGACACCGAATTTAAAGGCATAACATTTTTTTGCTTTTTTTATTACTGAAAACCTTTGGCTGTTAATGAAAAAACACTAATTTTGGGGAAATAGAGCGAATATCACTAAAATACCTTAAAACAAATGGAAAAAACCCTCATCATATTGAAGCCTTCGACCGTACAGCGTGGTCTCGTAGGCGAAGTTATCGACAGATTTCAGAAAAAAGGCCTTATCATCGCCGGCATGAAAATGATGCAGCTCGACGAGGCTATTCTGCGCGAACACTACGCACATCTCGTCGACAGACCCTTCTTCCCCTCGCTGCTGCGCTCGATGATGGCTACACCGGTCATAGTCATGTGTCTCAAAGGCAAGGATGTCGTCGCCGTCGTGCGTGCGCTCACCGGCGCCACCAACTCGCGCAACGCCGCTCCCGGCACTATCCGCGGCGACTTCGGCATGAGCTCGCAGGAAAACATCATCCACGCATCCGACAGCGACGAAAACGCAGCCATCGAAATCAAACGCTTCTTCAAAGACGAGGAAATATTCGACTACACTCCCCTCACCCTCCCGGCTACTTATTGCCCCGACGAACTCAACTGATCACCAATCTACAATCACAAGCTGTAAAGACAATTAAAACCAATGAATTTATCCGGTAAAACCAAACTGACCGCACTGATTGCTTCCGCACTTATGTCGGCGGCGACACTGACGGCAGAAAACCCGACTGTATTGCTGCCCGGACAGCACCAGCAACAGCACGGCGACCTGCTCGCCGACCAAGGCAACGCCTCGATTCAGCTCGACAACGCCACCAAATATCTCGAAAGCCTCTTCAGCGAAGAAGAAGAGCCCGAATATGATATTTACACCGAAGGATGGGAGAGCAACCGCGTCAACTGCTATGCCGACGCCGTCGTCCCTCAGACAGCCGTCATCAACGTATCAAAATTCTCGATGCCCCACCCCGGCTACATCACCTCGCCCTATGGCTATCGTCGCCGTTTCCGCCGCATGCATAAAGGCGTCGACCTAAAGGTAAACATCGGCGACACCATACGCGCCGCATTCGACGGCCGTGTCAGAATGACCAAATTCGAGCGTCGCGGCTACGGCTACTATGTCGTGCTCCGTCACACCAACGACCTTGAGACCGTCTACGGCCACCTGTCGAAATTCCTTGTCGAGCCCGACCAATATGTCAAAGCCGGTGATCCGATAGCCCTCGGCGGCAACACAGGCCGCTCGACCGGCCCCCATCTTCACTTCGAGACCCGTTATATGGGCTACGCCATCAATCCGGCCGCCATATTCGATTTCGCAAACCAGACGACCCACACCGACACATACACCTTCGACAAACGCACATATCAGGAGGCCCGCAATTTCTCGCTGGCCGACAACGCCCGATATGCCGAAAAATACCGTGCAGCATATCCGTCGAAACCATATAAAGCGTCAAGCGAAGGCGCAGCGACCTACAAAGTGCGCAAAGGCGACTCTCTGAGCCGCATCGCCTCGCGCAACGGTACGACCGTGGCCCGTCTCTGCCGCCTCAACGGCCTCAAGACAACAAGCAAGCTGCGCATCGGACAGCGCCTCAGACTCAGATAAGACATCAGCTGAAAGAAAACCAATCTCATCAACCTAATACCTCCGCGCGCCTGAACTTCCGGGCGCGCGGCAGTGTTATAAAAAGCATAACTATTCATTTAACAACCACTATATAACAATAGAATCATGAACGTATCTAAAGCAACAGTCATCCTCCCCGCAGCCTTAGGCCTGCTGATGACGGCATGCGGCGGATCTTTTGACAACCGGGCTGTTGAATTTGTCGGCGAGACCAAGGCGGCAGCGTTTACTCTCGCAGGCTCGGCTGACGTGTTCCAGCGCGACAACGACCTGGTCTACTACGATTCGGTCAATATGCTCATGCCCTCGGTCATAAACAACCACGATATCACTCCTCTCCGTGACTCAATCATATCTCTCGCCTTCGACACCGTCGGTGTCAAGACCCACGACATCATCGAGACCTATCTGTCGAAAGCGGCATCACGCACAGGTTTTGAAGCCATACCGACTGAAGACACCGACTCGGTGCGCCTCAACTGCGACGGCTATGAGTTTGTGACGGGAACGGCGGCAAACCTCACTCCTGAATATCTCGGATACTGCGTCACGACGATGTATTATATTCCCGGAGCCGCCCACGGCATGACCACACGCTACTATGTAAACTACGACATCAAGTCAGGCAAAGTATTTACCGCCACCGATATCTTCACGCCCGAAGGTCTGAAAGAACTCCCCGGTGTCATCAGAAAGAGGGCTCAGGACATGGCGTCGTTTACAGGTCCGGTGACGATAACCGACCTGCCGTCGCGCAACAATTTCTACATATCGGCTTCGGGTGAGATACTCTTCGTCTATCAGCCATACGAGGCTGCCTCATACAGCCAAGGCTTCATAAGCGTGCCGTTTGACCCCTATGAACTCGCCGACCTCATGACCGCCTACGGTCTGAAATACTTCAATCTCGATGACCTCGATGGCTGATACTGTTCTCACCGACACACAGACCGAACGACTCACAACGGCGAAAGGGCTTTTGTCTCTTTCGCCGATTGTCGTGTTTTTAGTGTTATATCCGATAACGTCGCTCATCATCGGCGACTTCTACAAAGTACCCCTGACGGTCGCTTTTATAGGCGCGTCGGCCTGGGGATTCCTGACGTCGCGCAGCCTGACATTCTCCGGACGCGTCGAAGCGTTCTCACGCGCTGCCGGTTCGTCGAATATAATCTACATGGTATGGATTTTTATTCTCGCCGGCGCCTTCTCGTCGCTGGCCGACCACACCGGCGCCATAAGCGCGACCGTCAACCTTACACTGCGGTTTCTGCCTTATGAGCTCCTGATACCGGGCCTGTTTCTGGCCGCCTGTTTCATATCGCTGTCGATAGGCACCTCTGTCGGCACAGTCGTCGCCCTGACACCTCTGGCTGTCGAGATAGCCGCCGAGGGCGGAGGCGACGTCGCGCTCTTCGTCGCGACCGTGCTCGGAGGCGCGTTCTTCGGCGACAACCTGTCATTCATCTCAGACACGACGATAGCCGCCACACGCAGCCAGAATGTGGCGATGAACGCCAAGTTCAAGGCCAATCTTGTCATCGTTCTGCCGGCAGCGGTCGTCACGCTGCTCATATATGTCTTCATCGGCGCCGGCGTCGAAGACTTCACACCGGCCGCTGAAGACAACTATTTCCTTATACTGCCCTACCTTCTCATCATCGCCCTCGCTTTGGCCGGCGTCAATGTCATCATAGTCCTCGCCGCAGGCATCACGGCATCGGCCGTCATCGCCCTCCTGTCTGGCTTCACCATGCTCGACCTCGCGGGATTTACCGGCGACGGCATTGATTCGATGGGATCGCTGATCATCATCACCCTTCTCTCGGCCGGCATGCTCGGCCTGGTCAAGGCTACAGGCGGCATCAACTGGCTGCTCGAGGTGATGACGCGGCGTGTCAAGAGCCAGCGTGGCGCCAAAGCCGTCATAGCCTCGCTCGTCTCGGTCGTCAACGTCTGCACGGCCAACAACACGGTCGCCATACTGACCGTCGGTTCGCTATCACACAAGATATCAGACCGCTATGATATAGGAGGCGCCCGCACAGCAAGCCTGCTCGACACCTGCTCGTGCATCGTGCAGTGTCTCATCCCCTACGGCGCACAGACACTGCTGGCCGTCGGCATGGCCGGCATCAGCCCCGCCGCGCCGTGGCCCTACCTCTACTATCCGTGGGCCCTCGGCCTGGGCGTCATTGTCATGATTTTATACAGACCTAAGCGTCGTTAACATTTTTTCAACTTTGGAAGTGTAATATTCACCGGCGACGGTCGTCTAATTATCGGAAAATTTAAAAATATCTATTATAATCCACACAATGAAAAAACTCAATTTCAAAAGCCTGCTGCTGATGGCCGCCTTAGGCGTGACATCAGTCATGTCGGCTCAGATGCCCGGTCAGGCGCCCGCAGCGCCGGTCGACTCGGCCGTCATCACCGGCAAGCTCGACAACGGGCTCACTTACTACATCCGTCACAACGACTCACCCAAAGGCCAGGCCGATTTCTATATCGCCCAAAAGGTAGGCTCTGTCCTTGAAGAAGAAAGCCAGCGCGGTCTGGCCCACTTTCTCGAACACATGTGTTTCAACGGTACCGAGAACTTCCCGGGCAATTCGATGATTGACTGGCTTGAGTCGGTCGGCGTACGTTTCGGCCACAACCTTAACGCCTACACCGACGTCGACGAGACCGTCTATAATATCAATAATGTGCCTGTCGCACGCAAGAGCGTCCAGGACTCATGCCTCCTTATCCTCCACGACTGGGCCTGCGCTCTCACACTCGACCCCGAGGAAATCAACAAAGAGCGCGGCGTCATCCACGAAGAATGGCGCCAGAGCATGGCCGGCGAAATGCGCGTGCTCGAGAAACTCCTTCCGACAATCTATCCCGACTGCCGCTATGGTGAGCGTCTGCCCATCGGCCTGATGTCGGTCGTCGACAATTTCGAGCCCCAGGTGCTGGTCGATTACTACAAGACATGGTATCGTCCCGACCAGCAGGGCATCATAGTCGTCGGCGACATCGACCCCGAATATATCGAATCGAAAATAAAAGAATATTTCAGCCCGATCAAGATGCCCGAGAACGCCAAAGAGCGCGAGTATTTTGAAGTCGAGGATACCGACGGCACGATCTATGCCATCGGCTCCGACCCCGAATGTCGCAGCGCCTCGTTCGCGTTGATGTTCAAATGCGACCCGCTGCTGCCGCGCGCCATGCGCAACAGCATGTACTACTACTCTATCGAATATATGCGTGACATCGTCGTGGCTATGCTCAACAACCGCCTCGAAGAGGCTGCCATCGCTCCCGACGCCGATTTCGCCGGAGCAAGCGTCGAGCTCGGTCGCTTCTTCCTCGCTCCGACAAAAGAAGCCTTGACCATAAACGGCGCACCCAAAGGCGGCGACATCCTGCCTGCGGTCAAGTCGGTTTACCGTGAAGTGCTCCGCGCCGTACGCGGCGGCTTCACTATCTCGGAGCTCGAACGCGCACGCGCTGAATTCCTCTCTGACATCGAGCGCAAATATAACGACCGCGACAAAACCGAGTCGATAACATACGCCAAGCAGTATGTGCGCAGCTTTATCGACAACAATCCCATCGCCGGCATAGCCAAAGAGTATGAGATCTACAACCAGATCGCTCCGATGATCGATGTCAACGCCATCAACTCATTCCTTCCGGCTATAGTCACCGATGACAACCGTGTGTTCATGGCCGTGATTCCTGAAAACGAAAATTTCATAATTCCCACTGAAGAACAGGTTCAGGAAGCCATCGAGTCGGTTGACGCCGAAGAAATCGAGCCTTATAAAGACGAGATGAAGAGCGAACCCCTCATTCCCGCTCTCCCCGCCGCCGGTTCTGTCGTGAGCGAGAAAGCACTCGGCGAGATGGGTGCCACAGAGTGGACCCTCAGCAACGGCATCAAGGTCATCGTCAAGCCCACAGAGTTCAAGAACGATGAAATCGCCTTCACAGCCGACGCAAAAGGCGGCACATCTGTCATCGACGACAGCTTCGCCTCGTCTGTAATCTTCCTGCCTATGGGCATAAGCCAACACGGTCTCGGCGACTACAGCTACTCGGATCTCTCGAAATACCTCCAGGGCACACAGGTGTCTCTCAACTTCACGTTCGACACCTATATCCGCGAAGCCGAAGGCAAGACTACGGTCAAAGACCTCACCAAGCTCATGGAGCTTATCTATATGAACTTCACCGCCTTCACTATCTCTGAAGACGAGTTCAACTCGACCCGCAACATGCTCAAGGGCGTGCTCTCCAATCAGGAGACGACACCCAACTTTGTCTTCAGCGACAAACTGTTGCAGACCATCTACACATCGCCCAAACGCAAGATGCTCTCGACAAAAGTCATCGACGAGGCTTCACGCGAGGCTACAATAGACATTGTCAAGAAAATGCTTGCCAATCCGACCGACTTCACCTTTGTCTTCTCGGGTAATATCGATCTCGCGACATTCAAGCCTCTGGTCGAACAGTATATCGCCACTATCCCCGTCGACGCATCGGCTTCACTGACCGGCTCGTCATGGGTGGCCGGTCTCGAACCGGTCAAAGGCACCGGAACCAACACCTTCACCACCAAGATGCAGACCCCTCAGAGCTATGCTTTCATCGGAGTCTTCGGCCAACTGCCCTACAGCACCAAGAACAAAGTGCTGACAGCAATCACGGGCCAGATACTCTCAAACCGTCTGCTCAAGAAAATCCGCGAGGAAATGGGTGCCACCTACTCGATACAGATGATGGGCGAGCAGGCACGTGTCGGCGAGATAAACACCGTACTGCAGACCGCCTTCCCCTTCAAGCCCGAGACCAAAGAAGAAGTTCTTGCAGCCATCCATGACATCATCTACAGCATGGAAGACAATGTCAGCGCCGAAGAACTCACACCGGCCCGCGAGTATGTCATCAAAAATATCGCTAAGGATATCGAAGACAACAGCTACTGGGCCGGCGCCATAGCCGCGTCGACTATCAACGGCAAATTCATCGCCACAGAAATCAGCGACACAGCCAAAGCCATCACCTGCGACGATGTCAAAGCCTTCATGAAAGACCTCCTCAAGCAGAACAACTACCGCGTCATCATCCTCGACCCCGAGGCTGAAAGCTCAGACAATAAAGCCGAATAAACTATAGCAACTTTAAACCCGAAGGCGCGCGTCGACAATCGACGCGCGCTTTTTTTGTTTCAGCACAAACAAATCGGCGGCGGTGTGTGTTAGTATATCAATATTAACAAATTCTCACAAATTATGACACTGCTTAAAAGAGCTCTTACATTCATCACATTATGCTCAGTGATGTCGTCGGCCGATGTTTTTGCGGTCAAGCCCTACTCGCCCTCCGAGGGCATTCCTGAACGTGTGCTGATTCTCAGCGGCGACAGCACGACACCGGGTGCCGCCGAACATATCGCCGTGCTTTATTCGCGCGAGGGACTGTCGTTCAACGACCCCGGCGCACCGCGTTTTCTTTTCTTTGACCGTCAGGGAAAGGTCGCCCTCGGCATCGGCGGTTACGTCAAGGCTTCGGCCATGTATGACTTCAACGGCGCAATCGACGGCAACGGCTTCACGACATTCGACATCCCTGTTCCGCGCGACCCGGGACAGCGCAACCGTTTCGGCGCCGACGCATCCCATTCGACGATATTCCTGAAACTTGTGACGCGCCCGACAAAATTCGGCCGTGTGATTGTCTACATCCAGACAAACTTCACCGGCGATAACGGCGGTTACGGCCTAAAACTCAAACAGGCATATGTCAGCCTAGGCAATGTCACGGCCGGTATGGCCCACTCTGTCTTCTCCGACCCCGAAAGCCAGGCGCCGACTATTGATACCGAAGGCCCGTCGGGACAGGTCGACAAGACCAATATCATGTTTAAATATGCTGTGAAATTTGGCAAAGGCTTCTCGCTCGGGGCTTCGCTCGAGGTCCCCACGGCCGGCTACCAGCTGGGTCAGTCAGAGCGCGCAATCAATCAGCGCTGCCCCGATATCCCCGCCTACATCCAGTATGCCTGGGGTAAAAACGACAGTCATGTGCGCCTCTCGGGCATCTACCGCCGACTGAGTTACCGCGATCTTGTCAAAGAAGAAAACAGATTTGAATCAGGTTGGGGCGTACAGTTCAGCACCATCGCCAACATCATCGGCGGTCTCGACTTTTTCGGCCACTATGTCTATGGCAAAGGCATCGCCACATATATCAACGACCTCGCCGACGGCGACTACAACCTCATACCGTCGACAACCGACGGGCGCCTGACAGCTCCGGCCATCGGCGGCCTTACGGCCGGCCTCGCATGGCAGGCCACTCCCAAAGTCATGGTCTCGGCCGACTACAGCAACTCGCGCCTTTATGACTGCGACCGTCTCGGAGGCGACACCTACCGCTACGCGCAATATGTATCGGCCAATGTCTATTATAACATCACCGACGACTTCAAGATCGGAGCCGAGTATCTCTTCGGCACACGCAAAGACTACAACGGCGAGCACAACAAGGCCAACCGCTTCGAAGCCATGCTTCAATACAGTTTCTGACAAACCGCACATATATGACTATAACAGGCGAGGCCGTGTCGTTTGACACAGCCCCGCTTTTGTTTATCAGGTTGACCTGATCAGAACGATGCTCTTATCGCCGCTGTGAAATTGCGGCCCGGAGCATTTATGCCTGAGCCGAAGGTACGGTATTCGGTATCGAGAATATTCTCGACGCCGGCTTGCAGTGTCACATTGGGATGCGGGCGATATGTCGCCTTGAGGTTGAGTGTGAACCATGCCGGCAGGCCTTCGCCGTCGAGACCGAGACCGGTGGCATAGCCGATATTGTCTTCGCCGTTAAGATTGTAACGGCTCAGCGGTTTCTTGCCGTTGAACAGCGAGTAGAATTCTACCATCGTACGCTTGCCGGCGCTCTGGAATGTAACACCGACACGACCGAAAAGAGGAGCCACATGGTCAAGCGGCATCTTCTTCTCTCCCTTGTCGCCGAATATATCACCATAGGTATATGTTGCCGCGGCATCAGCCCAAAAACATTTCGACAAGATAACTCTGAGTGTCGAAGTGACTCCGGTCACAAAGGCCCGGCGGTTGTTGCGGTTGGCATAGACATCGCTCAACTCGCCGTCATAATCTATTTTATCCTTACCGTCGACGGTAGCGGGCGCCAGCGCTATGGCATCGAAGATATAGGTACCGAAGACCGATGCGTCCCATTCTACGCGACCCGAATTGACATGTGCCACATTGAAATCGGCACTGACAGTCTTTTCGGGTTTTATATCCGGATTAGGCACAACCACCATGCCCGGCTGTGAGTCGAATACCTTGGCCATGTCGTCGATATTCGGAACACGATAACCTGTTGTAAGCGACAGAGCCAGTTTCCATGTGTCGCTCACGTTGTATGCGAGTCCGGCGTTCAGACTGTAGGTCGGATTATTCTGTGTCACCGTGCCGTATTCACGGCTGAAGAATGGAAAGAACTCATCACTCCTGAACGTTGTTTTCAGCGTCGAATAGCCGACGCGCACACCATCGCTGAAAATAAGCCCCGGTGTTATTTCCCATGAATGGGCCACGAACAGGTCTATGTTGTGCATATGGTTGTGGCCGTCGGGATAACGAGTATCCAGAGGCTTCTGCTCGCCGGTGTTTATATCGGTCTTATGCGCGGTCGATTTAAGATACTGCAGAGACCCGTCGATGCCGGCATGTATTTTATGGACGCCAAGATACTTCACCCAGTCGGCCGACAGTGATACCACATTCACTTTTTCCTTGCGGCTGCCGAGCCACGCATCATTGAGCTTGCGGTTATGACGACTCTCCTCTATATTCTGATAGGACAGTGTCACCGAGGCATGATCGCCACCGAACAGCCCGTGTGTGTCGTATGTATACGCAGCCAGCAGACGCTGCTGCGGTCCGTAATACCATTCGGCAAATTTAGGTTTGTCGCCTTTCATGTCGGTCAGACGATCATAACGCGGCACGTCATTGGTGTTGGAGAACTGGAAATTGACCAGATGACTGACACCGTCGTTATATCGGTACAGAAACTTCTGCATCAGGTCGTACTGGTGGTAACCTGACTGAGGCTGATGATAGTCCTTGGTATTTGGCACAAGCACATCCTTGCCATCGACATGCTCTACCTTGTAACCACGATGGATATATCCGTCGTTCGCGGGCATGAACGGATTGGAATTACGTCCGCCGCGCAAATCTCCGAAGCTGCTGTATGACAATGATGTGAACGACGCTATCTTCTGGCCGCCGATATTGAAGTCGGCGTGCCACGTAGATTCGTCATTGGCGCTGCTGAAACGCGAGAAGGCGCTTCCCGAGAACAGCACTCCGCTCTCTCTGTCGGCCAGACGCGGCATCTTCGTACGGAACGATATCACACCGCCCAATGCATCAGAGCCGTATCCGACCGATGCCGGACCGTACATTACCTCTGCCTGTCCGAGGATAGACGGATCAATCGTTATCACATTCTGAAGGTGCCCACCACGATAGATGAGATTGTTCATTCTGACACCGTCGACGACAAGCAGCACACGCGAACTCTCGAATCCTCTGATTGACGGACTGCCGCCGCCCTGCTGGCTCTTCTGCACTGTCAGCATACCGTCGCCGGCAAGCAAATCGGCGGTTGTCTGAGGATTCATCTCGTCAATGCGGGCGGCATCTATTGTCTTGACATACTGGGGAATCTGCAGTTTGTCATCGTTCAGACGGCGTCCGGCAACAAAAAGTTCCTGAAGCTGAATGCTGTCTCCTGATAATTCTTTAGGAGTATCAGCGCCATACGACACAGCGCCACATGACAGCATGCCTATCAGTATAAACTGTTTATTAAAAAATAATGTCATGTTATCGGTCTTTCTTTAATGTCATAGTTCTATTTCACGTACAGCCGAAGCCGGACCATAAACCACGGCCACCACATACTTGCCTTTAGACAGATCTGACAGATCTATCATCATCGGCGCGACATAGTTGACTGCCTTGAGCAATTTCTCTCCTTTTTCGTCAAATATGCCCACACGGGCAGGCGTCTGGTCGGGAAGAGTCAGACGGATGCCTGTTCGCCGTGGCGTGTATGTCACCCTCATGGACTTCAGAGCACGGGCATGGTTCACAGGAAGCGACCACTCATCCGAAGGTTTGAACTTCACATTAACTTTCAGAGTATTGCCTTTCACATTGGCCGGCCTGACATAGACAGCCTGTTCAGAGCCGGGATCAGAATAGCTCATGTCAAGAGTCAGGTGAATCGGACGTATCGTAGAACTCAGGTCAAGCTCGAGATTGTTCATCGTGAATGTTATCTCAACAGGATCATCGCCAAGCCCACCGTCTACACACATGATATAGCCTTTCAGTCCTTTGACGGCAGGCGACGTAAGTGTCTCCCACGGACTCTCAACATCTGAGTCAGAACGAAGTCTGGTGTTGTAGCTGCTTATATAGTAACCGCCTGCACCCTCACGCGTATTGTTGAAATAATATCCTTTATCGTTGAGATCGCTCACGTCATCAAGATTCATGTCAGACGGGAATGCTATATATGTCCACTCACCCGGTCTGAACGTGTATTTCAGACTCATTTTCTCAACACTCACCAGGCCTGACTTAACCAATACCTGACCTGACGAAAGATTGTCGGCAAATACTGTCATCTCCTTGACGCTCAAAGGACCTTCAAGCTCCACACGCTCGTCTTTGGCAACAACCACATGATTGGCGACTCTGAACACACACGTATGGACATCGCTGGCAGCCCAAGTCTCGTCACCCGGCTGATATGCCATCACAGTCACGCGACAGCTGTCTGACGGGATATTGAACACATTGAGTTTATTGCCGTCCTCTATGCGCGCATATTCCTCTCCCTCTGTCAGGACGTATATGACGTCAAGTCCTGACTCGGCCTCGGCTTCCAGAGGTATAACTATCGGACGACATTCATTGATCGCGACTTCTGAAGTCCAGGTTATCGCCTGAGATTTCTTTATCGTGGCCGGATAATAGAAACGCGGAGCGCCTACACAGGCAACATCATTGGTGTTGCCGTCTCCTCCGTTGCCACAGAGAATATACACTTTCGTCAGACCGTTCAGCTTATAGTCCCATTCGGTGCATACGCGCCAGTCTACATTGCCGGTATTGAGCAGAACAGTGCCGTTAGACGCACTTTTGAGCGCGAAACTTAATTTGCCTCTCGTGATATTGATGGTCTGACCGCCCACATCCACGACAAAACGGTCATATTTGCTCAAGTCACAAGTCGATTCCACATAGCCGACCGCATGTGTTCCGAAGCCCTTGGCATACGTGCGGTCTCCGATCTGCAGACTGGAGGTACGGTCGTACGCGATGTCAGCTGTCCAGTGGTCCCAGCCCGTACCGGCTTTGTAGGTCAGGTCTGACAGATACTCGAAGCTCTCCTGCCCCTGCCGGTAGACGGTAGTCACCGGAGCTTCCAGACCGTCGATGTCATAGGTAAACCGGTGAACCACTTCATCTGACGCGTTGAACGGGAACGATACAATTTGCTTCTCGCCCTTCTTCGACGGTTCAAAGTAATCTGTCAGGTCTATTGGGTCAAGAGGCGTGAGACTGTACGGATTGTCATACAACTGCAGGTCGAGCTGCTTCAGGTCGTGACCTTTTGTATCTATAAGAAAATATGCCATGCGCACCCCTTCGACCGCCGACGGATATGTCGCAAGCATCTCCACTATAGGCTGGAAATCGGCAGAAAAAGTGATATAGGCCGTAGCAGGCAGATAAGAGTCGTCGCCATATTGGGTCGCCTCGACCACTATATCGCCTTTAGAGCCATAGACCGCTACCAGCTCATCGCCATTCTCGATGCGGGCAAGATCACGGCCGCTGATAATGCGATAGGAGATTCCGCCTCCCGAACTCGCCTCTGCTTCAAGCCGCAGACGGTCGGCATCGACAGGCAGCTGACCGCCCTGCGTGATGAAGCTGACCGTCTGCACCGACTTGCCGGAGTTGTCCGGCAGCCGGGTATATAGTCTCGACAGAAGAAGATGTGCGTGGTCACCGCCGTTACTGCCGTCAGAAAGAGCCTCAATGTAAAGCGAGTTTTTATCTGTCATATCTAACTCAAGATCACGGATGCACGGATTCTCGCCTCGGGCAGAATTGGTCTTTGAATACATCTTCTGCCTGACGGCTGCGGATCCCCCGGTCCACCCTGTGCCATTCCAGATACGGTTGTTCCAGAATGCATAAGTCAGATTGCCGACCGCCTTATCATCCTGTATGCCATATCGGGTCACGAATCGTGTGAACGGTCTGTCGAAAATGAACGATACATGTCCCTGCGCGTGGTTAGACACACCTTTATAATAAATTGTGTCGTTCACCGTCATGCGGGTCGGCGTTGCCGACGGCGGATTTGTATTGTCGACGCTTATGTCGACACGCGGGCTGCGGCCCGACCATCCCGAGACTGCAGTCTGGAATGGATAGTCGCCGAGCCACATGAACGCCTCGGTGTAATCTTTGTCAATACACTCCGACAACAGTGTACTTCCGTCAGTGAAATCAACTTTGATGCGGTAAGCGTAGTCACCGGGATTGAAGTCGATATCGGCCGTCAGATAACGTCCGTCTATCAGTTCATAGTCTGTGGAGGTCGTGTTGTAGCCGTCATACATGCGGTAGCTGTATGACGTCACAGTCTGTATCTCTTTGCCTTCCAGGTTTATCTCGGCCTTTATCTGTCCATTAGTCCCGTCATTGAAGACACCCAGAAGAGTCATGCTTTGGGCGAAGCCCGTCACAGATGCAGAAACCAGCATCAGAGCGGACAGCGCATTCCTGAAATTTATATTCATTTTACTATGATTTTGACATTGTAATTCTTTGCGTTTTCATTGATAGTCACCACATAAGGACCGGCATCAAGCGAGGTCTCAAACTCTTGGTCGGGGGTATAGCACCGCACAATCTGACGACCGGCCATATCATATATAGTCACCGTAGCGTCACCCTGAAGACCTGTGACCGTACATGTACCGGCACCGGTATACACACGGTAATGCGGTTTCCCGACAGTCTGGCCAACACCGGTCAGCAGTCTGTCATCCTCTAATTCCAGTATGAAACGATCCTTGCAGTCGCCCGACTGTTCCACGGCGAATGTATAAGGCTCCGTATCAGAAGCAAGCTCGGTTCTGACTCCCGTCATCCTGTCCGTAAGGTATACCCTGAAATCTCTGTCGAAGCCCTGCATCTTGTCGACGCGCAACTGATATTCGCCCGCTGCAGGAAGCTTCACGCCTACCGGCACCGTCATCGTCGTGGCCGACTGCCGGCAGTCTATCGACATCGCATTGTCTGAATCGTCGTAAGTATAAATCTGGGCAGCCCGTTCGCTAAGGCTCCAGAGTTTAACAGCATCCTCGTTTATCTGGTACATGGATGACGCCGTCATGTCTATGCGCAGCATTACCTTATCGGCCTCGTTTCCGCCAGAGTAGATTCCGAGCTGAACCATTATGTCTTCCTCGGCGTCATAGTAGTCTATGGTCTTTTTCGAGGCAGCCTTTTCTTTGGCGACCGGAGTCACTGTGAATTCGGCGCCATCTGTCATCGCCTGCACAAAATATGACTGGAACGGATGTATCTGCTGACGCGCGTCATATGTAGTCATATCATATGCCTCATAGTTCATAGTCATCGGATTGCAGTGATATACATATCTGGTCACACTCGCCGGATCATATGAAACATTCTGATGCTTGGTCAGATTGATGTTGGCAAGATATGGGTTGCCAATCAGATTCCATCCTTCGGCAATCTCGCCGAATCCAGACGGATAATACTCCAGATTATCTATTTTCACCGGTTTGTTCAACAACAGATTGCCGCCGGCTATATCGAGAGTAGACTTCATGTCGGTATCAGTCGTTAGCTCCACATCCTTATCGAGATAGCCGTCAACGAGCACAGCCTCCACATCAAGAGTCGATATGGCTTCCGTGGCCACATACGTGTTGGCGTCCTCGCCGTTCTTGAGCCTCAGCTCGACGCGCGGCTCAACGTAAAGGTCAAGTGTAAGCTCGTCAGTCTTTGCGCCCACCACATTAACCGTCAGACGATTAAGGGCCATACGGTTTATACGGTCCATATCTATGTCGATATAATAAGTGCTCTCAGGCACAGACATGTCTATCTGCGGGTTCTCGATGCGCGCATAACCGCTCTCCTTGACCGTGAGAGACAGATTCTCATCAGCGCCGCCACTGAGCACGCGAACAGTCACAGGGATGCGGTTGACACCGTCTTCAAGCATCAGACGTTCGCCGCTCGCCGCGCCGTTACCGAACGCGACCGACACATTAACCGGTCGACGCGAAGCCGAGGGTGACATATAGAACATAACTTCACTCGCATTTGCCATCAAAGCATAGGGCGTTATGAAGTCGGCAACGCCGTCTTCGGCGGCCACGCCGTTTACCAAGGTCGTCATCGGTTCGGAGGTGCCAAGCTGACGGATACCCATAGTCAGAGAATCGCCAGCCACGATACTCGGATGGCGATAGCTGACTGACAGCGTATCAGTCGCGGCAACTGCCCCGGCGGCACCATATACAACAGTGTAAAACTCACGGTTGAGTGGCACAAGCTCACTTGTGCGGCTGTTGAAGAAGTTATACGGTGTCCCGGTGAACGTCGACACGTAAGCGCTTCTCGTTTTACCTGACGGGAATGTGATTGCTATCGGACTCTCATCGGCCGTCGACAGACACACGGCACGTGAATCAAACGGAACTATAGACGGATGTTTTTCAGTCACATTACCGTACTTTTTCATCGGCATATAGCCTGACGTCTCCTGGAGATTGCCGTTGCTGTCATAATCATCCATTGTGATATAGGCAACCAATGATGTATCATTGAGCAGTGTACGGCGGTGCATATACTTCACGACCTCATCCTGCGTAAGCGACCGGTTGAAAGCAAGAACCTGATCGAAAGCACCGGAGAACCACCTGTCGCCGTCGCGGTTCTGGCCGAGCATGAGACCGGAATATACACGCCCTTTGTTCATCGTACGTGTCACCCACGCCCTCATACCGTTAAGATAATAGTCCATTCCGTCGGGGCGTGCCACAATGGCGACATGTATCCATTTACCCAGATCGTTCTGTGTCACGCCGAGATTGGTCCGCTGGTTCCAGCTCCAGCTCTCCTCATTCCAGTGACAGCGCAGATTGCCGTCCTGAAGATGAATACCGGTAGCTACAGACGGGCTCGCGCTGCGGAAGAATATCAGAGGCTTGGTCCCGCTCAGCACAGACGCGCTGTCAATGCGCACCCATCCCATCAGTGTCACAGTATTGCTATTGTTCAGACGCGAGAAATCAGTACCGTTACCTACGGTGATGCCACCGTTGACAAGTGCTACAGAATTTCCTATTTCACGGGGTGATATACGGTTTATGACATCAATCGGCATCGGTATCATCCTCTCGTCACTGCCACGCAGACGAGTCGATTTGCGTTCGTTCAGTTTGCCAAGCCTGCTCATGTCCACGGTAAGGTCTGTCTCGGCCACGCCTCGCTTGAAATACAGCGGCTCGGTAGCCTGTATAAGCAAGCTGTCAGATGTCATCCTGTAGCCGTCGACAGGTTCCTTGAGATTTTCGAGCAATCGTGCCGTAACGTGGTATGAAGTCTTCGTATCATCGAACACTTCAAATTCGCCCGATTCGTCAACGCCTTCTATGCTCAGCTCTATCGCCGGTTTTATCGACACGACCATAAGCTTACGGTCTACGATTGACCTGAGTTCAGGCACACGCATACCAAGCGAACCTTTTGAAGTGTCGCCTTTGAGCTCGCCGACAAGCAGCCAGCGCGATTTCGACGCATTGGGGTCGCAGGTATAGAGACGGTATTTTTTCTCCATATTGAAGCTCTCGCCCAAAGGATAGAACTCCACATCAACCGAATCAGACAAGGCCGTGCGGTCAAACGGATGTATGCAGTATCCCGTAGACGCCACGTCATAATACCTGTAGTCAAGGTTATCGTTATCCGAAGTCCAGTCATCCGTATCATATGCATACACCCCGACCGCTCCGGGCGCCGTGGTCATGCCCAGTCTCATGATATCGCCTTCACGTGACGAAAACAATTTCTCGCCCGACTCCATTTCTTCGTACGATGCCGCACGGGCACTGACGGGCACGAGCATCTTGACATGTGACACAACGGCACGCGTACGTGACATCGGAGTGCGACGCGAGAATGTCTCCGTATCTCCTTCAAGATTGTCACCGTTGAAGTCATAGTATGCCACAAGTCCGTCACGGTCTTCGGTATTGACCGAATACATCTCGCGGCGTATTTCCTCGACAGGAAGTTCGCGGCTCCATATCTTCAGCTCATCGACAGCAGCCTCGAGAGTTCCGCGTTCTATGGCATCGCCGAAAAGCGAGAGGGGCACACTGTTGTTCAGTGTGGCTTCTGGAAGTTTGCGGGATGCCGAACCTGTCAGATTGCCGTTTACATAAAGACATATGTTGCCGTCGCGTTTATGTGTCACTGCTATGTGCGACCACTTGCCATAAGTAACACTGCCACCGTCGACAGTCCACTCCTGTTCTATTGTTGTCTCATATGTCGGCTGGCTGAACTTGTTGCGCGGCGAATAGCGGAATTTCAGATTACCTCCTTCAAGGAACATAACAAATCCTTTCGCATCACTGCCGTATACATGCTGGCGGTTGCACAGTATCACACCGTCGTTCTCGGGTCTTATCCACATGTCTATAGTGAAATCATCAAAGAAATAGTCAGTATAACCTATATCAAGACGTCCTTGTCCGTCAGAATAGATAGCATTGCCACCACGGCGCTCTATGATCTGCGATTCTGTCTCTCCGACGGTAAATTCAGCCGATGTGGTCGATACATCAGGAGATTCGCGCAGGGTCAGCTTCAGCTGTACTTTGTCGCCGGCGCTGAGACGACGCGTCAGATACTGGTAAGGATTGTCAATCTTCTCGCCGTTAACGGTCCACTCGTAGTAATAATATAACGGTATCGTCCAGTAGGTGTCTATGCCGATAGTGCGGCGTCCATCCTTGTGTGACAGTTCCTTCAGAGCAAATCCGTCTCTGAAATATCGGTCTGACGGATGCTCCAGGTCTGCCACCCACACTCCGCGGCCATAGTCTGAGAAGACCATCTCCTGCGTGGTGTAATTGATTGAGACATGGCAGTCACCTATTTTGCCGGGATTATAGCCTTTGACCCAGTAACGCCACGTGTCGCTACCGTTTTCAAGTATGTAGATACTTGCATTACCGCCGTTGATGAAATAAAGGTCGCCGCTGCCTTCATGGAAGATAAGCTGGCCACAGTCTATGGCGGGAAGACCAGTCCCTGCTTCCTCGAAACGACTTTCATTCACATAGTAACGAAGCACTTTGCCACGGACACCGACATAGAGTATGTCACTGTTGTCGGGATCCCCCGCTATGCGGCTGTTGGTGAACTTTGCCGGAACACCGTTGAACAGCACCGGCTCGAACGTGTTGCCGTTGTCGGTCGACCTGAAAATCTGATGGTCCATATTCACGCAGTATATGGTACAACGGCCTTTGTCACGGCACAACGCCAGATTGTTTATATGATTAAGAGCCTTGGCCATGGGATAGCCTTCTGTTCCGTTCGTACCCGGAGACAGCTGAATGGCGCTCCGCCCTATGTCGTCGATGCGGAAAAGTGTGCGCATCGAGTTCTGCGGATACGACTTGACCATATACCATGAGCCGGTAACCACATCAGCCACATTATAACGCGCAAACCAGCTGCTCATCGGCAGGCTCTCGTCGAAACCGCCACTGCCGCCTCCGCCGGAATACAGACCTATATTGGTATAGGGGTTAAAGCTCGCCTCCGAACCCTCGTAGCCACGCCAGTGACCCCATCGGCCATAACGCCACGTCTGTACGTCGATATCCTGTGTATTGCCAATCATCGCCTGGTCGCCGAACTCATTGACAGCCACATAATAATACATCATGTTACCCATATTGCCACCTATGTTCACCCATGTATTGTTCGTGAGATCCTTGTCAAGCATCAGCATACCTGCATCCGAACCACGGAACTGACGGCCCGACTTATGCGACAGCACGAAGTGGTTATCGCACGAGTGACGCGCATTTGTCACCGCATACCACGCACCGTCAATTTCACTGCGAAGACGGGCGCCCCAGTGCTGATGATAGAATGTCTTGCCGCCGTCAGTTGTAAAACCGCCGCACATCGAGACACCATACATATAATCAGGGTCTGCATAGTTCACGCCGAAGCCTCCGAGCCAGCTTCCGGGCGGGTCATTGAAGTGACCGAATATGGCTGCGCCCAGCGGGGCGGTATCACCTTCGGAAAGAGTAATCCAGGTCTTGCCGCCGTCCGACGTACGATACAGACCTTGATACTGCGGACTGCGGCTCGTCATAAACCACATGCACTTGGAATCCCACGGACTGACACATAGAAAACCGGGGTTAGCCGCACGCAACGGAAATACTCCCGTATTGTCAGGATAATCCTCAGGATGCCGCACGGCTATACTGTCGCGGTCATATACCGTGAAATGCATTTTCTTCAGATTATACGTCCTCACACCATTAACGATAATGCTCTTGGCGCCGTCATCGAAGTAATATATCGATCGTGAGGTCGGAAGGTAAATTTTATTGCGGTCAAAACGGTCAAAAGCGACCTCCTGAAACCATCCGCCCCTGTAACCGTTGTCAGGATGCACGTCCTTGATCGAGTCAGGCACAACAAGCTGTGTCCATGTCTTACACGTATCCTCGCTTATATACACCTGACTGCCCCAGCCGCCGCTTGTACAGCCTATAAATTTAAGATTACCCTCGGCATCGCGGAAACAGTGACCCCGTTTGAAACTGCGCGACTGTCCGCCCACTATCTTGCGCCATGTGTCGCCACCGTCTGACGTTTCATATACTGCACCGCTCGACATGAAGCCAAACACATGGTTGAAATCATCGGGGTCTACAGGTATCGAGTAACCCACGACAGCGCCACGGTCGGCACGGACAGGTATATTGTCTGTAATACACCGCCACGTCTTGCCGCAGTCACCGGTCACGAAAATACCCGCACGCTCGGGAATAGCATACAGCGAATCAGGATTCTCAGGATGAAGCGCGGCCCAATGCATTCGGCCCGACGATGGCCTGTGTTCAACAGCCCGGAAGTATCCGGGGTTTCGGATACCCTGCTTGCGGTCATCGGCATTATACACAATCTTCGGCCATGTCTTGTTGAGAATATCTTCAGGCACAACCTTCGCAATAGCCATCACAGCTTTCTCGTCATAGGCGGTGTCGATAAACTGGTAGAGCGAGTCTCCGCCTGCTGAACGTCCGTAGGCCGGAAGCCATTGCTTGGCATAAGCTATATAGCCCTCCTTTTTCTTTGCCGAAGCTTTGTCTTTGACCGCTGTGTTCATGATCGCCACAATTTCCTGAGGCGACCAGCCGTCAGCGGCCAGTTTCATATACACTTCGTCTCTCAATAAATCTTCCATCTTCACATCAGTGAAAACGGAGTCAGGCAACGCCTTTAGGACCTCCGTCGGATTCGGACGGCCTTTCAGCGACGAGCCTTTGTCGGTTTTCGCATAGCTGTGTAAAAACACTATGCCGACCAGCAAAAGTGTGGCCGTTAATAGACTTTTACTCATTTTTTCAGATATGGATTATTGTTTATGTTAAGTTTTGTCAATAGGAAACCCTGCGGACAACCACATCCCGCATATAAAGTGCAAATCATATAATCAGCTGTAGAGCTGCACGGTAATAGGAACTCATCACCCATAATGACACAGTTTCTGTTGCCTGGTTAGATATTAGAAATATTAACACATCAGCTAAAGCGCCGCAAAATTACGTAAAAAATTCTAAACTCTCAAATTTTCACAGCGGTTATGTCCGGTTATGCCTGATATTCTGCATATAACGAAGCAGGGCGGTCTGAAATCAGACCGCCCTGCTTGTTTTATAGGCTTAAAATATATTCAGTTTTTTATTTTACGAGTACTTTCGATACTTTGCCGGCCTGACGACGGATGTAGATACCGTTTTCAGGATTCTCGACGCGGACACCGAGGAGGTTGAAGTATTCGACGGGAGCGTTTTCGTCAACAGCGATGTCTGCGACAGCACCGCTCTCGGCACTGTGAAGTTTGATGTTGTCAAGGAACCAACGTAAAGCTGCCGAGTTAGGCCACTGTGAGTCAGCGTTACGGATTGTGATTTTTGTATCAGCCGTCACTGCTGCACCGGTCAGAGGAACATCTACTGTGTACCAACGGTAAGCTTCACCATCACCGGGATGTGGAACATCAAGTTCATAAGATTTGACATCAGAGCCATTTTCGACAAGTACTACAAGCTTAGTTTCGTCCCATTTGGCTGTCTCCTTGTTGCCTTTGCGCTGCGAGCTTACGTCAAAAGTAAGCGTAAGAGCTGTACCGGCGGGAACATTGGCGACTGAAGGGAGAACGATGCCGCTCTGATAGCCTGTAAGACCAAATTTCAGATAGTTGCGCTGGAGATAAATCTGTTCTTGCGGTTTACGATCATCTTTACTTGAATGATGAGTTACTACAAAATCGTAACCCTTAGCTTTGAGAGCTTCAAATGTCGATACCTCGTCGACTTTGTTTGTGCCGAGCTGCTGGGCAGTGGCATCGGCATTGTTATCTTCGATAGTCTGGCCGGCCGGTTTGAGGCTTGACCACGGTTCGAGCCACTCGAAGTCTTCTGAGAAATAAACTGTTGCATCCTGTGCTGACATCATCATGCAGGCCGATGCAAAAAAGATAGAGAGTAAAGTTTTCTTCATAAGAAAGTGTTTTTTTGGTTAATAATAGAATAATGTGTTTAATAATTCACAAATATATATATTTTTACCGAACCCGACAAATATATTTTGCTGTGCATACCGCAAAAAAACACGATAAAATTCAAGAATACTTATGCCTAAAAATCGCTTAATCAGGCATATGTAAGCCATAGTGCTCACTATGCGGTTAAATATCTGATACCTTGACTATAGTGGAATGACGTCCGGCAGAACGTCTGTGAGCCCGGTAAGCAGTATGATGGCATCCTTCCGGGCACACCTCAGCTACGCTGCGGTGTACCCGGTTACGAAAAATAAATTGTCTTCCAGACAATTATAATTTTACGTCAACCGCATTGATGATGATCATATCTGACGTCGCCATTGCTTAATCCGGCATATTGAAGCTATGCCTGCTGTATCTGTCGTCCGCAGGACGATGCTTTATTCGTAACCGGGTACATCGAGGACACAGGCCGAGATGTGCCCGGAATAGACACGTCCGGAGCAGATGTCTGCAAGACATCGATTCAGGTATCGTCATCTCCCAAAATCGGCGTATCAAGCGGGTAACCCGCAGAAATCAATAATTCTCTATACTCATCTACAAAACTTCTTATGCGATGATGACTCTTTTGATTTTTGATATAATTGATTCTTACTTCCCTGGATTGAGCGTCTATTGTAAATCCTCCATATCCTTCAGACCAACCTTGCCAATTATTAAAATAGCTGTTAGCTCTTAAGTACTTGCTTGATTCCCCTTTGAGGATTTTAACGAAATCAGCGACGGCCATTTTGGCCGGTATATCACATAAAATATGTACATGATCAGGCATACCACCTATTCGCCATATCTTTACATCGCGTCTCACCGAGAACTCATAAAGAAATTTATACAGTACTCTTTCATGCTCGATGGGTATCGTCTGCATTCGTCTATATGTACCGAATATAAGATGATATGTAAATGCAATGTGGCTCATGGCGTAAATTTATGAATTATCAATGAATTAGACAAGTCTTTGTAGAATTATTACCGACCGGTTTGATTCAATCGATGTCTTACAGACATCACCATGAGTACACGTTCATCCGGGCACACCTTCGCTTCGCTGCGGTGTACCCGGTTACGAGATAAACATTGTCTTTCAGACAATTTCACATAGCGCCGTCAGTACATGTTGTCTCGCCCATAAGACGGTTACGCAAATCGTTTGTCTTTCAAATAATTATAGCTTGTTGTTAGAATCTGATGCATTAGCTATCAGCGATACAAAAAGCGGAGTGACGTCCGGCAGGACGTCTGCGAATTCGTAACCGGGTACACCGCAGCGAAGCGAAGGTGTGCCCGGAAAGAGTGACACTTACAAAGATGTCTGCAAGACATCGCTTTAATATAAAAGCTTTTAACATATTACATTAACTGATGCTAAAAAGCCTGTAGCCCTGAACCAATAAGACGCGGCGGCGTTTTATCTATGAAAACAATATTAAAACTCTATCAATATGACATACGAACAACCGACACTACCCTACCAGCCTGACGCTCTCGAACCTGTAATCAGCCGCGAGACTATCGACTACCATTACGGCAAGCATGAGAAAGCCTACATCGACAATCTCAACAAGCTTATCAAGGGCACGGAATATGAAGACATGGACCTCGAAGAAATCATCCGCCACTCAGATGGCGCGCTCTACAACAACGCCGCACAGGCATGGAACCATATCTTCTATTTCTTTACGTTCTCGCCCGAAGGCAACCGCGAGCCTACAGGCGACCTTCGCAGAGCTATCGACCGCGACTTCGGATCGTTTGACAAATTCAAAGAAACGTTCGAACAGGCGGGTGCGTCGCTCTTCGGTTCAGGATGGGTGTGGCTCTCACGCGATGACGACGGCAGACTCTTCGTCACGCAAGGCCAGAACGCCATGAATCCGCTCAAAGACGGACTCGTGCCCCTTCTGACATTCGATGTCTGGGAACACGCATACTATATTGACTACAAGAACCTGCGTGCGTCATATCTCAAAAAACTGTGGGATATCGTCGACTGGGATATTGTGGCCGACAGATACTGAAAAACATACTGACAGCAATGACAGCACTTTAATTTTAAGCATAATGTGATGAATGGAAGGGGAGGTACTCGTGAGAGCACCTCTTTTTCTTTTCCGTCGGTCAGATGACCTCGAGGTTTGCGTCAAGACGCTGACGCACGACCTCATACATCATCACACCGGCAGCGACACCGACATTGAGCGAACCGATATGGCCGAACATCGGTATCGACACCCGGGTATCACAGAGTTCAAGCACGGCGGGTGATATGCCGACGTCTTCGGCACCCATGACAATGGCGACAGGCACGGTGTAGTCGCCGAGGGTATAGTTGATGTCGGCCTTCTCTGAAGCAGCGACTATGCGATAGCCGTTGTCCTTGAGAAAGGTGACAGCACCGGCAAGATTGCGTTCGCGGCAGACAGGCAGGTGATGGAGCGCTCCGGCCGATGTCTTGATTGCGTCGGCTCCGACTGTGACGCTGCCATGTTCGGGTATGACAACCGCATTGACACCGCAGCATTCGGCCGTACGGCAGATGGCACCGAAGTTTCTCACGTCGGTTATGCCGTCGAGCACAAGCAGGAAGGGCATGACGCCGTCTTCATAAAGAGTGGGCACGACGTGGTCGAGCCGGTGATATGTCACAGCCGACATGAAGGCCACGACGCCCTGATGGTTGCGGCGGGTGACACGGTTGAGACGCTCGACCGGCACGCGCTGGACGGGGATGTTGAGCTCGCGGGCGAGCTTGTATAGGGTCTCGGCGTTTTCGCCGTGGAAGTCTTTTTTCAAGAGAATCTTGTCGACTTCCTTACCTGATTCTATCGCTTCGATGACGGCACGCGGGCCGAAGATATATTCGTTTTTTTCCATTGTCGTTTTTTATGTCAGTTTGTGGCGGATAGAAGGACTCGCGCAGTCTCGCGGGCGGCAGCGTTCGTGCTGTCACCGCTGAGCATCAGCGCGATTTCATCGACGCGTCCGGCTTCGTCAAGACGACGCAGTTTGGTCTCGGTCGATGTCTCGTTGTCTTCTTTATATACTTTGTAATGGCTTGTGCCGCGGGCGGCCACCTGCGGCAGATGAGTTATCGTGATTACCTGTATGTTCTCGGCTATACGGCTCATCATCATGCCGATGCGTGACGCTATATCGCCTGAAACGCCTGTGTCTATCTCATCGAATATAATCGTGGGCAGCTGCATTTTACGGCCTACGATAGTCTTGATGACAAGCATCAGACGCGAAATCTCACCGCCCGAGGCTGTGTCGCGCACCGGCAGCGGCGAGCTGTTCTTGTTGAAGGCAAAGAGAAATTCGACGGCGTCAATGCCGGTCGGACTGAGGCGCGTCGGCGTCAGGGCTATGGTGCAGCGCAGGTTCTTCATGCCCAAGGGACGCGCCTCCTCTTCGAGCGCGGCAGCGAAAGACCGGGCGGCTGCCTGACGGGCTGCCGATATAGTGCGAGCTATCATCATGGCATCGCGTTTGGCCGCTTTGGCGCGGTTTTCGAGGTCTTCGAGCACTGTATCGCCGTTTTCTATCGCCTCGAGTTTGTGAGCGAGCCTGTCACCAAGCTCGATGAGTGCGTCGCTGTCGTCGACATGATGCTTGAGTTCAAGCGAATAGATTGATCCGAGACGGTCTTCGACCGCTTCGAGGCGTCCGGGGTCGTCGCGGTAGCGCGATTCATAGTCGCGTAGAGTGCGCGCTATGTCGCCGACCTCAATCAGCGCCGATTCAAGCCGCTCGGCCAATGGCGATATGTCACCGATGCTTTTGTCGGCAAGACCGTTGCAGGCCGACGCCGCGCGGCTCAGAGCAGAAAGCGCCCCACTCTCATCACCGTCGAGGGCGTCGAGAGCCTCGGCAATGTCGCGGTTTATGGTGCCTGCGTTTTCGAGTATGGTACGTTCTTCTTCAAGCGCCTCCTGCTCGCCGGCGACGAGCGACAGTGCTTTGATTTCATCGAGCTGATATGAGATGAAATCGGCGTCGTCGCGGTTGCGGCGTATCATGTCGCGTGTTGCCGTATATTCGCGCAGGATGCCTTTATATATCTCATAAGCCTTGTGATATTCGGCAAGCAGCTGACGGTTGTCAGCGAGACTGTCGATGATTGCGAGCTGATAGCTGTTGTCTGACAGTAGCATGTTCTGATGCTGCGAATGGATGTCGACGAGACGCATGGCGACGTCGCGCAAGACCGTCAGATTGACCGGCGTGTCATTGACAAAAGCGCGCGAGCGTCCGGATGGCGAAAGCTCGCGGCGCAGTATCACCTCGCCGTCTGCATCGGCGTCAATGTCGTTGTCGGCAAGGAGTGTGTCGAGACCCGAAACGTCAGAGGCGTCGAATACGGCCTCGATGACAGACTTTTTCGAGGTGTCTGCGATGACTTTGGTGTCGGCGCGGCCGCCGAGCAACAGCGACAGAGCGCCGAGCAATATCGACTTGCCGGCACCGGTCTCGCCGGTGATGATGTCGAGCCCCCGGGCGAAATCGATCTCGATATTTGAAATGAGGGCGTAGTTGCTGACTGTCAGTGATCTGATCATTTTTCCTGACCTTCTTTAATTTTATCAAGACGCTGCTGCTCGGTCGGATAGATCGGTTGCAACAGGTTATAGACCTTCAGACGCTCGTCGGCCGGAGCATTTGAATATACATTGACAAGTTCGTCGAGTTTGGCATCTTTGAACATCGACAGGGCGACAGACATCGGCGCTACTTCGGCCACCTTCTTAATTGCATCGAGCGAGGCCGTAATCTGGGCGCGGCCCTTGTCGGGACTTAGCGCCATCTCGTCGAGACCGCGCCGGTGATAATTATAATACATATCGCGAATGCCCGAGGTCGCCGGGTCGGTAAACGCCGACAGAACCGCACTGCGGTTTTTGGTATCCTCGAAGGCCTTCCAGCCTGTCTCGCCTGACGACTGAGCCATCTGGACTATATTTTTCAACTGCTCGAAATAAGGCTCGCCGCCTTTGGGCGAGAACGAGTCGAAGTCAACCGCAAGAATAAGATAGGCATAGAAATTCAATATCGCCGTGAGCTGGCTCTCCATCGACGTCTGCGAGAAGACCAGAGGCTCGTTCTCGCGATAAGTGAATTCAATTTTATTGTCCTTGAAGTTGATGAGCGTGGTCGTGTAACTGCTGTTATAGACCGGGCGTATCGACTGCACCTGCAGGTCGCCGACCATGCTGTCATCGTTATATTCCTTTATTGTGAAAAACAATCTGCACTCAATCTTCTCGTTTGGCGAAAACTGGGTGTTAGTGAAGATTGTCGTGTTCATATAGTCGTTGATAGCCTGGCTGAGTGTCTCGAACACCTGTTTGTTGGTGCCTGACACCTGCTCGGAGTTAATCTCGACCGTGCAGTTGAGTTCCTGGGCCGCGACGCCAAACGAGGCCACAGCCGACATAAATAATAAGGTGAGGAGCGATTTTATTTTTTGCATAGGCAGGCTATGTTGTCAATGATGTCTGAGGCGACCTCGGTTTTTGGCTTCAGACCGTAATCGAGGCGGCGGCCGTCGGCGTAGTGAATCGAGATTTTATTGGTATCGGTCTGAAATCCGGCACCGCTGTCTTTCAGTGAATTCATGACGATCATGTCGAAATTCTTGGCCTTGAGCTTGCGGTCGGCGTTGTTGTGCTCGTCGTCGGTCTCGAGGGCGAAACCCACTGTAATCTGACCGGGGCGTTTGCTGCGGCCGAGCGTGGCAGCGATGTCGGGATTCATCGTCAGGGCGAGGCTGTCGACATTGTCTTTCTCACGCTTGATTTTCGAGGCCTTAGGGTCGGCCGGACGATAGTCGGCCACGGCGGCGGCCATGACGGCTATATCGGTGTCACCGAACAGTTTTTCACATTCAGCCAGCATCTCGAGAGCTGACTCGACTCTGACGACCCTGACGCCGGGATGTGAAGGAGCGACGCTGACGGGGCCGCTGACTATCGTGACGTCGGCGCCTCGCGAGGCTGCCTCGTCGGCTATGGCATAGCCCATCTTGCCCGACGAGTAGTTGCCTATGAATCTGACCGGGTCGATGCGTTCATACGTAGGTCCGGCCGTGACGAGCATCTTTTTGCCGGCGAGATTCTGCGACGACTCGAAGAAGGCGTCAAGAACCTTAACGATGTTCTCGGGCTCTTCCATGCGTCCCTTACCGCAAAGATGGCTGGCGAGCTCGCCTTCGGCAGGCTCTATGATATGGTTGCCGTAGCTGCGCAACAGGTCGAGGTTACGGCGTGTCGACGGATGCCGCATCATGTCGAGGTCCATCGCCGGAGCGACGAAGACGGGCGCTTTGGCCGAAAGATAGGTCGTGACGAGCATATTGTCGGCCACACCGTTTGCCATCTTGCCTATCGTCGAGGCCGTCGCCGGAGCGATGACCATGACGTCGGCCCAGAGACCGAGATCGACATGCGAATGCCACTCGCCGGTGTTTGCCGTAAAAAACTCGCTGATGACAGGCTTGCCGCTGAGTGTCGAGAGGGTCACGGGCGTGATGAACTCGCGTGCGTTGGGCGTCATCACGACCTGAACCTCGGCGCCGGCTTTGACAAGCAGACGGACAAGTATCGCCGTCTTGTAAGCGGCGATACCTCCTGTTATACCTACGATTATATGTTTGCCTTTGAGCATTATAATAATATCGATTACGTTTGTCGGGCCACGTTTATTTCTTCATGGCGCTGCGAAGTCTGATGCGCGTGAACGCGTCTTTGGTGTTCTTAGTGAAGTCGCCCTGCATGATCCAGCTGTAGTAACCGGGATCGTTTTTGAGGACCTCTTCAGCCAGACGACCCTTATACTTGCCGAAATTTATGACTTCGCGACGCTGTTCGTCATAAATCAGCCGGCCCATGAAATCGACGTTGCGGTTCTGCGACGCATACTCTGACAGAGCCGCGATGTCGTTGGGCAGGTCATCATAGCGCTCGAGCTGAGCCTTGAGCACTTCGTATGTAGCCATCGTGTCGGCGCTCGCACTGTGAGCCTCAGTCAGATCTTTGCCACAGTAAAACTTATATGCGGCGACGAGTGTGCGCGGCTCCTTCTTGTGGAAGATAGTCTGCACGTCGACGAAACGGGCTTTGCCGAAGTCAAAGTCAACTCCCGCGCGCTGAAATTCCTGGTCAAGCAGCGGGATATCGAAACGGTTTGAGTTAAAACCGGCTATATCGCAGCCCGTAAACATGTCGGCAAGAGACCTGGCCACTTTTCTGAATTCGGGCTCGTCTTTGACATCGTCATCAGTAATATGATGTATGGCGGTCGCCTCTGCCGGTATCGGACAGCCGGGGTTGATGCGGCGCGTCTTTACAATCTCCGTGCCGTCGGGCATAACCTTCACGACAGAGATTTCAACGATGCGGTCGTTGGTTATATTTGTGCCCGTCGTCTCGAGATCAAAGAAAACGATGGGTCTTTTCAGATTTAGCTTCATATACGAATGATTAGAAATCGCCTACGGTCATAGGCATCAGAAGCATCACGAGTTCGGTGCCGTCGCTCTCTTCTACAGGACGGAATACACCGGGACGTCCGGGGTCTGAGAGTTCGACGATTACGTCATCGGTAGTGATTACATTGAGAATCTCGATGAGATAGGGAGCGCTGAAACCGATTGTCAGCTCGGTGCCCGTAAATGAGCAAGGCACCTGTTCGCGGGCGCTCGTGCAACTGCTCGAGTCGTTTGTCTTCAGAAGTATGCGCTCGGGAGTGATGCGGAATTTCTCGAGGGCGAATGCCGGGTCAACAAACACAGCGACACGACGCACGGCGTTGAGCATCGTCATGCGGTCGACCGTCAGCGTGTAGGCGTTGTTTTTAGGAATCACACGGTTGTAGTCAGGGAAACGTCCGTTGAGCAGGCAGCTGCGGAAAGTGAATCCGGCCGACTCGACGGTAGCGTTCTTTGAAGTCAGCGTCAGTGTGAGTTTCTCCTCTTTAGCGAAAATATTCTTTATAATCGAAGCCGGCTTGGTCGGTATGATGCACGAGCCTTCGCCGCCGGGCTTGATGTTGCGGTCGATATAACGGACGAGCTTGCGGGTGTCGGTGGCGACAAACGTGAGCTCTTCTTTTTTGATATCGAGGAAAATACCCATCATCTGCGGACGATAGTCGTCTGTGCCGGCTGCAAAGAGCGTGTTGTCGATACCTTTGACGAAGTCTGCGCCGGCTACATCGAACGTAATCGGCTCGGCATCGTCATCGACGCCTTTATAGACGGGATATTCGTCACCGCTGACGGCGACGAGACTGTAGTTGCCTGAAGCATATTCGATTTCAACCTCGAGGGTGGTGTCGTCGACAGAAAATGTCACGCCCTGGTCTGGCATTTCCTTGAGAAGCTCGACAAGACGACGGGCGGCGAGACAGAATTTGCCCGTGCCGAAGACGTCAGTGACCGCCACGCGGGCTGTGAGCGAGTTTTCCATGTCTGAGCCGGTTATCGTCAGAGTCTCGCCTTCGAGAGTGATGAGAAACGAGTCGAGAATCGTCAGCGCGTTTTTGGAATTGATGACCTTGCTGACGGCCGAAACCGCACTGTAGAGAGATTTACTTTGAACGTTAAACTTCATATATGGTATTGTTTAGTTATTTTCGCTAATGAGATACAAAAATAGCAATATTCGCCGAATAAAACTATCATTCGGGACAAAAATTTGCATCACATCCAAAAAGTAACCGCCGCAGGGCGTCAGCCGAGACTGTCGAGCTCCATTTGGGCGAGTTCCCAAACGCTCATGGCGTTCTCAAGCTCTTTGGTGGCGGCTGCGTGACGTCCGAGAATCTCACTGTCGCTGCGTCCCCCGGCCATCTCGGCCTCGATAGCGGCGATCTCCTCCTCGCGCCGCGACACCTCGGCCTCGGCTTCGGCGACTCGCTTGGCGGCGCGTTTGACAGCCTTCTCTCGCTCACGTTGTTCGGCATAACTCAGACGCTTGTCGGTCTGCTGCGTCGATTTGTCGGCTGCCTTAGCCGGTTCGTCGGCCTTGGCCTCGTTACGCGACGGCTTCGACGCTTCGCCCGAACCGGGAGATCGCGTCAGCTCGAGTTCGCTGAGACTGGCGATGCGCTTCTTCTCGAGGAATTCATAGATGCCGCCGAGACATTCGCGCACCTTGCCGCCTCCGAATTCATATACCTTCTCGACAAGTCCGTCAAGAAACTCGCGGTCGTGGCTGACGACGATGACAGTACCGTCGAAGTCCTTGATAGCCTGCTTGAGGATGTCTTTTGTCTTCATGTCGAGGTGGTTGGTCGGCTCGTCGAGTATCAGCAGATTGACAGGCTCGAGCAGCAGACGTATCATGGCAAGACGTGTCTTCTCGCCGCCCGAAAGCACCTTGACCTTCTTGTCAGAGGCTTCGCCGCCGAACATGAATGCGCCGAGGATGTCGCGGATTTTCGTACGTATATCTCCCACTGCGACACGGTCGATCGTGTCGAAGACCGTTATCTCGCCGTCAAGCAGCTGCGCCTGGTTCTGGGCGAAATAGCCGATTTTGACGTTGTGGCCTATCTTGAGTGACCCCGTGAAAGGAATCTCGTTGAGAATACATTTGACGAGCGTAGACTTGCCCTCGCCGTTCTTGCCGACAAAGGCCACTTTCTCGCCGCGCTTGATGGTGAACGTGGCGCCGTCGAAGACCTGGTGGTCGCCGTATGCCTTGCCGACATTATCGGCGATTACCGGATAGTCGCCCGAGCGCGGCGCCGGCGGGAATTTAAGACTGAGATGCGATGTGTCGACCTCGTCGACTTCTATGCGCTCTATTTTTGCGAGCTGCTTCATGCGGCTCTGAACCTGCACGGCCTTTGTGGCTTTATATCGGAATCGCTCGATAAACTCCTCGGTGTCGGCAATCTGTTTCTGCTGGTTGGCATAGGCGCGCATCTGCTGCTCGATGCGTTCCTTGCGCAGCTCGACATATTTCGAGTAATTGACCGAGTAATCATATATCTTTCCGAGCGAAATCTCGATCGTGCGGTTGGTGACATTGTCGATAAATGCGCGGTCGTGACTGACGAGCACGACAGCCTTGGCCTTGGTCATCAGGAAATTCTCAAGCCACTGTATCGACTCGATATCGAGGTGGTTGGTCGGCTCGTCGAGCAGCAGCACATCGGGGCGCGACAGCAGCAGCTTGGCAAGCTCGACACGCATGCGCCAGCCGCCGCTGAACTCCGAGGTCGGGCGGTTGAAGTCAGAGCGTAAAAAACCGAGACCGATGAGAGTCTTCTCCATCTCGGCGATATGGTTGCCTGCGTTTTCGACGGCAAGACGGTCTGACAGAGCGCTCATGCGCTCGATAAGTTTATGATAGTCATCAGAGTCGTAGTCGGTGCGTTCGGCAAGTTCGGCTGTCATCGCATCGAGGTCCCGCTGCATGGCGTCAACCCGGGCGAAAGCCTTTGCCACCTCGTCGATGACGCTCGTGCTGTCGGCCAGATTCATCTGCTGGGGCAGATATCCGACGGTGAGGCCGTCAGGCATCGACACCGTGCCCGATGTCGGCTTCTGCAGCCCCGCGATTATCTTAAGCATCGTCGATTTTCCGGCGCCGTTCTTGCCGACAAGAGCTATCTTGTCCTTGGGGTTGATGACATAATTGATATTGTCAAACAACGATTTCGCGCTGAATTCTACAGACAGATTGTTTATTGATATCATGAGTTGTGATTTTGACCTGCAAAGGTACGAAATTTTATTCTCAATGAAAAGCCGTGTTTTATTTGGTTTTTGAGATAACATTAGCTACATTTGGGGATAATTTGAAACAACCATGATAAACGTCATACTGCCCGACAGCAGCCCCCACAGGCTTCCGTTCTACCTTACCATGGAGGAATGGATTGCACGGCGTCTGCCCGCGGGCGATTATTTTTTCACCTGGCAGGTTGACCCGACGGTAATCTTCGGCCGCAATCAGGACATCGACAAGGAGGTAGACCTCGACTACTGCCGGCGTCACGGCATCGCGTTCTACCGGCGCCGCAGCGGAGGCGGATGTGTCTTCGCCGACCGTAGCAACATCATGTTCTCGTTCATCACGCCCTCGGAGCAGGTCGTCACCACTTTCAGCCGTTATACATCTTTAGTGGCCCGTATGCTGCAGTCGCTCGGTCTCGACGCCGAGGCCGGCGGACGCAACGACATCACCGTCGGCGGACGCAAGGTGTCAGGCAACGCGTTCTATCATCTGCCGGGGCGCAGCATCGTCCACGGCACGATGCTCTATGACACCGACCTCGCCCACATGGCCGGAGCCATCACCCCCTCGCGGTCAAAACTCGAATCAAAAAAGGTTGCTTCCGTCGAGTCACACATAACGACACTCTGCCGCCATCTCGACATAGATATAAACGAGTTTATCGATTATGCCACCCGATATCTCGCCGACAGCACTCTGCAGCTGTCGGCCTCGCAGGTCGAAGAGATCGAGGAGATGTCGCAGCCTTATTACACCCGCGAATGGATCTACGGACGGCGCAACACACGCAGCATCTCGAAAGACCGCCGCATCGAAGGCGTCGGCGAATTCAACATCGACATCGAGCGTGACGGCGACCGCATCCGCGACATCGAGATGCACGGCGACTTCTTCATTACCGGCGACCTCGATTCGCTGCTCGACAAAATCAAAGGCACGGAAGCCACACCGGCGGCACTGGCCGACGCCATCGCCGAAACTGACTGCGGCTCCGTCATCGCCGGTCTCAATGCCGACGACCTCATAAGAATAATTCTCGATTAAATCAAAATACTACCATGGACGAACTAAAGAAAACCTGTCTTCACGACCAACACTGCGCCTTAGGTGCTCTCATGAGCCCGTTCGGCGGCTTTGACATGCCGATACAATATGCCGGCATTGAAGAAGAACACCGCGCCGTCAGAACGGCATGCGGCGTCTTCGACGTCTCTCACATGGGCGAGATTTTTGTCAACGGCCCTGACGCAGCCCGTTTTGTAAACCATATCTTCACCAACGACATCAACGCCGCAGAGGCCGGCAAAGCCGTCTACGGCATGATGCTTCACCCCGACGGCGGCACCGTCGACGACCTTCTTGTCTACAAAGAGGGCGACAATGACTTCCTTCTGGTCGTCAACGCCTCTAACATCGACAAAGATTACGCCTGGATAAAAGAACACGCCGCCGGCTATGACGTCGTCATCGACAACTGCAGCGACGACTGGGGCGAACTGGCGCTTCAGGGGCCCGACGCCGAGAAAGTGCTCGGCAAGGTGCTCGGTATCGACGGCTCTGATCTGGCGTTCTATACATTCAAACACGTCGCCGACCCGACCGACGGCTCTGACATCATAGTCAGCCGCACCGGCTATACGGGTGAAGACGGATTTGAAATCTACGCGCGGCCCGAGACAGTGCGCCGCCACTGGCAGCAGCTCATCGACGCCGGCGTCGCGCCCTGCGGCCTCGGCTGCCGCGACACCCTGCGTTTCGAGGCCGGACTGCCGCTTTACGGCGACGAGCTGACTGACGAGATTTCGCCCATCGAGGCCGGACTTGGCATCTTCGTCAAACTCGACAAAGACGAATTCATCGGCCGCGACGCCATCGCCGCCATAAAAGCTGAAGGACCGCAACGCAAGATTGTCGGTCTCGAGGTAAACGGACGCGCCATACCGCGCCACGGCTATGACGTGCTCGATGCCGACGGCAACAAAGTCGGCACAGTCACGACAGGCTACCACTCGATCAGCCTCGACCGCAATCTGGCGATGGCTCTTGTCGACGCATCGCACGCAGCCATAGGCACCCCCCTGCAGGTCAGGGTGCGCAACAAAGTCTTTCCCGCCGTTGTTGTAAAAAAACGATTCTATACACCCAACTATAAAAAATAACAACTCAAAAATATCAGAACCATGAGCAATATCTATTATCTTCCGACCCATGAATATGCCCGTGTAGAGGGCAATGTAGCCTATATCGGCATCTCTGAATTCGCAGCCAAGAGCCTCGGCAACGTAGTTTATGTCGACATGCCCGAAGACGGCGACGACGTAGTCAAGGGCGAAGACTTCGGTGCCGTCGAGAGCGTCAAGGCCGCCAGCGACCTGTTCTCGCCTATCAGCGGTGCTGTGGTCGAAATCAACGAACACCTCATCGACAATCCCCGTCTGCTCAACGAAGACCCGATGTCAAACTGGATTATAAAAGTAGAGATGACCGACCCGTCGGAGCTCGAAAGCCTGCTCAGCCCCGAGGATTATGCCAAACTCTGTGAGTCGGAACAACATTGATTTCAAAACAGAGACTTATGTCAGTACACCGATATTTTCCACACAGCGACGCCGACATCAGCGCGATGCTCGCCCGCTGCGGACATAAAACTCTCGACGACCTCTACAGCGATGTCGACCCGTCGCTGCGTCTGCGCAAGCCCTACGAGCTTCCCGAGGAAATGAGCGAGACCGAGGTGCGCCGCTACTTCGACAGCCTCTTCAGGCAGAACCGGCGCATGACCTGCTTTGCCGGCGGCGGTTTCTATGACCACTACACGCCGGCTGTCATCGACGCGATCATCTCGCGCTCAGAGTTTCTGACAGCCTATACGCCCTATCAGCCCGAAATCTCGCAGGGCACACTGCAGTATATCTTCGAATACCAGTCGATGATGGCATCTCTGACAGGTCTCGACGTCAGCAACGCCTCGATGTATGACGGCGCCACTGCCACAGCCGAAGCCATACTCATGGCCGTCAGTGCCTCACGTAAGAAAAAACGCGTGCTCATAAGCTCGACCGTCAATCCGGCCGTGGCGCGCGTGGTCTCGACCTACGCCCGCTATCATGGCGTGGCTCTCGAGGTCATACCCGAACACAACGGCGTTACTTCACGTGCCGAGCTTGAGCTGATGCTCGGCGCAGGTGACGTGGCCGGTGTCATCGCCGCCTACCCCAGCTATTACGGCATCGTCGAAGACTTTGACGGCTGGGCCGACCTATGCCATAGCCATAAGGCGCTCTTCATCCTCAACTGCCGCGCATCGGCACTCGGCATTCTCAAATCGCCCGGCAGCCTTGGCGCCGACATCGCCTGCGGCGACGCCCAGTCACTCGGCATGCCGCTCAACTACGGCGGTCCCGGTCTGGGATTCCTATGCACGACAAACGCTCTTGTCAGAAAGATGCCGGGACGCATCGTCGGTCAGACAACCGACGCCGACGGACGCCGCGTCTTCGTCCTCACCCTTCAGGCCCGCGAGCAGCACATACGGCGCGAGAAAGCCACATCAAACATCTGCTCCAACCAGGGGCTTATGGCCCTCCACACAGTCGTCTACCTGTCGCTCATGGGCAATGAAGGCCTTCGTCAGGTCAACGATCTCAGCTACGGAGGTCTGCGCCTGCTCGCCGAAAAGCTCGAAGCTACCGGCATGATGAAGCTGAAATATCCCGACAAGCCCTTTATCGACGAAGCTGTCTTCGAGATTGCCGACGGCCTCGACGCCGACACCATTCTCGAGGCTGCCGCCAAGGAAGACATACTCGCCGGCATCAGGCTCGACGAGCGCGAGCTGCTTGTCGCCGTCACCGAGATGCAGACTCCGGCCGACATCGAGCGATATGCCAATCTGATTGCTTCACTTAAAAAATCATGACGAGGATGAACGCTAAGTTATATGACAAACTGATATTCGAACATTCAGCTCCAGGCCGCAGAGGATTCAGCCTCCCGCGAAACACCTACAGTCACCATATCGGCGAGATCGCCCCGCTCTGCCGCGACAGAGTCGACAATCTTCCGGAGGTCGACGAGCCTACTGTAGTACGCCACTATACAAACATGAGCACAAACAATTTCGGTGTCGACACCGGCTTCTACCCTCTGGGCTCATGCACAATGAAATACAATCCGAAAATCAACGAAGAACTCGCCGCCGGCGTCCGCGGCCTGCATCCTGCGCAGCCCGCATCGACCGTACAGGGAGCACTCGAAATCTACCGTCGCCTCGAACTCGCGCTCTGCGAGATCGGCGGCATGGCCGAGTTTACGCTCAATCCCTTTGCCGGCGCCCACGGCGAGCTGACAGGTCTGCTCGTCATCAGAGCCTACCACGCCGACCGTGATGACTTCGCCCGCAAGACCGTTATCGTTCCGGACTCGGCTCACGGCACCAACCCCGCCAGCGCGGCGGTGGCCGGTTTCAACATCGTCGAGGTCAAAAGCCTCCCCGACGGCACCGTCGACATCGACGACCTCGCTTCTAAACTCGATGACAGCGTGGCCGCCATGATGATGACCAACCCCAACACCGTCGGCATGTTTGAGAAAAACATTCCCGTCATCGCCGAGATGGTCCACAAGGCCGGCGCCCTGCTCTACTATGACGGCGCAAACCTCAACCCGATGCTCGGCGTGGCTCGCCCCGGCGACATGGGCTTCGACGTCATGCATATCAACCTCCACAAGACATTCTCGACACCTCACGGCGGCGGCGGTCCCGGCGCCGGGCCGATAGGTGTCCGGGCCGGTCTCGAGAAGTTCCTGCCCACACCGCGCGTTGTCAAGAAAGACGACGGCTCGCTCTACGTCGAGCGCTTCAACGACTCGTCGTTCGGCAGCATCTCGGCGTGGCTCGGCAATTTCACGGTCTATATCAAGGCTCTCGCATATATCCTCTCGCTCGGCCGCGATGCAATATCAATGGTCGGACCGCTGGCGACTCTCAACGCCAACTACGTCATGCACTCGCTCGACGACCTCTACAAGCTGCCGATTCCCGGCCCTTGTAAACACGAGTTTGTCTTCGACGGACTCAAAGACAAGTCGACAGGCGTCACGACACTCAACGTCGCCAAACGTCTTCTCGACTTCGGATTCCACGCTCCGACGATCTATTTCCCGCTGCTCTTCCACGAGTCGCTGATGATAGAGCCGACCGAGACCGAGAGCCGCGAAACCCTCGACCGCTTCATCGAAGTCATGCGCGAGATTGCCCGCGAGGCCGCCGAAACGCCAGATAAGGTCAAAGAGGCCCCGCACGACACCCCCGTGCGCCATCCCGACGACACCGAGGCTGCCCTTCACCCGATACTGACATGGAAACAGCTATGCGACAGGCAGACTGCATCATAATAGGCGCAGGCCCCGGCGGCTACGAGACAGCCGCCGCGCTGGCCGCCGCCGGCAAAGATGTTGTACTCGTCGAGCGCGACAGCCTCGGCGGCACATGTCTCAACCGTGGGTGCATACCGACCAAATGTCTCTGTGCCTCGGCAAATATCATCGCCGACATCAGACGTGCCGATGCTTTCGGCGTCAGCGTCGCGTCGTTTACCGCCGATTATGGCAAGGCTCACGCGCGCATCGCCGATGTGACCTCACAGCTGCGCGCCGGCATCGAGTCGCTGCTCGCCAAAGTGACGGTCGTCAAAGGCTCGGCCTCGCTTGAGCAGGGGCATGTTGTCGTTGTGGGCGACGAACGCTTTACCGCTCCGCAGATTATCATCGCTACGGGCAGTGAGCCGGCGATACCGCCGATTGAGGGCGCCGGTCTCGCCGTCACCAGCGACGACTTCCTCAAACTCAGCGACATCCCGCAACGCGTCGCCATCATCGGCGGCGGCGTCATCGGCATCGAGTTTGCCTCGGTGCTTAACGACTTCGGCCGCGACGTTACGGTCATCGAATACTGCCCCGAGATTCTACCACCGTTCGACAAAGACATAGCCAAACGTCTGCGCTCCACCCTCGGTCACCGCGGCATCAGGTTTATGGTCTCGACGGCTGTCACAGCCATACGTCCCGGCTTTGAGATTGACGTCAAAGGGCGCAAGGGCGACGACCGCGTCAGCGCCGACCTCGTCGTCATGGCGACAGGACGACGTCCCGTAATACCGCAAGGTACGGCCGAAGCGGGCATCGAACTCGACGGCCGCGGTTTCATCAAGGTCGACGACCTGATGCAGACCTCTGTCGAAGGCATCTTCGCCATCGGCGACGTCAACGGCCGCTGCATGCTCGCCCATGCCGCCGAAGCCCAGGGACGCCGCGCCATCGGCTCTGACGTCAACCTCGACATCATACCCTCGGCTGTCTTCTGTCATCCCGAGGCCGCCATGGTCGGCATGACCGAGGACTCAGCCCGGGCCACCGACCGCAACATCGTCGTCGGCAAAGCCTCATACGCCGCCAACGGCAAAGCCCTCGCCACGGGTGAGGAAATCGGCACGGTCAAACTCGTCGTCGACCGCGACAGCGGCTTCATCTTAGGCTGTCATGTTCTGGGCGCTCACGCCTCTGACATCGTTGCCGAGGCGGCCGCACTGATGTTCGGCATGACAACAGCCGAGGAACTCGCCGACGAACTCGTCCACAATCATCCGACCCTATCAGAAGTACTTCCCGCAGCAGCCCGCGACGTCGTCGCCAGACTGACCCCTCCCGCAATCTAAGCAGATTTTACGACAAAACATAGGAATCGGAGCTGTGCCCACCCGGCATAGCCCCGATTTTCATTTCCGGCCCAACCAAGAACATTCCCTGTGCAGCTAAAGGGCTGAAGCACTCGTTCCATACGTCGCCGAGCTCGGCGACGCACATTAATAGTTTTGGTCACAGCATATTAGCTGCGAGGATTGAACCCCTCGCTCCATAGTTTTCCAACGATGTCAATGTGCGTTTGACATCGTTTTGACTTTT
>CABUPJ010000016.1 GCA_902493335.1 uncultured Porphyromonadaceae bacterium
TAATAGCGCAGGCAACAGGGGGTAGGAGGCATGGACCAAGGGCTTCAGCCTTTGGTCCCAATGAGTTGGTTGCGAGGGCTGAAGCCCTCGCTCCATACGGCGGCAAGCCGCCGGCACGAGGACAAATTTGATAGCTCGGCCTCAAGGAGGAGAGCGAGGCCGCACTTTAATAGCGCAGGCAACAGGGGGTAGGAGGCATGGACCAAGGGCTTCAGCCTTTGGCCCCAATGAGTTGGTTGCGAGGGCTGAAGCCCATCGCTCCATACGGCGGCGAGCCGCCGACACAAAGACAAATTTGATAGCTCGAGGCTACACTTTAATAGCTTTGGCCACAGCATATTAGCTGCGAGGGTTGAAGGCCTCGCTCCATACTGCGGCACAAGGACAAATTTAGCGCAGAGGCGGTCGCGCGGCCATGCTTTCCTCATAGAGGCGGAAATAACAAAGGCGGCCCGGTCGGGGTCGCCTTTGTTGTTTATTGTCGGGGTTGCAAAGGGTTGAAACCTTTGCTTCGGGGTTCTTTATTTCACGATAACTTTGGTGACAGTCTTGCCCTGACGGCGGAGGTAGACGCCGGCGGGGAGGTTGTCAGACGGCATTTCGATGCCCTGGAGGTTGTAGTACTGAACGGGGGCGTTGTTGTCGGTTTCGGATGTGATGATGTCGTCGACGCCGTCCATCTTACCGTTGACTACGTATTCGGCTTTTGCGGGGGTTGTAGCCTGCTGTGCGGCGCGCGGGAGCGAGAAGGCTCTCATTGACGAGCGGCTTGCAATATAGAGGTTGCCGGCCGGGTCGAAGGCGGCCTGATAGCTGTTGCTGTCAGAACCGTTACCGCCGAGGACGTCGAATGTGTAGAGTTCGGTGAGCTTGAATTCGGGAGCCCATTCGACTGAGCATACATGCATTGTAGGACCTGCGTCCTGAACGACGAAGAGCGATGCGTCGCTGTTGAGACCGATGAGGCCTACGCTGCCGCTGAGGTCTGTCCAGTCATTGCCAGAGTTGAAGACGATATTGCCTTCGGCGTCGGTGATGATAAAGGCGGGTACACCCTTGGTGTTGTTGCCGGAACCACGGACCTGACCGATGGCCATACCCTGTTCACGGGCGACGACGTCGACATTGCCGTTGGCGAGATAACGCGATATTTCTTTGTATGTGTCGGGCTGGGTGGGCTGGAAGTCAATCTGCTCTTTCGTGCCGAGGTCGTAGTAGACGAAGTTGAGCTGATAGTCAGTGGGCCAGTCTTCCTGGAAGCTGATCAGACGTGTTTCGTCGCCAGAGCCGACCACGGCCATACCTGATGTCGAGCCGCCGATTGTCTTGCCGTCATAGATCCATTCGCCGCTCGATTTCTTGATTGTGCCGGCGAAGAAGTTGCTGCGGCCGGCCGAGGGGTTGGCGGGATCGAAGAGATAGAGACCGCCGTTGGCGTCACTCCAGTCACTGATGAGGAGTTTGCCTGTGGGAAGGACTGCCAGACGCCAGGGTGATGCGCCTACGCTGAGATCCCACATCGAAGGCAGGTAGGGCGAGCCGGCGAGTGGTTCGAGGGCTGCGTTGAAGCCGCAGATCTGACGTACGTCTTTCTGGGCGACGTAGAGATTGCCGAAGAGATCGCTCTCGGGGTTGAGGTCGATGGTGACGCCGCTCGAGACAATCTCGCTGTCATAGAAGCGTCCTACGGTAGGAACGGCCTCGTTCTCGACGACGACGCGCCAGTTGTAGTTGCCGACGAGTTCTTTGGTGTCGACAGTGACGCTGTTGTCACCCTTTGTGAATGCCTGAGAGGCTGCGACTGTGACGACGTGGTCACCGGCCTTGTTGTCGTCTGTGGCGACGAGTTCGACCGATGCGATGGCGTCGCCGGTGAGTTTGAACGAGAGTTCATAGACGTCGCCGTCTACTTTCTGAGTCAGGCCGTAGGCATACTGGCCGCGGACAATGGGCTGTTCGACTCCGGTTGTGGTCAGGCGGCTTATGAGGTTGCCGCGGACGGTATAGAGGTCGATATTGCCGGCAGTGATGATGCCGTCCTGATCACGGACGACGGTTGTGCGGCCGGCAGCTGCGAACGATGCGTTCCCGACAGCTTCCATGGCTGTGTTGGTTGTCTGGACGGCAGCTGTTTTGTCAAGACCGTCTGTGATGTCATAGAGACGCACACCGGCGTGTTTGCCGTCGGCGTCCATATCGGCGACAGCCATCATCGAGTGGCCGGCGAACTTGAAGTAGCCTTCGCGTCCGGCGAAGTTGTCGGCGGCGGCTTTCTCAAGAGTGTAGTCGGCGCCGCTGAACTGCATCGGGGCGACTTTAGAGCTGTTGACGATAAACGAGGCGCTGTTGAGCGGCGATACCGAGAGGGTGACATCGTCGCCGAGGGCGTCCATGTTCATGTTGTCGCGGGTCTGGTTGACGAAGCGTGTGCCGCCGACTTCACCATCCATGATGTCGATGACGTTGAGCCAGACTTTACGCTCGTAGTATGTCGAATATGAGGGCAGATAGATGACGCCTTCGGTCGTGCTGCCCGAGTAGCCGAATGTGAAGCCTGTGACAGCGCGGAAGAAGTTGGCGGTGGCAGTGGTGCCGAACCATTTTGCCGGTTTGCCTGTCGGCAGGCCTGCTTCGTCGTTCTCCCATTTGTAGAAGTTACATTCGCCCATCACTTCACCCGGCTCGACCTGGTCGGCATTGATGAAGTTGAGCTGTTCGCCTGATGCGACAAGGACACCGTCGGTGGTAACCTGAATGTCACCGATGCGTTTCATAGTGCCTTCGGCGCCTTCGGTGCTGACTTCAGCGAGTACTTCGAGCTTGGTTGCGTCGATGACATAGATGAAGGGCTCTTTGGCGGCGTCGTGGGCGAGGACATAAAGTTTGTCGCCTTTAGAGATGAGACGGCGTACGGTCTTGTCGGCGAGCTGGGCAATCTCTTTGTCGAGAACGGCGGTGTTGAAGTTATAAGACGAAGCGGCGCCGATGGCCGGGGTTGTGATTTCGTCAATATAGTCGGCGATAACAACGGCCGGTGGCTCGTAGGCTTCGTTTTCGAGGTAGACACAGGGGAAGAGTGTCTGGGCTGCCTTGACTTCGAACGGGCCGCAATAGATTTCGTCGGTCGGTTTATAGCCCTCGGCAGAGACTTCGATAGTGTATGTGCCGGGTTCGAGCTGACGGAAGACGAAAGCGCCGTTATATTCGTCGTCGGTGACGTATGTGTCGACTACGTTGCCGTCTTTGAGCAACTTGACGGTAGCGTTGTTGATGGGCAGGAATGCGTCGGGACTCGACGACGGAGCGCTGTAGAACTGGTGTTTGAAGCGTTCGTGGAGGTCACGGACGATACCGTAGATGTCGCCTGTAGATTCCTGGGCCACATTGAGGTAGTCGGCGATGCCGCGGGCATAGGCCTCACCCTCGATGCGGCAGACGTCGGGGTTCATGGCGCGGTGACGGGCAGGCTGATAGGTATGGAAGTAACCTTCGAGCAGAAGGCCGGGCACGTTGTGGCGCAGGACGGCATAATAGCCTTTGACGACGTTGCCGTTGCCGTGGTCGGTGAGGGCATAGTCGCCGCCCTGGAAGTCGATGTCGTAGTAGAGGGCGGGATTTGTCATCGAGTAGTTAGACCACTGCGAGTGGGTATTGGCGAAGGCATAAGGCCAGATCGTGCGCGAGATGTCGCAAGAGCCGGGTACGCTCTCGGTCTGGTTTTCGCCGCGGACGAAGAGGCCGGGGTAGTTGGTCGTCGCGCCTTCATAGTTGGCGTTTGAGTGGACCGAGATGAAGAGGTCGAAGTTGTTTGCCTCGACTTCCATGGCTATTTCGTTGATGTCGCGGCTGTAGCCGTTCTTTACATGGCTCATGACGAGACCCTGGCTCATGTCGCGGGCAGCTCCGTATCGGAAGGCGAGGTCTGCGTTGGTCTTGATGCCGTTGGCGTTTGTGTATCCGTCGAAGTCTGCGGGGAACGGATTGAGTGTCGGGTCAAATTTGAAACCGTACTCGGCCAGGCGCTGGAGCAGGGCGAGGCCTTTCCATGTGTTTGTGTTTGTCTCGAAGAAACCGCAGGTGTCGAGATATGTCGCGGGGCCGTGTTTGACAGTGCCCATGTGGCGGTCGCCTCCTTCCCAGCCGCCGTGGCCGGGGTTGATATATATGCGGTAGTCCTCGATATTCTTAGCATCAACTGTGGCGGCGGCGCAAGTCAGCGCGGCTGCGGCGAGAATGATATGTCTGAATTTCATGGCTTGGCTTATTTGAGGTTAATGATATAAAATTCGCCCTGCGGAGTGGTGAAGCCCACTTTGTTTTTGGCGACACTGGGGAAGACAGCGACGACAGAGTCGGCCGTGAGAGCGACTTTGTCAGAGCCGTCGGCGGCGATGGCCATGATGGCCGATCTGACAGTCACGACGCCGTTGTCATGATCGTCCATGGCGACGATGACATTGTTGTCGAGCCATTTGGGAGCGCGGTACATGCCGAGCAGGCGGACATCGCTGCCGTCGAGATTACAGGTGAATGCACCTGTGCCGACGCCGAAAGCGACGATGCGTTTGCCGTCGGGCGAGAGTGACGGCCACAGATAGCTGTTGCAGCGGTCACCGAGCGGTGCGATTGCTTCAGTCCTGCCATTGCGGGTGACACAGAGTTTGCCGAGGTCGATTGAGAGCACGGCGCGGGTGACGGGAGTCTTCTGTCCGATAGCTTTAGAGCGCATGCGGCCGTTGTCGACGGCGACAGCTGTCGTGCCGTCGGCGGCGAAGCCCTGCAGACGGCGTGTAGGCTCGACGATGGTCTGAATCTTCTTGGCGCTGACGTCATAAGACTTCAGGGCGACCAGGCGGCGGTGGTTTTTGTCATAGCTGCTTTCACGGAAGATGACGTTGCGGCTGTCGGCTGTGAAGTCGAGCAGCAGCGGGCTCGCCGTCTTTGAGATCTCTGTGATCTCAGACGTTGCAAAATCAAGTTTAGACAGGCCGACGCCAGACAGCGGAGACACTACGGCATAGCTGCCGTCGGGACTCAGAGCCGCCATGCTCACGTCTGTCCCCCCGGGGAGGGCAACACGTTCAACCGATGCCACCTGCGGGAGCTGACCCCAGCATAAAGCGGCAAAACACATTGCAATTGATGCGCATAAGGTTTTTTTCATGGGTTAAAATATTAAGTTATTAGTAGATGTATAGTTGGTATTTCTAAAATCAGGTCAAGGTATTATTTGCGTTCTAAATTTACGATTAAAAATCTTAAAAAATATATTTTTAACAACTTTTAATCGGCAGACATGTCAGTTAAATTTAATTTCACTATCTTTATGACAAAATTATACAGCTATGACACAATCTTCTCCGACACTGCTCACGACCGACATCTCAGAGGCTGACCTCGCTATAATCAAGGATATCTATTTCAGTTCGTTTCCCGAGTCGGAGCGCCGTCCGTGGGAGCAGATTGTCTCACCGGCGTCGCCCGGCGAGCCGACGCTCTACGGCATCATCTGCGACGGCCGTCTCATCGGCATGGCGACGCTGTGGCACTTCGACCGCTTCGTCTATATCGAGCATCTCGCCGTCAGCAATACGCTGCGCAACAGCGGCTGTGGCACGGCGGCCCTGCAGCGCATCCTCGAGATTGCCGGCGACAGGCCCGTCGTCATCGAGGTCGAGCCGCCGACGGGCGCCGACCCCATGACGGCCAGACGCATAGGTTTCTACCGCCGCAACGGCTTCGGGATTATCGACCGCGGGTATGTCCAGCCTCCATATTCGCCGGGTCTGCCCGAAGTCGGTCTCTATCTGATGTCGACGGCGCCGTTCCCGCCCCATGCCGCCGCCTCAACGCTGCATAGCAGAGTGTATCGCAAATAAGGTCGTGCGGTTCCATTATTTTTGTGTACTTTTGCAGTCATGAAAGACAGCGAAAAGGCAAAACTGATTGAACGCATACGCTCTGCGGCGGGACTCGACGACGATGACCGCGCCACTCTTATCGGCATGATCAACGAGCGCCGCTCATACGGCATGGTCTGGGAGATGCAGCCCGAAGACGCCGAAGAGCGCCTGCGCCGTCATCAGCCGGTACTCATCGAGGAGCCTGAGCTGGCTATAAAGTCAGACGCGCCCGACGCTCCACGGCATATGATCATCGAGGGCGAAAACCTCGAGTCGCTGTCGGCGCTCACGTTTACCCATGCCGGCAAAATCGATATAATCTACATAGACCCGCCTTATAACACAGGCAACAAAGACTTCAGATATAACGACGATTACGTCGACCCCGACAATGACTACCGTCACAGCAAATGGCTGTCGTTCATGAAGCGGCGCCTCGGCCTCGCCAAGCGGCTGCTGTCTGACGACGGGGTCATATTCATCTCGATTTCAGACATCGAGTATGCCAATCTCAAGGTCATGTGCGACAGTCAGGAGCTCTTCGGCGAAGGCAGCTACGTCACTACGCTTCACGTCGAGATGTCGGCCACACAGGGCATGAAAGTCCGTGCCGCCCAGAACGGCACCATCGTCAAAAACGCCGAGTATATCCTCATCTATGCCAAAGGCGGCCGCAAACAGATTGCCCGCAATCTCCTCTATGACTACCGGCCCGACTATGACACCCATTATAACATCTATCTCAGAGACGGGCGCCGCACGAGTGTCCGCGAGATGTTCAAGGCGGCATATCCCGATGTCAGATGGCGCAAGATGACCGACCTGTATTATCAGTCGCCGGAATTCAGGCGATTCGTGGCCGAGAATGTCGACTATATCTATGCCGACGATAAAATCACGGGCTTCGACGACGTCGAGCTTGCCGAGGGCGAGATACTCAAGGTAGAGCGCGACGGCAAGACATTCTATATCTACCATAACGGCAGCCGGCTGCGTCAGCTTCTGCCGCTGAAAAGTTCGTTCGGGCCCTGCGACGACTTCGACCGCAGCCACGGCCTGCGCAAGATACGCGGCGACTGGTGGAAAGACTTCTACAAAGACATGGGCAACGTCTCGAAAGAGGGCGACGTCGTCTTCGAGAACGGCAAAAAGCCCGTTCGACTCATCTACCAGCTGCTCAAAATGGCGTCGCGCCGTGATTCGACGGTGCTCGATTTCTTTGCCGGATCGGGCACGACTCTCCACGCTCTTATGCAGCTTAACGCCGACGATGGCGGCCGGCGTCAGTGTATACTGTGCACCAACGACGAGAACGGCATCTGCCGCGACATAACATACACACGCGCCTGCAACGCGATTAAAGGCAAGGGAGGACCGCACGGCACTCTCGCGGCAAACAGTCTGCTGTTTTTCACGACCGAACTCACCGACCGCCGCCACTCGCCGGCCGCCATGCGCAGCCTCGCCGCGCTCGCCACTGACATGATCAGGGTCAGAGAAAACACATTCGACGAACAATGCGAGTTCTGCGGACTCCACACCAATCCTCTTCTCATCAGGTGTTTCGGTGACGGCACTCGCCTGACGGCGGTCATATACCGCGAGGAAATTATTCCGAAGATTGCCGCCGCCATAGCCGCGCGCCGCCCCGACTGTCCCATAACCCTCTACGTCTTTTCGCCGGGCGAAAGTCCGTGGCGCGAGCAGTTCGGCTCCGTCGCCGGAGATGTGCGTCTCATAGCCGTCCCGGCGGTCATCTATAACTGTTACGAAAGGGTGCTTCCGGCCCGTAATGAAACAAACGACATCCAGGCATGAAAGAATTCGACTACCAGAACCGTGCTGTCAGAAATCTGACCGAAAAACTGATATATCAGATCAAGGAAAATCCGGGACGGCGCTGCATCATCTTCGAGGCGCCGACAGGCTCGGGTAAGACCGTCATGACCTGCCGCACTCTCGCCGGACTGTCCGAGGCCATGCGGGACCGGGGCTATGACAACGCCTGCGACTGTGCATTCATCTGGATCGCTCCGCGCGACCTCCACATACAGAGCTATAACAAGCTAAAGAATATATTCAGCGACACCAACCGTCTGGCTACCCGCACATTCGGCGACATCGACCCGTCGGAGGGTATACGCCTCGGCGAGATACTCTTTGTCAACTGGGAGAGCGTCAACCGCAAGAAAAACGTGATCGTCCGCGACCGCGAGAACTGCGTCGGGCTCTATGAGATTGTGCGGCGCACCCGTGAGGCCGGCCTGCCTGTAGTCGTAATCATCGACGAAGAACAGATGTTCTGGACCGGCACAGCCGACAAATCGGCTCAGGTGCTCGAACGCATCGGTGCCGACGTCGAGCTGCGTGTGTCGGCGACCCCGAAAACCAAATCGTTCGACGCCATCGAGAAGGTGCAGCGCGGCGAAGTCATACGCGCCGGCATGATAAAGAAAGAGATTGTGCTGAATCCCGATGTCGACGTCACCGACAGCAAGGACATCACCCTCGACGAACGCCTGCTCAAAGCGGCTCTCGAACGCCGCGACCGTCTCGCCGAAGCCTACGCGGCACAGGGAGAGAATATCAATCCCTTGCTGCTCATACAGCTGCCCAACGACACATCTGACGGCATGACGGCCGAAGACACGGCCGTAGCCGCGAAAGTGACCGGCATTCTCCGGCGCGGGTATGACATAAGCGAGGAAAACGGACGCCTCGCCGTCTGGCTGGCCTCGCGCAAGGTGAATCTCGACAGGCTCGAGGACGACGACAATATGGTCAGGGTGCTTCTTTTCAAAGAGGCTATCGCCCTGGGGTGGGACTGTCCGCGCGCCGGTGTGCTGCTGATATTCAGAAAACTGCAGAGCGAGGCGTTTACCGTGCAGACAGTCGGGCGCATAATGCGCATGCCACGTCAGCACCACTACCGCGACAATTCGCTCAACCTCGGCTATGTCTACACCGACATCGCCAAAGACCGCATAAAGATTGTCACCGAAGACCAGAGTTATATCCTCCGTGACACCATAGCCGCCACCCGTCGCGACGGTGTCGGCGATTTCTCGCTGCCGTCGGTCTACTATGACCGTCCCGCCGGCTCACGCAACCGCCTGCGTTCGGGCTTCCGCAAAGACCTCTTCGACACTGTCGCCGACAAATGGCACCTGAGCTATGACATTGACGCACCCGTAGCCGGCGACCTCGGTGACTTCGCCGATATACCGGGTCTGGCCGAGGCTCTCGCACAGAGCAGCGTGACAACCGTCGAACACAATCGTCGCATAGCCCGCCGCGACATAAAGCTGCGTCTCGACGCCGACACGATCGAAGCGGCGATACCGATGAACGTGCGCTTTCAGAACGATGTTCAGGAGCTTGAGGTCGAACAGGTCAGATTCGCACGTACCGACGCCGAGATTGACACCGTCTTCAGGCGGTTTGTCAACGGTTTCGGTACTTCGTATGAGTCAAACGGCGGCAACCGCACCGACATGATCGCGACATATCTTCTCGAGACAGTAGAGCGTTTTCTCGGGGTGGCAGGCATCGCAGCCAAAAAGCTGATACTTTCTGACGGCAACCGCGATAAATTCGTCTTCATCCTCGACAGCGCCCTCGAACGTTACGGCGACACCCTTGAGAGCGTCAAGACATCGTCGGCACGTAAAGTTGCCCCGATTGAATGGAGCCTGCCGTCAGAACGCTTTTATGATGACCGCACCAACGAAGCTGTCGCCGGATTCGCCCGTCATGCCCTGCAACCTTTTGTCAGGCTCATCAGCAACGCCTCGACGCCGGAAAGAGCGTTTGAGGAATATCTTGAAAATCACTCGGACGGCATCGACTGGTGGTATAAGAACGGTGATTCGGGCATGCAGCATCTCGCTGTGCCATACGTTAAGCTCACCGGCGAAAAATCGCTGTTCTATCCCGACTTCATCATAAGGATGAAAGACGGCCGGGTCTTTATCTTCGACACTAAAACCGCCGAAAGCGAGCCGGCCACGGCCCATCTCAAACACAATGCCCTGCGCGACTATATCGCCGCCCTCAATGCCGATGGCCGTGACGTCGACGGCGGTGTCATCATCCGTCCCGACGGCCAGAGCTACTGGATATATCCGCGCCACGATATCGCCACTACCGCCGCTCCTCACTCATCCTGGACACAATTCAGCCTCTGAGCGGGTAAAGAGCAGTAAGTTTGTGCGGTAAGTTTTTTTATTCGCCTGTTATTTCGGTGAAGCGGGGGAAAGTTTGGCCGTCGCGGGTGACACGCTCGAAAAACATCCGTTCGGGCCTTACCCAGATGCCGCACTTGTCATAAAGCGCCTGATAGACCGTTGTTCTTGCAAGCGTCTCCGAATCTTTGGCTGAATACAGAAGCCGGTATTCATTGCCTTTGAAGTGTCTGAAGCGGCGGTTGTCGAGCGGCTGTAAGCGCTCAAGCATGTCAATCACCAATGGAACAAGCGTCACGGCTACATTGTCGGCTGTCATCGTGTGGGGACCGTCGTAATCGACGGCAGTTGAATAATAGCGGTCGAATACGTCGCGGAAATGAGCCAGTGTGTCGCGGCTGCCGAAAAGGCCCGTGACTCGATCGCGGTCAAAGCGGGCGTAACAGTCAAACTGATGTTGTTCGATGTCGGTAAACTCGGCCACAAGCGCCGGCGTCACCTCGAATGCGGTTATCCCGTCGTGTCGCGGCGATTTATACGCATGCTTTCCGATGCGCGGAGCGAGAAATTCGCTCATTCTGAAAAACGGGCTGATGAGTATGGCCGGTATGCCTGTGGGTCTGACCATCTGCTGGGCGTAGAAAGCGCCGCAGCTCGAACCCACAATTAGGTCGGGTCTGTCATAGTCGCAGATGTCGCGCACGAGCGTCAGCGCCTCGGCGGGATGCAGAGGCAGGTCGGGTGCGGAGACTGCGGCTGTGCCTGCGAGGCAGTCGCGGAGCGTAAGCGCTATCTCGCAACTGCCACTTGACGTGAAACCGTGCAGAAATAATATCTTTTTCATAAGCTGCGTTGAAAAGCTATCCGTGGGGTGCCGTCCTGACAGTAGATGATGCCGCAGCGTGTGAAACCAAGGCGCCCGGCGGCATTGAGCATCGTCGCATTGTCGGCGTGGGTGTCGAGCCGGAGGTTGGGGATCTGCCGCGAGCAGAAATCGATACACCGTGCGAAGATGCCGCTGTATTTGCCGGTCGAGCCGAGACGGTGTATCGTGCCGTAAGGCTCGTCGTTGAGCCACTGGCCGTCTTCAATCACATCGTATGTCGGGTCGTCGCCGATGATAAAGGCAAAAGCCATCACCGCCTCGCCGTCGGCGTCTATGCCTATATGGCACGCGCCGCGAGCTATGTCGGCGAGTATGTGGTCGCGCGACGGATAACCGTTGACCCACTGTGTCATATTGCCCGTCGAGCGCATATAAGCCCGTGCGGTATCATAAATGGCGAGGATAGCGTCGACGTCACCGACGTCAGCCTTGCGGATTATGATTCCGGATATCTGATTTCTGCCGCTCATTTTTCGTCAAAGCCCGGTTATTTCTTTCTGGAGGAGGTCGAGGAAACGGGCGGCATGGGCGCCGTCCATCTGCGTGTGATGAAACTGGAACGATACGGTCAGGCGGGTTCTGAACAGACCGCGTTTATATCTGCCCCATATCATAAACGGATTGTTGAAGATGCCGCTGTACATGCCGACTGCGCCGTCGATGTCATACTGTGCCAATGCCGACGTGCCGATGACCATGCTGTCGGTGAGATCGTGGTTGCGGCTGCTTTCGGCGACTTCGCGCGTCAGGCGCAGATAATCGGCGTTGAAAGTATCGAGATCATCGCTGAACGGCACGTCGCATGAGCTGACTTCACCGCGGCTGTCAGCCACTATCGTGTTGACGGCGAGACTGTCATACTCGAAAAGCCTGTCGCCGACAGGAAGCATCATGAACTCTTTGACCTGTGAAGCCGCACGACCGATACACCAGCACATCAGCATATTGAACTTCAAATGCCGGCGCCGGCTGACCCTCAGCAGCCGCGAGACATCGAGGGTCTTGAAAAAGGTCACCATAGGCATAGGCGCCTTCATCCAGAACTCAAAGGCATAAGCCCGTGTCGTTGTCGACGGATCTATTTCTTTCATAACCGATTGTATTAAAGGGGGCACAAAGTTATGAAAATATTCGCGACACGCCAAATCATTTGTAATCGTTAATCATGGGCGCGTTTTTATTTGCCGGTGAGTATTTTTTTGATGTCGTTGAGTTTGGTGAGGGCTTCGAGGGGGGTGAGGTTGTTGATGTCTGTGCCGATGATTTCGTCGCGCACCTGCGCGAGGACAGGGTCATCGAGCTGAAAGAACGAGAGTTGCATGCCACCGGTCGATTCGGTCAGCGCGCCGAGGTTTTTGGCCGCTTCGTCGCGGTCGCGGCCCGACTCGAGTTTCTCGAGTACGGCGGTGGCGCGTTTGACGATGCTGCGTGGCATGCCGGCGAGTTTGGCGACGTGGATGCCGAAGCTGTGTTCGCTGCCGCCTCGGGCGAGTTTGCGCAGAAAGACGACCTTGCCGTCGATTTCCTTGACCGAGACGTTGTAGTTTGCGATGCGCCCGTAGATGGCTTCCATCTCGTTGAGTTCGTGGTAGTGGGTGGCGAAGAGGGTTTTGGGATGGAGGCCGTCGGTCTGGTGGATGTGTTCGACGATGGCCCAGGCGATAGAGATGCCGTCGTAGGTCGATGTTCCTCGGCCGAGTTCGTCGAAGAGAATGAGCGAGCGGCGGCTCATGTTGTTGAGTATCGAGGCCGCTTCGTTCATCTCGACCATGAAAGTCGATTCGCCGAGCGAGATGTTGTCGCTGGCGCCGACACGGGTGAATATCTTGTCGACGATGCCTATGCGGGCGCTTTCGGCGGCGACAAAGCTGCCGATCTGGGCGAGGATGACGTTGAGGGCGGTCTGTCGCAGCAGTGCCGATTTACCTGACATGTTGGGGCCGGTTATCATCATTATCTGCGTCGACTCGTTGTTGAGGCTGACGCTGTTCGATATATACGGCTCGCCGGGGGGCAGTTCTTTCTCGATGACGGGATGACGGGCCTCGACGAGTTCGAGGACGAGCGAGTCGTCGACAACGGGACGGTTGTAGCGGTTCTCGGCCGCTACGCGCGTGAACGACAGGAGGACGTCGAGACGCGAGAGCATCATGGCGTCGAGCTTGAGAGCGGGAATAAACGCGGCCACGGCGGCGACGAGTTCTGAGTAGAGTCGTGCCTGGATAATCTCGATTTTCTCCTGGGCGCCGAGTATCTTTTCTTCGTATTCCTTGAGTTCCTGGGTGATGTATCGCTCGGCGTTGACGAGAGTCTGCTTTCGTATCCACTCGGGCGGCACTTTGGCTTTGTGGGTGTTGGTGACTTCGATATAGTAGCCGAAGACGTTGTTGAAACCTATTTTGAGCGAGGGGATGCCCGTCAGCTCGCTCTCGCGGGCCTGAAGTCTGAGCAGGTAGTCTTTGCCTCGGTAGGCGATGTCGCGCAGCTCGTCGAGCTCGGCGTCGATTCCTTCTTTGATGACGTCGCCTCGGTTGAGGGCTATGGGGGTGTCATCGCGTATCTCGCGGCCGATGCGTTCGCAGATGCTCTGGCAGGGGTTGAGCTGTTCGCCTATGCCGGCGAGGGCGGGCTGTTCGGAGGCGAGGCAGAGGCGGCGTATCGGCTCGACGGCCTTGAGGGCGCCGTGGAGCTGCAGCAGCTCGCGCGGTGAGATGCGCTCGGTGGCTACTTTCGAGACGAGGCGTTCGACGTCGCCGATGACCTCGAGGAGCGACCGCAGGCGGTCGCGCACGTCGGGCTCGCGGAAGAAGTAGTCAACGACGTCGAGGCGGTCGTTGATAGCCTTGGGATCTTTGAGGGGGAAGAGAAGCCAGCGGCGCAGCAGGCGTCCGCCCATTGGCGTCACTGTGCGGTCGATGACGTTGAGGAGGCTTTTGCCGTCGGGGTCGAGTGGTTCGATGAGTTCGAGGTTGCGCACGGTGAAGCGGTCGAGGCGCACATATTTCTCTTCCTCGATGCGCGAGATCGAGGTGATGTGTGATGTCTGTGTGTGGCGTGTGATGTCGAGGTAGTGGAGTATGGCTCCGGCTGCGATTATGGCCTCGTGCATGCGGTCGATGCCGAAGCCTTTGAGCGATGCCGTGCCGAACTGTTTGCGCAGGCGTTCGTTGGCTGCGTCGTCGGTGAAAATCCAGTCGTCGAGCTCGAAGGTGACGGGTTTGGCGCTGAGCATTTCGACGGCGCGTTCTTTGTTGCCGCGCTCGACGATGAGTTCTTTGGGGTCCATGTTCGACATGATTTTGTCGACATAGTCGGCTGTGCCTTCTGCGGCGAGGAATTCGCCGGTGCTGATGTCAAGGAATGCGACGCCGACGCTCTGTTTACAGAAGTGTATGGCGGCGAGGAAGTTGTTCTCGCGATGGTTGAGGACGTTGTCGCTGATGGCGATGCCGGGGGTGACGAGTTCGGTGATGCCGCGCTTGACGAGTTTCTTTGTCAGCTTTGGGTCTTCGAGCTGTTCGCAGATGGCGACGCGCTTGCCGGCACGGACGAGTTTTGGCAGATAGGTGTCGAGCGCGTGATGTGGGAAGCCGGCGAGCTCTACGTATTGCGACACGCCGTTGGCGCGCCGTGTCAGGGTGATGCCGAGAATCTCCGAGGCGGCGATGGCGTCGTCAGAGAATGTCTCGTAGAAGTCTCCGACCCTGAAGAGCAGTACGGCGTCGGGATGTTTTGATTTCATCTCGACATATTGTTTCATCAGGGGTGTTTCAACGATTTTCTTTGCCATGGTCACTTGTTTCCGCTGGCTATCTTTTTCTGTCGCGCCGGAATGGCGAGCGAGGTGTAGATCTGTATGGCGGCGCCGGCGAGGGTGAAGGCGAGCCAGTCGCGCATGGCGGCGCCGGGCCAGAAGAGGAAGAATGTGGCGGCGCAGAAGAATATGGCGCTCCACGATTCGATGCGGCGCAGGCGCCTGAGGTGGTCGTCGCTGTCGTTATAGCGGCTGAAGAGCCGGCAGACGAGCAGCCACAGCGCTCCTGCTCCGAACAGATAGCGATACCAGGCGGCATCCTGTGCAGCCGGTCCCGAGACGAGCGGGACGACGGTTGCGGCGGCGATGGCCAGCAGGCCTATGGGTGCCCATTTGTCGAGAGAGACTGTCTTATTGTGTTTTTTACTCATTTGAATAGTCTTTGAGGGGTTAATCGGTGAAGACATAGACGTCTTCGTCTGCGCGTTTCATGTTGTGCTGTTCGCGCACGACCTGTTCCATCACCTCGGGGTCTGATGTGAGGCGGCGGTTGAGGTCTTTGTAGTATTCGATCGAGTCGCGTGTGACGGCGACCTCGTGCTCGAGGCTGTCGATGACCTGCTGGTATTCGATTTTTTTCATTATCGAGGTGTCGCTGAAGAAAATCATATAGGCTATGCCGGCGATGACAACAAGCGTCACCGCTGAAAAATAGCGCTTTAGCCAGCTCGTGCTGTTGGAAGAGTCAGATGCCATTCATTGAAAATTTAGTAAAAGCAAATTTACAAATTTCCGAGCGAATAGCTGTCGGAACGGGGTGAAAAATTAGTCGTCGCTAAATTTTCGCTGCAGTGACGTGGTTATATGCTGTCACTGTGTGGCTTATATCTGCGAAAAGTCGCCGTTTTCTGTCAGACCACGCGCATAATTTACTGTAGATGGCGTCGGCGGTGTCGTCATGATTGGTTTCCATTAAAAAGTCGACAGACGATATAAGTTCAAGACTGAAATCATCCCAGTAGTCGTTCAGAAAGTTGCATGTGCGGCTGACGATGTCACTGAGAGCAGTGTTGCTGTCAATCGTTTTATAGACTTCGGGCAGCTTTTCTCTGACTGTGTCAAAGGGCTCGAATGGACGTTTGCTCATGTCAGCGAAGCCGCGGATATAAGCTCCGTCGAGGCCGTGAAGCATATGTCGGACGCTGTCGCAGTAGGGGCCGTAGGTATGAGCCTGAAACTTCATTTTGAATATGTCTGCGGCTCCGAACTTTTGGAGGAAATATATGGCCTTGACGGCTGCGAAGGTTGTCGCTTCCTGTCCTTCTCGCTGGAATCTGTCGAGCATATAGACCAAAAGAGCCCGCGCATGAGTCAGTCTGACTTCTTTAGGCTGACTCTCGGCTGTATAGCCCGGCTCGTAGATTGTTATGTCGCAATCAATATCAGACAGCTTGCCGACGATGATTTCTTTTACAGATGCCCAATCGAGACCTCCGTTGCCTGCGCCGAGCGGAGGCATTGCAATGCTTTTCAGACCTTTGTCGCGGATAATATCGATAAGGTTGTCAAGCCCCTTTTCTATGTAAGAATATTCTGAGGGTTTGCGCCAGTCCGTCTTGGTCGGGAAGTTGATAATACTGATGTTGCGGCCGTTGAGCGAATCGGTTGTTACGAGGGAATTGCCTATGCCGATGCGGCCTTCGCGGCAGGCCGCGTGATATTGTCGGTAATTGTTCTTGAAACGCTCTTTAAACTGCAGGGCGACACCTTTGCCCATGACACCCATCAAATTGACTGTGTTGACAATCGCATCTGCCGATGAATCAAACAAATTGCCTGTTGTGAAATGTATCATAGAGCATGTCGCATTGAGTTAATAATAAGCTTGTTGATTGACGATTATATTGCAGGTGACGCCCATATTGATTAAACGCTGCCGCGCGGCTTGGCTGTGGCAGCATATATGGGTTATGTCGGTGGCGGGGATGTCGCCTCCGACAAGAAATTCGGCCTGCTTGCGTTCTTTCACGACATAGTCGTTGCCCAGTCGTTGCTTTTGATTGCCTCGATATCAAGAAGACTGTCGATTTTATCGAGCCTGTCTTTACCGTAGAATTTTGTCTGGCGGCTGACTGTGTGTCCGTCTGAGAAGTACAACCTGCGGCTTTCGTCGGCAGTAATTGAGCTGATGGCGACTATGAGATAGACTATGTTATCGGCATCAACCTTGTCGACCTTGTAGCCATGCTGGATATTATAGAGCATAGGCATGCGGGCGAAGAAGTAGAAAGGTATGAAGTCGCCGAGCGAAATTTTTTCGCCGGCGACTGTCTCCCTTATAAGTTTCATGCGTTTGTCGATGATGCTTGTATCTCCTATCGGTATGTACGACGGATCGGCGTTAACAGAATCGCGGTGGGTGATGCCGTGACGCAGTATGTGCGGGATATTATCAATATGAGTCATGCGATAGATGTAGTTCATGGCTTTGTGACATATTGATAAATTGCTGCACGATGGTTTACTGCATCATCGACAGGACTTTGTCGTAGTCGGTGAGGACTTTTTTGATCAGGGGGGCCATGTCGTAGTAGGTGTATTCGGCAAGGCGGCCGCCGAAAGTGACGTCGGGCTCGCGGTTGGCGAGGTCGTGGTAGCGGGCATAGATGGCGGTGTTGCGCACGTCGTTGACGGGGTAGAGCGCTTCCATGCCTTCGCGGTATTCGAGGGGATATTCTTTGACGACGACGGTCTTGGGGGCGTCGGCACATTCTTTGTGGAAGTGTTTGTGCTCGCAGACGCGGATGTAGTCGTGCTCGGCGGTGTTGTCGGTGATGACGCCGCAGGGCTGTGCCCAGGGTTTGTCGATAACTTCGGTCTCGAAACGTATCGAGCGGTAGTCGAGGCGTCCGAAACGGTAGTCGAAGTATTCGTCGACTTTGCCGGTGAAGATGGTGTGGCGGGCTATGTCCTTATAGGTGTCGCGCTCTTTGAAGTAGTCGACGCCGAGACGGACCTCGGTGCCTTCGAGGAGCTTGTCGATCAGATTGTTGTAGCCGCCGACGGGGACGCCGGTATAGGTGTCTTCAAAGTAGTTGTTGTCGTAGGTGAAGCGCAGGGGTATTCGTTTTATCAGGAACGATGGCAGCATCGTGCACGGGCGTCCCCACTGCTTTTCGTTGTAACCTTTGACGAGCAGGTTGTATATGTCGGTGCCGACCATGGCGATTGCCTGGTCTTCGAGGTTGAGGGGATGCTCGGGCGCGCTGCTGCGCTGGCTGTCGATGACGGCTTTGGCTTCTTCGGGTGTCTTTGTGCCCCACAGAGCTTCGAATGTGTTCATATTGAAGGGCAGGTGACGCAGTTCGCCGTTTACGTCGAGAGCCATGGGCTCGTGGACATAGGGTTGCATCTCGACGAGTGACGAGACATACTTCCAGATGTCGGGGTCTGAGGTGTGGAAGATGTGCGGACCGTAGCTGTGTACGGTGACACCTTCGATGTTTTCACAGCGGAGGTTTCCGCCTGCTACGTCACGTCTGTCGATGACAAGGCAGCGCAGACCGTCGCGCCGGGCACGGTGGGCGAATGTCGCGCCGTAGAGACCGGCACCTACAATTAAAAAGTCATATTCTTTTGACATTGATTATCTGTTAAAGGTTTGTTTTCGGGTGAGATAAATTATAGAGTGATAACGATGATACAGCCTTTTGGTTTTTGCAAAGGTAATGACAAAATGGTTAAAATGCAAATTTGCCGTGTAAAAGTGTATGTTATAATGAAAAAGCCCTGACGGCAATCCGTCAGGGCTTTTTTGAAAACAGTTATAAAAAGTGTGGTGTCGCGTTATGCGGCGGCATCAGTCGATGAGTTCGTCGGCCTTGTAACCGCCCATTTCGCGGATAGCGTTTTTGAGCATGACATATTGCTGGAAAAGGTGGTTGACGGGCACTTCACCTTTGGTGTAGTCGTGCATCGGGCTCTTGAGGAAGAAGCTGAGGAAGCGCTGTATGCCGTGACGGCCGGCGCGTGCGGCGAGGTCGCTCAGGAGCACGAGGTCGAGACAGAGAGGAGCGGCGAGGATTGAGTCGCGGCAGAGGAAGTTGATCTTGATCTGCATCGGATAGCCCATCCAGCCGAAGATGTCGATGTTGTCCCAGCCTTCTTTATTGTCGTTGCGCGGGGGATAGTAGTTGATGCGCACTTTGTGGAAGTAGTCGGTGTAGAGGTCGGGCTGGTTTTCGGGAACGAGGATAGACTCGAGTGTCGAGAGCTTGCTGACTTCTTTTGTGCGGAAGTTTGCGGGCTCGTCAAGCACGAGGCCGTCGCGGTTGCCGAGGATGTTTGTCGAGAACCAGCCTGAGAGGCCGAGGCAGCGTGTGCCGATGATTGGGGCGAAGCCTGATTTGACGAGTGTCTGGCCTGTCTTGAAGTCTTTGCCGGCGATGGGCATGCCTGTTTTTTCGGCGAGCTCCCACATGGCGGGGATGTCGACGGTTGTGTTGGGTGCGCCCATGATGAAGGGGCAGCCTTCAGAGAGTGCGGCGTAAGCATAGCACATCGAGGGAGCGATATGTTCTTTGTCGTCGGCTTTCATTGCGGCCTCGAGGGCTGCGAGTGTGCCGTGAACTTTCTCGTCGACGGGAACGTAGACTTCTGTAGAAGCGGCCCAGAGGACTACAACGCGGTCAACGCCTTTTTCTTTCTTGAAGTTGCGGATGTCTTCGCGGAGCTGTTCGACCATATCCCAGCGGTCTTTTGCGTCCTTGACGTTGTTGCCGTCGAGACGTTTTGCATAGTTGTGGTCGAAAGCTGCTTTGAGGGGTTTGATGGCTTCGAGTTCCTCGCGGACGGGGTTGATGTCTTTCTCTTTGAGGACTTCAGCATTTATTGCTGACTCGTAAGCGTTTGCGGGATAAACGTCCCAGGCGCCGAAGACGATGTCGTCGAGCGATGCGATGGGAACGATTTCGTTATATTTGAGATATTTTTTGTCAGCACCTTCTCCGACGCGGATTTTGTCGTACTGCGTCATCGAGCCAACGGGTTTGGCGAGGCCTTTGCGGGCCATAAGAACACCTGTCATAAAAGTAGAGGTCACGGCGCCGAGGCCGACAACCATAACACCAAGTTTGCCTTCAGCAGGCTTAACGTTTGAGTTGCTCATTTTTAAGAGTGTTTTGATTAGTTTATTTTATTTTCTTGTTTTTTTCTGTTTTTTAGCCTCAGAAAGAGGCGTTCGCTTCACAAAAGCGTGTAAAAGTACATATACTTTTTTAATTGCAAAAAAAATTATAGTATAAAGTTGTAAAATTTTTGCAAACTTTGGTTAATAATTAGTGTGTTTGGAAAATTTAGGTTAATTTTAATTGGAATTGGCATTTTTTGTGTTAACTGAACTTAATGCGGCTTCGGTGATTTCTTCGAGCGAACCGAATGTCTGATATGCAGTGGCCTGATTTTTGCGTCGTTCGATGTCGGTTGCAGTCAGCAGGGCGGTCTTGCATCCGACAGCGGCTGCGGGAATGATGTCTTTGTCAAGGCTGTCGCCGACGACGAGGCAGTCGGCCGCGCTGACGCCGAGGGCCGAGGCGGCGATGGTGAAAAGCCGGGAGTCGGGTTTGCGTATGCCGATGACTGCGCTCTCTATGACCGACCGGAAGCAGTCGCGGATGCCGAAGTCGCGCAGCACGGCTGTCAGGTTGCCGTAGAAGTTGCTGACAAGCGCCAGCGGGAATCGGCCGGCGAGGCGTCGCAGCAAAGGTGCCGCCCGGTTGATGTGGTTCAGGGCGATGCTGTGGCAGATGCCTGTGATTTCGGCGGCGAGGCTGTCGGCACCGTCGGGCAGAAGCCCGCGTGAGGCCAGGCGGTCAAACTGCAGGGCGATTTTAACGTCGAGAGTGTCGGTGAAAGTGAAGCCGGGTCCGATGATGTCGCCGCGGCCGAGCCTGCGCTCGGCCGCGGCGACATATGCGTCGTTGAAGTCCTCTCGGCTGATGTCGAGCCCGGCCGAGCGCCACGCTCCGTAGATGACGTCGCTCCAGTGGACGCCTCCGGTGTCGAGGGTGCCTCCGTAGTCAAAGATTATCGCCTTTATATCAGTATAGCCCATTCTCGATATTGTCGGTCATGGTGCGGCATATTTTTTCATGGCGTCGCACCATATATATAAGTATGACGTTGAAGACGGTCAGTTCGACGGCGAAATATATCCACGGCTGCCCGGCGATCAGCGTGGCGAAGAGCGCGATCGTGCGCCAGTTGAACGACAGAATGTTGGTATATTTCATCAATGGCAGCGACAGACGTCTGAAGTCGGCGCGGAGCTTGTCGGGCAGATGTCCGCCGGGATAACGCGCGGCGATGAGGCGTCGCAGGCGCTGCAGCTGTGGCGTCGTGGCTTCCTGCGAGACAGTGTAGCAGATATATGCCTTGAGTGTGAGCCGTTTCCAGAACCCTGTTGTTTCGGCGAGGCGTCGTCGGAGCCGGGCCGATGATTCGAGTTCGCTTCCGTCCTCGCCCTTGATGATGAAAAGGTGGAGCTGGCGGTAGTAGTCGGCCATCGCGGCCTGCCGGGCGTGGCAGACGGCGGTGACGAGCGCCAGAGTGATGATGATCCAACCGTGGGCCGCAAAAAACGATGAGGTCGCGATCTCGCGCAGGATGATGGCGATGTAGATGGCGGCAAACCATATGTCGCCGCAGAGGCCGTCGAGTATGCGGCCCAGGCGCGAGTATTGTCCGGTCATGCGGGCGAGCTGGCCGTCGGCGCTGTCGAAAGAGTTTGCCCAAATGAGCAGCAGCATGCCGACAAGATTGACGGGCAGGCTGTTGAAGTAGAAAGCCACGGCCGCGCCCAGGCCTATGAAGATGGCTGCGACGGTGATGACGTTGGGTGTCACGCCGAGACGCCGGGCCGCGCAGGCCCACATATAGCCTATCGGGCGGTAGAACGCCAGATCGATATGCTCCTCGGTGTCAAGCGACTTGAGTGAGGCGAGGTAGCTTTTACTTAAATTTTTTAAGTTCATAGGTGCGTTGGCGCAGGAAGTCGCCGAGGGCTTCGGGCGTTTGTGAGTGCATGGCCTGTTCCTCGGGCGAGATGGGTTCGCCGACGCTTATGTGCATCTCTGTGCCTACTTTGCGGAAGACCTCGGCGGGCAGGCGCAGCGAGCGTGCCGGCCAGCAGGCATGTCCCAGGAAATTGCACCACGCGCTGTTGCTGCCGTGGAAGAAGATGGGGATGACGGGCACTTTGGCGCGTTCGATAATCTGCAGTATCGATTTCTGCCAGGGACGGTCCTGAAGGCCGTTGCATAGCGTCGTCTTGCTCATGGCTCCGGCGGGAAAGAAGCCGATCGGCTCGCCGCTCTTTATCTGGCGCAGGGCTTCGCGAATGCCGTTGACCGAGACGGCTCTCTTGGCCGGGTCGTTCGAGGCCCAGGCGTCGACGGCGATGAAGTTGGGGCGCATGGCGCCGATGCGGTTGAGTATCATGTTGACCATGACCTTGAATTTCGGACGCCGGCGCGTGATAAGATAGATCAGTGCGATGCCGTCGAGGGCGCCGAAGGGATGGTTGCTGACGGTTATGAACGAGCCTTCGGGCAGATGGTCGAGAACAGCCTCGTTGTCGATGCGCAGCCTGATTCTGAATTCGTCAAGCAGCAGGCGTTTTACAAACTCGGGGCCCGGGGTATCGCAGCATTTGGCATGCACGGCGTTGACCTTGTCGACCGAAAGGAACTTGAGCAGTCGGTTGACGAGCTTTTCGTGACCGTCGAGCTTAGGCACCATCTGTCTGATGTCGTCGTAGTTGAGTACGTCGGGCCGTATCGTTTCGGCCGGTGTTTCTTTATCTGACATTTATTATTTCTTTGGGGTTATGAACGCGACGTATCGGGCGATGAAACGGCTGAACGCGGGGATGCGCATCAGAGCGTACTCGAAGAGGGCGAAGCCGACGAAAGCGCAGGCGATGCCGCCCGACACATCTATTATATAATGGTGAGAGGTATATACGGCGGTAAACCAGATGCCGGCGGTGACGACGGCAAGGACGATGCGCCATGCTGTCGAAGCCTTATAGCGCAAGGCGTAGATGAGCGCGACGAGAGTGTATGCCGAGTGGAGTGACGGCAGTGCGGCGAAGACGTTGGAGTTGCGCGCGTAGAGGGCGTTGAATATGCCGAGGCCCGTCATCTCGTCGAATCGGCCGAGGCCGGCGGTGTCGCCGGGGGTGTTGAGCACTGGCTCGAGGCCGTGGAGAGCTACATACCACGGCGGAGCAGCCGGGTGGATGTAGTAGAACGTGAAACCTATGAGGTTGACCAGCAGGAAGACGAGCGAGAAATGGATGTAGGCTTCCTCACGGCCTTTGAAATACAGGTAAAGCCCGAAGATGATGGGGACGGGCACCCAGCAGAGATAGAACAGGCCGCCCAGAAAGTCCATCAGCGTGCAGTTGTGCAGGGCGAAGAATTCGTTTGGCGTGACGACAGTGCCCGTGGCGGTTGTGATGCCGAAGAGCGACTTCTCTGTTTCATAAAGGCCGGCGACATCGATGGGATTTACCATGTAGTTGGGGCAGATGTTCATCCAGTCGTATGAGATGCCGAAGACGCAGAAGGGTATGAGCGCCACGATAAGCCGTCGTGTGGCGCCGTTGACAAAGAACAGCGCCGCGATGAGCACGGCCATCGCCGGATGCTCGGGCCTGAAGCCTATGAAGGCGGCCGTCACGGCGAGCCACAGCAGAAGGGCGGTGACACAGATCGTGCTCTCTTTGAGGCTTGGAGTCTGTATCTTCATCACTGTTTTTTTGCTGAGAGCTGTTTGCGGCAGTGGTTGATGCGGGCGAAGGCTGTCAGGTTGGCGAAGACGGCGATGACGCCCATGGCGACGACGAGGATGATGTTGGGGTCGAAGTCAGACGCCGGGCTGATACACTGGCCCGTGATGCCGGTGGCGAGCGATGCGGCGGCTGTCACGACGACGCGCTCGGGACGTTGCATGAAACCGATCTTACATTCGAGGCCGAGGCCTTCGGCGCGGGCGCGCACATAGCTCACCATGATGCTGCCGACCAGGGCTATGAATGTTATGAGGGCGCCGATGATGTCGCCGAGCTGGATGAGATAGTAGGCGATGCCGCCGAGGGTAAAGAGCTCGCAGTAACGGTCGAGCACCGAGTCATACATGGCTCCGAAGGTCGATGTCATGTTGCCCAGGCGTGCCACCTGGCCGTCGAGCATGTCGAAGAGCGAGAAGCCGATGATGAGACCGCCGGCCCATGTCACGAGCGAGAAGTCGAGCTCGCCGCCTGTGGCGACGCGGTATCCTGCGATGACAAATACAACGGCCGCGGCTATGTTGCCGAGGAGACCGACAGTCGTTACCATGTTTGGTGTGACGCCGGCTTTGATCATCAGCCGTACGAAAGGATTGATGACAGCATAGATGCCTTGCTGGAGAGAGTCGCGCGATTGTTTTGCTGTATGTTTGATATCCATCTCAAAAATATTTTGTGTTGAATAGTTGCTTTAATTGTTTTGCGTTTTGCGTTTCCTGAAGCCGAGGAAATTGACTAAGGCGATGGCATAGGGATCGAACTTCGACGGCCTGTAGACGAAGTAGCGCTGGAGGGCGAAGTTCCAGAACCACGAGACCAACAGCGACACGGCGAGTGTCGATGCGGCGAAGATGCCGTCGGGCGTGAAGCCCATATCGAGCAGGAACTGCCAGTGGGCCAGCGCCTCGCAGGTGAATGTCGTGCCGTACATGTTGAGCAGCAGGCTGCCCGTCCAGACCAGGATATATTTTACGATGACGGCTTTGACGCTCTGGCCGGCAGCGTGGAATGTGAAGCGGTAGTTGATCGTGCAGTTGACGATGCCGCCGACGGCGGCGCCGCAGGCTACCGACAGGTTCGAGCGGTAGAACGGGTCGAGGGCTGCGAAGACGAATGCAAACATCAGCATGCGTGTCGCCAAATCGGCCCATGAAGCCGCCTGTGACGATACTATCGACCTCAGGAACGTGAAAAACAACGAGTCGTTGTTGAGAATCTTGTCGCCTGCTTTCTTTATCTTGCCCATAATCAGAGTATAAAGTGGTTGATGGCAAGGATTATCGCAGCCGAGTAGATGCCGGCGAGTATGTCGTCGGCCATCATGCCGTAGCCTCGCGGCAGGCGTTCCATGGCGCGTATGCCCAGGGGTTTGACGATGTCGAAGAAGCGGAAGAGGGCGAGTGACAGCGCGATTTCCCACCAGGGACAGCCGGCGAAGACGGGCAGTAGCGAGATCCACTGGCCGACGGTCTCGTCGACGCATGCCACTACGGGGTCTTTGCCCCAGTATAGTTCAGAGACCGAGCTGGCCCATGTGCCGGCGACGGTGAAGACCACGACTGCCGCGGCGGTGACGCCGACGGTGACAGCCGGAGCGGTCCAGAGGTAGAGGGGCAGCCACAGTATTATGGCGAGTATCGCACCCCACGTGCCCGGAGCTACCGGCAGGAAGCCGAAGCCGAACGACGTGGCTATAAGTTTCGGGAAAAGCGGAAATTTCTGTCCGGCGCGTGGCGCGCCGCTCGGGTCGATGCGTCTCATGGCCGGATTATGATTTTTTGTTATAGTGTTCTTTTATGGCCGACATGACACACTTGGCGATATAGGGAGCCGCCTCGTTGCGGCAGGGCGCGAAGCTGGGCCAGTCGTTGAAGTCGATTATCTGCAGGTCGCCTTCGGGCGAGAGTATCGCGTCGCCGCCGTAGATTTTGATGTCGAGCACGTCGGCCGCCCGGCGGCATATGCTCTTGAGATAGTCGGGGTTGAAGCCTGCGGGTGCCTTTTCGGCAGCGGCGCCTTTGGTCTGCGGGGATTTGAAGGGGAAAAACCAGTAGAAGAACGGCGTGTCGCAGACTCCGTAGAACTTCAGCAGGTCGCCTTCGAGGTGACGGTTGATGACCGCGCGCTTGATGCCGCGCAGAAAATATTCCTGAAGCACTTCCTGAGCCTCTTCAGGGTGGCGTGCATAGCTGACGTCCTCTTTGTGCATGGCGTGGAAGTCGCCGCGCTTGATCCAGCAGCGGGTGATGCCGGCCTTGATGAGGTTGTCTTTTATGGCCTCGTCGGTGTTTACCATGAGGCTGTCGGGGTGGGGTATGTTGCTGCCGAGGAGGATGCGGGTCATGCGTTCGCGGGTGCAGTTCTCGATGCCGTAGCCTGAGTTTATTACCAGCGCGCCGGCGTCCTCGCGCTTCTGCAGCAGGTCGATCGAGCGCAGCTCGCGGCACATGTTGATGATGATGTCCTCGGTGACAGCGCCCGAGTTGAACTGCTCTTCGCTGTATATGTTGACTTCGCAGCCGCGTTTGCGCAACTGCTCGGCGGCGATGTTGAGAATGGCGGCGTCGTTGCCTATATGGTTGGGTGAATATGCGCCCGCGCGCATAATACCCGCTATTTTTATCTCAGCCATGTCGGTGAAATGATTGGATTTATTACAGTCTGCAAAAATACAACGAATAATTGACTTCTGCAACAGCCAAAATGTCGCCGTCTTTCAGCGAAAATTCGCAATCTTATGGCTGTTACGCACAAAATAAGTGTCAGTAACCCCGTGACGCGACCCTCGCCCGGCGCATCTGTTCCTTAATGCCGCCGTTTTTGAGAAAATCGTCTTTTATAAGCTCGATAAACTTGTCGAGCATAGATATACATTGATAAATCAGCGTCACAATCATATTGGTGAGTTCTGTATCGTTGAGGCGCGGTGCAAGAGTCGTGTAAAATGCAGTTTCATTATTATTGATGCACATATTTCTCAATGCTTTGAAACGCTGATGCTCAGGCGTCCATATTTCAATGCCTCTCGTGCGCATAAAATCAAGATAATCATTGAGTAATTCGTGAAGGCTGCCCCTTGCCACTCCAAAAAGTCTGATTTCTATCTCTGCCGATGAAGCAGCGTCTGACCGACCCTCGACGATATTCTGTTTGCCGCTGCGCGCTGCCTGCAGCATCTGGTCATACGTGCGGTCGTTTTTTGCGATATGACCTTGAAGAAAATAATATGTCAGGTCGTAGATTGACTCTGATTTCTTGAAGACCTTAAGTTTGCGATAACTTGTTTTCGGTCGGGCAAAATCAGTGGCTGTCATGGTGTTTTGAGTTTTTATTGGCTAAGGTAGCTATTTTAGCTAAGATAGCTATGGTTTTAATCAAAAAAGTTAAATTCTCGGCGGTTTTTTGACGTTTTTGTGTAACTTTGCGGATTAATATATAATGTTATAATAAATAGTTAATGGAAAAGTCAGCGCCGCGTTGGACAGAGATCGAGCATCTTCCCAAATGGGACGAGGAGTTTTATGACGTATACACCGCCAAGAAATTCGGCAAATGGGTGATGCTCAAGACTCTTAAACCCGAGTTTAAGGACGATGGGAAATATGAGGAGATGATCGAGCGCGAATTTGATGTCAGATATAATCTGGCGCATCCAAATATCGTGATGATCAACGATTTTGAAGATGTGCCCAGTGTCGGACGCTGTATCATCACCGACGATGTCTACGGCGACTCGCTGCGCACGTTGCTCGACGAGGGCAAAGTCACCGAGCATCATATCTCGCAGCTGCGCAACCAGCTTGTCAGCGCGCTCGAATATATTCAGTCAAACCATATAGCCCATCACCCGATACGTCCCGAGCGCATTATCTTCACCGAGAACATCGGCAATCTCAAGCTCATCGACGTCGGCTTCGAGCAGCGTCCGGCCCTCACCCCCTCTCAGGCCGGCGACGATATCGTCAGCTATGGCCGCATCATCCTCGAGGTGCTCAAAAAGACAGGTCATCACGACCCTCAGCTCGAGTATGTCGCCAACCGCTGCATCGACGCCGATTCGCGCCGCCGCTACCGCGACGCACACGCTCTGCGTGCCGCTCTCGAAGGACACCGAAGCAACCGTCTCTATATAATAATCATTGCCTTTCTGGTCGTTATGGTGGCAATACTCGCCTGGCTCTCCTCGCCTTACGCCCCGGCTTTTCCGGCAAATTAACATCAACAACAAATGTCTGTTACAATAAAACCCATCAAGCCGACAAAAGACGAGCTGCGACGCTATGTCGAGTTCGGCATAGAGCATTATAAAGGCAACAGCTGCTATGTGCCGCCGCTGATTGTCGACGAGATAGCGACGCTGTCGCCGGCAAAAAATCCCGCGTTTGATTTCTCGACATCATGTTCGTTCATGGCCTATCGCGACGACAGGCCCGTCGGACGAATAACCGCCATAATCAACGACGCATATAATAAAAAGACCGGGACAAAGACCCTGCGTTTCGGCTTTGTCGATTTCATTGACGACGCCGAGGTTGTCGACGCCTTGTTTGCCGCTGCCGAAGAGTGGGGGCGCAAGCGCGGTATGACCGAGATTGTCGGCCCCATGGGCTTCACCGACATGGATCCCGAAGGTATGCTCATCGAGGGTTTCGACGAGATGGGCACGATGGCGACGATATACAACTATCCCTACTATCCGGAGCATATGGAGCGCATGGGCTTCGAAAAAGACGCCGACTGGATCGAATACCGCATCAAGATTCCCGACGGCATCCCCGACAAGCATAAACGCATCGCCGAGATAGTAAGAAAAAAATTCGGTCTGCGCATAGTGCCGGCCACGTCGCGCAAAAAGCTGAAGGACAGTTACGGTCACGCCCTGTTCAAGCTCATCAACGAAGCCTATTCAGATCTTTACGGCTACGTCGAGCTGACCGACCGCCAGATTGATTATTATATCGACGCGTATCTCGGCGTCATACGTCTCGAAGATGTCTGTGTCGTAGTCGATTCCGACGACAATCTCGTCGCTGTCGGCATTTCGATGCCGTCGTTGTCGAAGGCTCTGCGCGCTTCGGGTGGAAAGCTTTTCCCGACAGGCTGGTGGCATCTTTGGAAAGCCATTCGTGGCAAGACAGATGTTGTCGATCTGCTGCTTATCGCCGTTAAGCCCGAGTATCAGAGCAAAGGCGTCAATGCTCTTATGTTTACTTATCTGATACCCAATTATATCGCCAACGGCTATAAATATGCCGAGAGCAATGTCGAGCTTGAAGGGAACGAAAATGTCCAGAAACAGTGGGAGTATTTCGAACGCCGACAGCACCGTCGCCGCCGCGCCTGGAAAAAGAAGCTGTAAAAGATAACGGAGCCCTTCGGCCTCGAAATCATATGGAAGCGAAATGATTGCGGTCGCCTGTTTACAAACGTAAACAGGCGACCGTTGTGTTTAATGCGCTGAAATTCAAACACGAGCACTAATGTTAATAACTTTTTGATTTTAACACTATAAAAAACACTGTTTGGTGTTGTAAATTTATGCAAAAAAATGAGTAATTTTACGTTGTAAAATGAGCATAGTATAATTACCGATGGATCAGGAAGTTTATCATATACCGGCTTTGCTGCCGCAGTGTCTTGAGGCCTTGGATATCAAGCCCGACGGCATTTATGTCGACGCTACCTTTGGCGGCGGCGGTCATTCACGCGCGATTGTCGAGCGTCTTGCTGTCGGCGGCCACCTCTATTCCTTCGACCAGGACGAGGATGCCGTGCGCCGCGCTTTCAGCGACGACCGCTTCACGATGGTATATGGCAACTTCAGATACCTCACCAACTTCCTGCGTTATTATGGGGTTGACCGGGTCGACGGCATACTTGCCGATCTCGGCGTATCGTTCCATCACTTCGACGACGGCGAGCGCGGTTTCTCGTTCCGCTCCGAAGGGCCGCTCGACATGCGCATGAACCGTCGCGCCCGTCTGACGGCCGCCGAAATCGTCAACACCTATGACGAAAAACGGCTTGCCGATATCTTCTACCTCTACGGCGAGCTCAAGCAGTCGCGCCGCATAGCCTCGGCCATCATCGCCGCCAGAGCCAAGGCGCCTGTGGATACAATCGAGCGTCTGCTCGAGACCGTGCGCCCGCTCGTCAACCCCAAGAAGGAGAAAAACGAGCTCGCGCGTCTCTTCCAGGCCCTGCGCATCGAAGTCAACGGTGAGCTTGACGCCCTCCGCCGTTTTCTGACGAGTGCGCTCGCCGTGCTCCGTCCCGGCGGCCGTCTCGCTGTGATAACCTATCACAGTCTTGAAGACCGTCTGGTCAAGAACTTCATGCGCACAGGCAACTTCGAGGGTGATGTCGAGAAAGACTTCTTCGGCCGCGTCGCCACTCCCTGGCGTCTTGTCACCGGCAAGCCTGTCGTTCCCGACGATGCCGAAATCGAGCGTAATCCGCGAAGCCGCAGTGCCAAACTCCGCGTGGCTGAAAAAATAACCGACGAAAACACACAGTCATAAACCTAAGTGCAATGGGAATCTTTGAAAAATACAAACAGGCAGAAGCCGGGCGACAGCTCAAAAACGCCATCGACGTCACTACACACGGGCGTGTGCTGTCGAGCCGCTTCTTTAAACGCTATTTTGTGCAGACGACAGCCATCGTCGCTGTCATACTCGTTTACATCTCATGCCGTTACGACAGCGTGACGGCGATGGAGACCATCACGTCGCTCAACTCCGAGCTTGAAATCTGCAAGACCGAGCTGCAGAACCAGCGCTCACACTACATGTCGTCGACACGAGAGTCGGCGATGCAGCATCTTGTCGACACACTCGGTCTCGGCCTCGGCATCCAGGACCGTCCTCCCTTTAAACTAAGCTATGAGAACCATGACAGCAAAAAGTAACAGAAAGAATCCTAAGGTCATCAGCCGCCGCAACCATATACTCGGTCGCCTCGGTCTCATCTCGTTCATGATATTGCTCCTCGCCGGAGCCATAATCTTCATGGCCGTCGACACCACGGTCGTCAACGCCGCCAAGTGGAACCAGAAGGGCGAGCGCCATCTCGGCGACACCGTCCTCATCAAACCCCTGCGCGGCGACATCCTCGCCGGCAACGGCAGCATTCTCGCGACAAACCTTAACTACTTCAACCTGCGCATCGATTTCAGAACCAAAAAGTTCCTGATACGTGAATATCATGCCGCCGTCGACAGTCTCGCCGACAGTCTCGCCGTCTACTTTCCCGTGCGCAGCCGCGACGAGTGGAAAAAATATCTCTGCCGCGAGCTCGACAAGCCCAAGTTGAAGCGCAGCCGTTCGTTCCTGCTGCTGAAGGAGATTTCTGACGACGACGTGCAGCGTGTCAAAGGCTTTCCCTTCTTTAAACGTACCAAAAACGCCAACCGCACCGGTCTGGTCAAAGAACGTGTCCTCAAGCGCAAATATCCCTACGGCGACATGGCCCATCTGAGCATCGGCCGCGTCGGTGAGGTCGGACTGCGTGACGTCAGAGGCGCTTCGGGTCTCGAGCGCGCCCTCGACTCGCTGCTCTACGGCATCCCCGGCAAGGCAAAGAAAGTGTTCTTCACCGACCGTCTCGGCAACTGGACAATCCAGAAACCGCGCCACGGCTATACCGTCACGACCACAATCGACATCACCATGCAGGACATCCTCGAGCACGAGCTCGGCGACATGCTCCTGACGACAGGTGCCGAGTGGGGTTCGGCCATGCTTATGGAGGTCGCTACAGGCGACATCAAGGCCATCTCCAACCTCGAGCGCGACACTCTCGACGCAGGCCGCTATATCGAAGGCATGAACCGCATCGTCCTCGCCTACGAGCCCGGGTCGGTTGTCAAGACCATCTCGATGCTCGTCGCCCTCGAAGACGGTTTCGCCTTCCCGCTGACGCGTCCCTTCCATATTGAGCCGAAGGGCGTCGGCTACCGCTACTGCGGCGGACGTCCCATCAACGACACCCACTCGCCCTCGTCGCTGTCGGTCGACCGCTTCCTCGAATATTCGTCGAACATCGGCATGACCAAGCTGATGACATCACACTTCGAGAACAATCCCAACGCTTTCCGCCAGCGTCTGCGCGATCTGGGCTTCTTCGACCGCTTCAACACCGGCATGGAGCGTGAGCGCACACCATATTTCCCCACGCTCGAGAATAACCGCGGCGGCCGCATAGCATTGTCGCGCATGGTCTTCGGCTATTCGACCATGATACCGCCGCTCTATACATGCGCCGTCTATAACGCCATCGCCAACGGCGGCCGCTTCGTCCGCCCGCGTCTCGTCAAGGGTCTGAGCCTGCCCGACGGCACAGACTCTGTCATCCCCGTCAGCTATATCCGCGACCGCATCTGCAGCGAGGAGAACGCCGGCATCCTGCGCGAGATGCTCCACTCGGTCGTCTGGGGACAGGGCGGTACGGCCAAGGCCGTGCGCAGCAAGATTGTCGACATAGCCGGCAAGACCGGCACATGCCGCATCATCGCCGAACCCAAAAAGGTGAAGAACGACACCGTCAAGGGCCGCACCGACAAGGTTGCTGTCAAGGCCGGCGGCTATCTCGATAACCGCTACCGTCTGGCCTTCTGTGGCTTCTTCCCCTACGACAATCCCAAATATACATGCTTTGTCGTCATCAGCGACCCGTCGCCGGCCTACAAGGGCGCGGCCACGACATCGGGTACTGTTGTCAAAAACGTCGCTTTGAAGCTGTTCTCGCGCGGCATGCTCGACAACAGCTCGGATATAAACGAAGAGTCGCATCCCGGCACACGTCCGACACTCTACGCCTCGTCTAATCCCGACCGCAACAAGACCCTTGCCGCCGGTCTCCGTTTTCCCTCCGGCGTCGAGATCAAGTCGCCGGCAGCCGTCCGCAGCGGTCAGGTGCCTGACGTGCGCGGACTCGGCATACGCGAGGCCGTCGTGCGTCTCGAAGAGTGCGGTTTCAACGTCGGCTTCAGCGGCGTGGGCTATGTGGCGAGCCAGTCGCCGGCCCCCGGCACTGTCGCCGCCCGCGGTTCTAAAATATCAATAAATCTGACTCAAAACTGATGAAGAAACTGTCAAATCTACTTTCGGCTGTCATAACCGAAGAAATCATAGGCGACGAGCACGTCGACATCGCCGGCGTGACCTCCGACTCGAGGCAGTGCGGCCCCGGTTCGCTCTTTGTCGCCGTCAGGGGCTATAACGTCGACGGCCACGACTTTATCGCCCGCGCTGTCGAGGCCGGCGCTTCGGCTGTCGTCTGCGAGAGCATACCTCAGAACATCACGGCAAACGTCACCTTCGTCCGCGTCGCCGACGCCTCGGTCGCTCTCGGCAGCCTCGCCTCGCAGTGGTATGACAACCCCTCGCGCAAACTACGTCTGATAGGCGTCACCGGCACCAACGGCAAGACAACCGTCGCCACGCTCATTTACGAGCTGGCCCGCATCTTCGGCCTCAGGGTCGGACTGCTCTCGACCGTCGTCAACAAGGTCGGCGACACCGACGTGCCATCGACCCACACCACGCCTGACCCGCTCGAGCTCAACCGTCTCCTCGCCGATATGGTCGAGGCCGGCTGCAGCATCGCCGCCATGGAAGTCAGCAGCCACGCCGCCGCACAGCACCGCATCGCCGGTCTACATTTCGCCGGTGGCATATTCACGAATCTCACGCGCGACCATCTCGACTATCACAAGACATTCGACGCATACCTTGCCGCCAAGAAATCGTTTTTCGACATGCTGCCCCGCGAGGCCTTCGCTCTGGTCAACATCGACGACCGCAACGGCAAGGTGATGGTCCAGAATACATTGGCTCACGTCTACTCATACTCGACCTGCAATGACGCCGACTTCCGCGGCCGCATCGTCGAGAACCGTCTCGACGGCATGCTCGTCGCCTTCAACGGTCACGAGGTCGAGACTCTGTTTACAGGACGCTTCAATGCCGCCAACCTCACTGCCGTCTATGGCGCCGGAGTGCTTATGGGCTTCGACGGCTATGAACTCCTTGTCGCCATGAGCCGGCTGGTGCCCGTCGCCGGCCGTTTCCAGACATTCAGGGGCCGCGGCGTCACGGCGATTGTCGATTATGCCCACACACCCGACGCTCTTGTCAACGTGCTCGACACCATACGCGACGTCATCGGCCGCAATCACGCCGTCATCACCGTCTGTGGCGCCGGAGGCAACCGTGACCGCGGCAAGCGGCCCGTCATGGCCGCCGAGGCGGCCCGTCGTAGCGACCGTGTCATCCTGACATCCGACAATCCGCGTGACGAGAAGCCCGACGACATCATCGCCGACATGCTCGCCGGTCTTGACGACGAAGCGCGCCGCCGCACCCTGACGATAACCGACCGCCGCGAGGCCATCCGCACCGCCGTGGCTCTCGCCGCCGCGGGAGATGTCGTCCTCGTCGCCGGCAAAGGCCACGAGACCTACCAGATCATCGGCGGCGTCAGCTCGCACTTCGACGACCGCGAGGAAGTGACAAAAGCTTTAGGCGAAGACAAATAACCGACTAACAACATAAAACGAAATGATATATTATCTTTTTACGATTCTCAAGCAGTATGGGTTCCCCGGCTCGCGTCTGATGGATTACATCACCTTCAGGTCGGGCGTCGCCTTTGTGCTTGCGCTTCTGATTGCTATTTTCATAGGCCGCAAGATCATTGACCGCCTGCAGCTGATGCAGGTAGGCGAGATTATCCGCAATCTTGACCTCGAAGGTCAGCAGAAAAAGACCGGCACCCCGACGATGGGCGGCATCATCATCATTGCCGCCATACTTATTCCCGCATTGTTTGTGGGCAATCTCGCCAACGTCTACATGCTGCTGATGATTGTCGCCACCCTCTGGCTCGGCACCATAGGTTTTCTTGACGACTACAAGAAAATCAAATACCGCAATAAAGACGGCATGAAAGGCAAATACAAGATTATCGGTCAGGTCGGCATCGCCGTCATCGTCGCCGTGACGATGTTTCTCAACCCCGATATGGTCATCGTCGAGAACCGGGAGGTCGTCAACGTCACCACAAACGAGGTCGAACAGGTCGTCTATGACACCGAGACCACAAAGTCGCCCCAGACGACGATTCCTTTTGTCAAGAACAACAACTTCGACTACTCGTCGCTGACATCATGGATGGGACGTCATGCCGAGACAGGCGGATGGATTATCTTCTTCATATTCGTCATCTTCTTTGTCTCGGCGACGAGCAACGGCGCCAACCTAAACGACGGTCTTGACGGTATGACCTCGGGACTGTCAGCCATCATAGGCGTCGCCCTTGCCATCATGGCCTATCTCGGCGGCAACGTCATCTACTCGTCATACCTTAATATAATGTATATACCGGGCAGCGAGGAGCTGGTCGTCTATATGGCAGCCTTCATCGGCGCCCTGGTCGGGTTCCTGTGGTATAACGCCTATCCGGCCCAGGTATTCATGGGCGACACAGGCAGCCTCACCCTCGGCGGCATCATCGCCGTCTTCGCCATACTGATTCACAAAGAGCTGCTGCTGCCGATACTGTGCGCGCTCTTCTATATCGAAGACCTTTCGGTCGTGCTTCAGGTGGCATATTTCAAGAAGACAGGCGGCAAGCGCATCTTCAAGATGTCGCCGCTGCACCATCATTTCCAGAAACCCGGCAACGCCGGCATCGACGCCCTCATACAGCGTCCGCTGGCGCCAATCCCCGAGGCAAAGATCGTCACTCGTTTCTGGATTATCGGCATAATACTCGCCGTCGTGACATTCGTGACTTTAAAAATCAGATAAGGACACACATTTACATATATAATGAAAGAACAGAGCAACAACCGCCGCATCGTCATACTCGGCGCCGGAGAGAGCGGCACCGGAGCCGCCATTCTTGCCAAAGACAAAGGTTTTGATGTCTTTGTCAGCGACTATGGACACATTTCACCCAAATATCGCGCCATGCTCGACGCCGAGGGCATCGCATGGGAAGACGGCACCCACACTCTCGAACGCATCCTCGACGCCGACGAGATAATAAAAAGTCCGGGTATCGCCGACACGACACCCGTCATTAAAGCTGTCAAAGAGAAGAATATCCCCGTCATCAGCGAAATCGAGTTTGCCGGACGATATACCGACTCCAAGATGGTCTGCATCACCGGCAGCAACGGCAAGACGACCACGACCCTGCTGACCTACCACATACTGCGTCGCGCCGGCCTCAATGTCGGTCTCGCCGGCAACGTCGGCAACAGTCTGGCGCTTCAGGTCGCCCGCGACCCTCACGACGTCTATGTCATCGAGCTGAGCAGCTTCCAGCTCGACAACATGTATAAGTTCAAGGCCAATATCGCCGTGATACTCAATATCACTCCCGACCACCTCGACCGCTACGACTACAAGATGCAGAATTATATCAACGCCAAATTCCGCATCCTTCAGAATCTCACGCCCAAAGACGCCTTCATCTACTGGCACGACGACCCCGTTGTCACGGCCCAGCTCAAAAGCGTCAGCACCGAGGCCACGTTGTATCCCTTCGCCGAGCATCAGGAAGAAAACACGGCCGCATATATCGACGCCGAGAACGAGATGATAATCAACACCCCCGGCACAAGCCTGGCTATGCCGCGCGCCGATCTGGCCCTCAACGGCATCCACAATCTCTATAACTCTATGGCCGCCGGCATCTCGGCCTGCCTTCTCAATATACGCAAAGACGACATCCGCAGCGCCCTGAGCGACTTCGCCGGTGTCGAGCACCGTCTCGAGCATGTCGCCGACGTCGACGGCGTCGAGTGGATCAACGACTCGAAGGCGACCAACGTCAACTCATGCTGGTATGCCCTCGACTCGATGACAAAGCCCGTCGTGCTCATTCTCGGCGGCAAGGACAAGGGCAACGACTACTCCGAGATTCTGCCTCTCGTCCGCGAGAAAGTCAAGGCCATCGTCGCCATGGGCAAGGATAACGCCAAGATTCTCGATTTCTTCGGCGGCGAGGTCGCTGAAATCGTCGACACTCACTCGCTCGACGAGGCTGTCGGTGCCTGCCGCCGTCTCGCTGTCAGCGGCGACGTCGTGCTGCTGTCGCCGTGCTGCGCCAGCTTCGACCTGTTCACAAGCTATGAAAACCGTGGCGAGCTTTTCAAAGAAGCCGTCAGAAACCTCAATAAGTAAAAACCTTAAACGAAAGACACATGCAAGTTGATCTCAACATCACTCCCGGCGCCGGACCGGAGACCGACGCCGCGACAACCGCAGTCGAGGACGCCGAGCGTCTGACTCCGAAACTGCGCACCGACCACCACGTATGGGGCATATACATAGCCCTGCTCATCATCTCTGTCATCGAGCTCTTCAGCGCCTCGAGCCAGGAGGTGTCGCCCGACGACATCTATGGACCGATAATCCGCCATGCCCGTTTCCTCGGCATCGGTCTGCTGCTGATGCTCTTCATCCAGAAGTTCCACTACGTCTACATCCTCAAGGCCGTGCCCTGGTATCTCGCCGGCAGTATCGGCGCCATGATGCTGGTGCTTGTCGCCGGTGTCAAGATCAACGGTACGATGCGAGGGCTGCAGGTAGGGCCTCTGACGGTGCTGCCCGCCGAATTCCTTAAGCTCGGCGCCGCTCTCGGGGTGGCATGGATTCTGAGCCGGAACCAGATGCCGGGCAAACGTGACGTCACGACCAAAGGCGTCGTCTACTGCACTCTGCTGATTCTCTTCTGTTGCGGCCTCCTGCTCGAGCAGGGTCTGACGAATACACTGCTGCTGATGGCTATAAGTCTGTCGATGATGCTTATCGGCGGCGTCAGCATGAAGAAATTCGGCGCCGTGCTTCTTGTCTACGGTGTGCTTGCCGGCGGCTATTTTGCCGTAAGGCAATTCACCAAGGAAGAAGGCCCGAGTCAGGCCGCCATCGAGGTCGCGCGACTTAACCAGGAGGAGGTCGGCGAGAGCGAGGCCATCAAGCGCATGGGCACATGGAAGGCCCGTTTCAGCCGCCATTTCCGCCTTAGCAAATACGACGATGAAATCACCGACGAGAACAAACAGGAGCAGCTGAGCTATATCGCCCAGGCCCACGGCGGCCTGTTTGGCGTCGGCCCCGGCAACTCGCGCGAGAACGCCCGTCTGCCGCTCGCTTTCTCTGACTATATCTATGCCATTGTCATCGAGGAGCTGGGCCTTTTCGCCGGCATCTTCCTCCTTGTCTGCTATCTCTGGCTGCTGGCGCGAGCCGGCTGGGTGGCGACACAGTGTAAACAGACATTCCCCTGTCTGCTCGTCATCGGCTGTGCGATATATATTGTCTATCAGGCTCTGTTCCATATGGCTATCGTCACCGGCGTCTTCCCCGTCTCCGGCCAGCCCCTGCCGTTGATATCCAAGGGCGGCACATCGGTGATAGTCACCTCGATAGCTCTCGGCATCATGCTCTCGACATGCCGTCACGCGGCTCTCAAGGATGACAAGGAGGCAATCCGTAAAGAAATCGAGGCCCTGCCCGAAAACATGCAGAGCGACAACCCTTCACAGTTATGATTATGAAAACATCAGACAACAATATAAAACTCGAGCGCGTGCTCATCAGCGGCGGCGGCACAGGCGGCCACATATTCCCGGCCATCTCTATCGCCAACGCCATAAAAAACCGTTTCCCCGACGTCGAAATCAAGTTTGTCGGCGCTGAAAACCGCATGGAGATGCAGCGCGTCCCGGCTGCAGGATATGAGATTGTCGGCCTGCCAGTCAGCGGCTTCGACCGCAGGAACCTGTTCAGGAATGTCAAAGTGCTGTTGCGGCTCTGGAAGAGCATACGCCTGGCCCGGCGTGTCGTCAGGGAATTCAAACCCCAGATAGCCATCGGCGTCGGCGGCTATGCAAGCGGCCCGACGCTCAAGGCGGCCCAGCGCATGGGTGTGCCGACGCTTCTGCAGGAGCAGAATTCTTATGCCGGCGTGACAAACAAGCTCCTCGCCGCCAAAGCGGGCCGAATCTGTGTCGCATACGACGGCATGGAGCGTTTCTTCCCCGCCGATCGTATCATCAAAACCGGCAATCCCGTGCGCAAGAACCTGCTCACCAACGCTATGACACAGGCCGAAGCAAAAGCGGCCCTCGGCTTCGACCCGGCGCGTCAGCTCGTACTCGTCGTCGGCGGCAGCCTCGGCGCCCGCACTATCAACGAGGCTGTCGGCAACGCCCTCGACACCATCACTGCCGGTGGGCGCCAGCTGCTTTGGCAGACCGGCAAGAACTATGCCGACACCGAGGTCGTGCGCCGTGCCGCAGACTACAAGGATGTCAAGGCCACGGCATTCATCTCTGACATGGACGTCGCCTATCGCGCCGCCGACCTCGTCGTCTCGCGCGCAGGTGCCGGCAGCATCAGCGAGCTTCAGCTTCTCGGCAAGCCCGTCATCCTCGTGCCCTCGCCCAATGTCGCCGAAGACCATCAGCGCAAAAACGCTTTCGCCCTGGCCGACCGTGATGCCGCCGTGATGATTCTCGACGCCGATGCCGCCGCGAAACTGCCCGAGGCCATTGTCCGTCTCTCAGACGACAGCGGGGCCCGCGACAGACTCAGCCGCAACATCCTTGCCATGGCACTCCCCGATTCCGACGAGAAAATCGTCGACGCCGTCCTCGAACTGATAAAATAATTCTCTGACTCTATGGTAGAAGACAAAACCCTGTCGCGCAATGTCGACAAAATATATTTCGTAGGCGCCGGCGGCATAGGCATGGCCGCACTCGAGCGCTATTATCTCTCACGCGGTTACGCCGTCGCCGGCTACGACCGCACACCCTCGCCCCTGACCGACGCTCTCGTCGCCGAAGGGGTCTCCATCTCGTTCGATGATTCGATGGACGCCGTTCCCGAGGCTTTCCGCGACCCCGTGACGACCGAAGTAATCTATACTCCCGCCGTGCCGGCCGACAACGTGCCGCTGTCCTTTTTCCGCGACGGCGGTTTCACGCTGCTCAAACGCGCCGCGGCCCTCGGCAACATCACCCGCGAGAGCAAAGGACTCTGCTTCGCCGGCACCCACGGCAAGACCACGACATCGTCGATGGCCGCCCATGTGCTCCATTGCGGCAGCGTCGGCTGCAACGCCTTTCTCGGTGGCATCCTGCGCAATTATCACAGCAACCTGCTCCTGTCGTCGACATCGCCTTACTCGGTTATCGAGGCCGACGAGTATGACCGCTCGTTTCATCAGCTTTCGCCATACATCGCCGTCATCACGGCCACAGACCCCGACCACCTCGACATTTATGGCACAGAAGAGGCATATCTCGAGAGCTTCGCCCGCTTCACCGAACTTATAAAGCCCGGCGGCAAACTGCTGATCCACACCGGCCTCAAACTCAAACCGCGTCCCGGCGCCGGTGTCGAGACCTTTACATACTCGCGTGACAGCGGCGACTTCCACGCCGCCAACATCCGCCGTGGCAACGGCACGATAGTCTTTGACTTCGTCCATCCCGGCGGCACAGTCTGTGACATCGAGCTTGGAGTGCCCGTCGAAATCAACATCGACAACGCCGTCGCCGCTCTCGGCGCATGCTGGCTGACAGGCGATTTCGAGGCAGACAGCGCCCGTGCGGCCATGAAGAGCTTCATGGGGCCCGAGCGACGCTTCGAGTTCCATCTCAAGGAGCAGATGCCCGGCGGCCATGTTGTCATCGACGATTACGCCCATCATCCCGACGAGCTGCGCCAGAGCATCGCTTCGGTGCGCGCCCTCTATCCCGACAACCGTCTGACAGTGGCTTTCCAGCCACATCTCTACAGCCGCACACGTGATTTCGCGCCCGAGTTTGCCGAAGTACTGTCTGCCGCCGACTCCGTCGTCCTCATCGACATTTATCCAGCGCGTGAGGAGCCCATCGAGGGAGTCACCTCTAAAATCATCTTCGACCGTATAAAATGCGACGATAAAGTGATGATTTCTAAGTATGATTTTGTCAAAACGATGAAAAATACTAATTTTGAAATCCTGTTGGCCGCCGGTGCGGGCGATTTGAATCTCTATTTGCCCGAACTGTGCCGCGAGATCTCGACCGATAAAAACTGAACCCACCGACGCATGGAGAAAAAAACGATTATAAAACTTGTGATGACTGTCGTTCTGGCGGTCTATCTCGTCGTTGCCATGTCCATGACCCGCAGTCGTTCGCTTTCAGATGTTTACGGGGGTCTTGATATTGTCGTGGCCGACAGTCTGAACACCCGTTTTGTCTCGGCTGCCGACATCTCGCGCGAGTGCGGAGGCCTGACCTCGCGCATCGACAGCGTCGTCCGCGGTTCGCTCGACATCAACGATCTCGAGCGTCGCCTGGCGCGTATGCCTGAAATCGAGCGCGCCAATGTCGCCGAACTCAACAACGGGCGCCTTCTCGTCGAAGTGACGCCGATGATTCCCGTCGCCCGTGTCTTCGAGCCATCGGGACGTTCTTATTATATAAACACCGAGGGCAAGCGTGTCGCCGCCGATGTCAGATATCATGTCGACGTTCCCGTCGTCGTGGGACGTTTCGATGCCGGCGAACCGGCCTCGCGTCTGCTGCCCATCCTGCGATATGTGGCTGCTGACCCGACTCTCAACGCTCTCGTCTCGACAGTCACAACCGACGGCCGCGGCGATATATTTGTCGTGCCTGTCATCCGCGGACATGTCGTCAACCTCGGCGACACGTCGCTGATTGCAAACAAGTTCGACCGCCTGAAAGTGTTCTATCGCGAGGTGATGCCCGTCAAGGGATGGAACTTCTACGACACCGTGTCGGTCAAATGGCGTGGTCAGATAGTGGCCTCGCGCCGCGAGAAGAAGCTCGGCGACATCGCCCTCGACACCCGCGAGTCAGAGTTTGACTTCATCGACGACGTCGAGACGATGAGTCCCGAAAACGAAGGCTTTGCCGATGAGACCGAGACCTCGCCAAACGACAAAAAGAAATCATAATACCTTTAAATCATTATAACCTTCATGGATACAAGATATATAGCCGCTATCGAAATCGGCAGCTCCAAGATCAAAGGGCTCATCGCCTCTGTCGGCGAGCTCGGCGACATAACACTCCTCGCGGCTGAGGAAACCAAGGTCAGCAATTGTGTCAGATACGGACGCATCAGTAACGTTCAGGAGGTTACGTTGCATGTCAACCGCATAATCAGAAAACTCGAGAATTCGCCGGCTGTCATTCCCGGCAAGGTCTCGGCGGTATGTCTCGCTCTTGGCGGACGTTCGTTCGCGACGATGGCGGTTCAGGCATCGACCAAACTGCCGTCGGCTATCGAGATTACGGCCGACACGGTCGAGCGCCTCAAGCGTGAGGCGTCATTCGGTCTCGTCATCACCGACAAGGAGACCCTCGCCCTGCTGCCCAAGACTTTCTATGTCGACAACACCGAGGTCAAGAACGTCGTCGGCACTATCGGCAGCCAGATCAAGGCCGAATTTTCGGCTCTCGTCTGTGCGCCCGACAACAAGCGCAATCTCGAGCGCATCAAGATCGAAACCTCAGACCAGCAGCCCCGGCGCGAATATATCTACCGTCCTCTCGCCCAGGCCGACCTCGTGCTCTCACCCGACGAGAAGCAGATCGGCTGCGCCCTTGTCGACTTCGGCGCCGAGACCACGACGGTCTCGGTCTACAAAAACGATGTGCTGCAGGCCATTGTCACTCTGCCCATGGGCTCGCGCAACATAACCCGCGACCTCATGGCCGGACTGAGCATGACCGAAGAGAATGCCGAAGTGGCCAAGAGCACTGTCGGCAGCGCCATGAGCGAAGCCAATGAGACAGATAACACCAAAGTCGAGATCAACAACTATATACAGGCCCGCGCCGGCGAGATTATCGCCAATATCGTCCACCAGATCGAGGCTGTCGGCTTCAAGGCACAGGACCTTCCCGGCGGACTCGTTTTCATCGGCGGAGGCGCCAGGCTCAACAATTTCCTCAAGCTCGCCGAAGCCCAGACAAAGATGCCTGTGCGCCCCGGCAAGATCAACAGCAGCATCACCATAAAGGCCAACGGCATAGATCTCAACGAGAACATCGACATCATCGCCATCGCCAAATATGCCGCCGTCAACACCGATATCGACTGCCTCACACGTCCTGTCGTGGCCGAGCCTGACGACGACGGGGACGACTATATCGCCCGCGGCGGCACTGTCATCGCCGGCGGCACACGCCGCCACGTCTCTGAAGACGACGAAAACCTCCTCGAAGACGATGACGAAGATGATGACGAAGACGGCCGCCGCTACCGTTTCAGAAAGAAGAAAGAGCGCCGGCAGACGTCAAAAGTGCCCGTCGACGACATCGACGAAGAGGTTGGCGGCGACGACCCCGACGACGGCGGTGACACCGGCGAAAGCGGCGGCATCATGAGCCGTATCAACAAGGTCAAGGAGAAACTTGCCGGTTTCTTCGCCGACAAGAGCGCCGGCGACGACCTTGATGAGCCGACAGTGTGACCCTTAAAAGATTGAAAACACAAAAAACTTCAGCATAGATGACATCAGAAGATTTAGAACATCTCAATAAATACACCGAGACGACAGGTGAGCCCGACCGCATCATGGTCGTCGGCGTCGGCGGCGGTGGCGGCAATGCCGTCAACCACATGTATAACGAGGCCGTCATCCACGGCGTGTCGTTTGTCGTGGTCAACACCGATGACATGGCGCTCAAATGTTCGCCCGTTCCCCGCAAACTTCTCATAGGCCCGACCGTGACCCGCGGCCGAGGCGCCGGCAACGTGCCCGAACGCGCCCGTGAGGCCGCCGAGGAGAGTGCCGAAGACATCCGCGCTCTATTCACCGACGAGACCGACATGGTCTTCATCACCGCCGGCATGGGCGGCGGCACCGGCACCGGCGCCGCACCCGTCGTGGCCCGTATCGCCCGCGAGCGCGGACTCCTCACCATCGGCATCGTCACCATCCCCTTCCTCTTCGAGGGCATGAAGAAGATTGCCAAGGCCGTCGCAGGCGCCGAGGAGATGGGCAAATATGTCGACGCCCTGCTGGTCATCAACAACGAGCGCCTCTCCGAGATTTATCCCGACCTCGCATTCGAGGAGTCGTTTGCCAAAGCCGACGACACCCTCTCTATCGCCGCGCAGAGCATCTCGGAGATCGTCACCAATCCCGGCTATATCAACCTCGACTTCAATGACGTCGACACGACCCTGCGCAACGGCGGCACGGCCATCATCTCGATCGGCTACGGCGAGGGTGAGAACCGTGTTTCGGCAGCCATCGAGGACGCTCTCCACTCGCCCCTGCTCAAGAACACCGACGTCTTCAGCAGCAAGAAGCTGCTCTTCAACCTCAGCTATTCGCGCAAGGCCGAGCATAAGTTCCGCACCGACGAGTCGCGCGAACTCGACGATTTCGTAACCAAGATCGACTCGGGCGTCGACGTCATCTGGGGTATCACCTATGACGACACTCTCGGCGAGAAGGTCAAGCTCACCATCCTTGCCGCCGGCTTCGACGTCACCGTCCGCGAGAACGGCAAGCGTGACGACGACATCATCATCAAGGGCAACAACCCCGACGACCCCGACGGCGCCCAGACCATCGACAAGGAAGTCATCAAGGAGTATTACGGCAAAGAGAAGATCGACGACCTACAGCGTCACAACGACACACGTCACTATATCCTCCTCGAAGCCGACCAGCTCGACAACGATGAGATTCTCGACACCTTCGAGCGCACTCCGGCCTATAACCGCAACAAGAAGTCGGCCAAAGTCAAGACTGCCGCTGACGACCGCCGTCAGCAGCGTCAGACCGACCGTCCGGTACAGCCCAAAAACAACAGAGACACAGACAACATCATAGACTTTTCGCTCGAAGAATGAAAAAACTTGTCATATCGACCGGCGCCGGCATCAGCGCCGAGAGCGGCATATCGACCTTCCGCGACGCCGGAGGTCTCTGGGAGCAGTATCCCGTCATGGACGTATGCAGCGCCGACGGTTTCGCCCGCAATCCGTCGCTTGTCCATAAGTTTTATAACGAGCGCCGCAAACAGCTGCAGTCGTGCAGCCCCAACGCCGCCCACTACGGCCTCGTCGACCTTGAGAAATATTTCGACGTGACCGTCATCACCCAGAATGTCGACGACCTTCACGAGCGCGCCGGCAGCACGAAGACACTCCATCTCCACGGCGAGCTGATGAAGGTGCGTGCGCTCGACGATGAGTCGCGCGTCTACACCCTCCGCCCCGAGGCCTGCGAGACAACGCCCGAAACCGTCATCGACGGACATCATGTAAGACCCCACATCGTCTTCTTCCAGGAGGCGGTGCCAAATTTCGAGCCTGCGACACAGGTAGTGTCCGAGGCCGACATTTTCGTCATCATAGGCACGAGTCTGGCCGTCTATCCGGCCGCGAGCCTGCTTCATTATGTCCGCCCCGGGGTGCCGGTCTATTATATCGACCCCAATCCGGCCGACGTGCCTCCGTCGGTCACCGTCATCAAAGCCAAGGCCTCTGAGGGTGTGGCGATTCTAACTGAAATGTTATTGAAAGAAAAATAAACCGGAAAATGTTACATATGATTGACCTTAAACGCGTCGCCACTGTTTTTCTCTGCTGTGTGGCGACGGCGTATGCCTATGCCGCCGCCCCGGCGTCATATTATAAAGACTGTGAGAACAAGGGTGGCAAAGACCTCCTGACTGCTCTTTATCAGACAATCACAAGCCATACACGCGTGAGCTATGACGGTCTGTGGAATGTCTACAAGACTTCAGACGTCCGTTCCGACGGTACGGTCTGGGATATGTATTCGACCAAACACTGGCGCGTCGGTGCCGAGCATTGCGGCAACTATAAGCTCGTCGGCGACTGCATCAACCGCGAGCACTCGTTCCCCAAAAGCTGGTTTAACGATGCCTCGCCCATGGTGAGCGACGCTTTCCATGTCTATCCCACCGACGGCAAGGTCAACGGCCAGCGCAGCAATTATCCCTTCGGCGAATGTGCCGGCGGCACACGCCTGGCCTCGAACGGCAACGTTCAGGCCCTCGGTCGTCTCGGCCGCTCGACTTTCCCGGGCTACAGCGGTACCGTCTTTGAGCCTGACGACGAATACAAAGGTGACTTCGCACGCTCATATTTCTATATGGCCGCATGTTACAACGACCGCATCTCGGGCTGGTCGTCCGACATGCTCGCCCGCAACAGCTATCCCGTCTTCTCGTCGTGGGCCGTCAACCTGCTGCTCAAATGGCACCGCATGGACCCTGTCAGCGACAAGGAGACCAAGCGCAACGATGCCGTTTATGCCCATCAGCGCAACCGAAATCCCTTTATCGACCATCCCGAGCTGGCCGAATATATCTGGGGCGACAAGAAGAGCGAGCGCTGGTCGTCGTCGGCGACTTCTGCCCCCGTCATCAACCAGCCCGTCAGCGGCAGCACCATCGATCTCGGCATCACTGCCGTCAATGTCGCCCGCAGCGTCACAGTCACCGTCAAAGGTTCAAATCTCACGGGTAATGTTACCTTCTCGTCGAACGGCGGCTTTATGGTATCGCCCTCGATGGTGAGTGCGGCCGACGCCAACAGCGCCGCCGGAGCGAAGGTTACGGTTACGGCCACGCCCGCGACGGCAGGTGATTTCAACGGCACGCTTACCATCACCTCAGGCACGGCCAAGAGTTCGGTCAGCCTCCACATACGCGCTATCGACGGTCTGCCCGCGTCAGCTGCGACCGACGTTGAGCTCGAGTCGTTTGTCGCCAACTGGATTTATGTCGGCGATGAAATCGACGGCAGCTATTATATGCTCGACGTCCGTGACGCCTCGGGCAGCCTCGACGGCTATCCCCGCAATGTCACGGCCGTGACAGGCTCATACCGCGTCGACGGTCTCACGCCTTCTACAGCTTACACCTATACGTTGAAATCGGCCACGATGACCTCGCAGAACGTGTCTGTCACTACTGCCGACCCCATTCCCTCGGTCAATTTCTACTACGACGGCGACCTGCGCTTCATCTCTGAGCCGGGCGTGGCTTCTGAGCCCGCCGAACTCCTCGTCGAGATTGAGAATATCACCACCGACGTCAACGTCAGCGTCACGGCACCCTTCGAGCTCTCGCTCGACAAGAGTGACTGGGGCCTCGCTGTCACACTCTCGCCCGACGAAGACCGCCTCTACATGCGTCTCAACAGCGACAAGGCAGGTGACTTTACCACGATTCTCAAGGCCGTTGCAGGCGATTATATCAACGACGACGTAACAGTCTCGGGCTCGGCAGTCGCTCCCGTAGCCTTCTTCGAGGACTTCGAGACCGAGGGCATCAACAATTATACCGACAAGAGCTGGCAGGGCACCGCGGCCAAATGGTTCCTCCACGACGCCGGCATCACTCCCGACAGCAAGTATGAAGGCAAGCAGTCGGTCCGCTTCGGCAAGACCGCGTCGAGCTATCTCGAGCTTGACGAAGACCGCGTCGCCGGCATCGGCACCGTCTCGTTCTATGCTGCCGTGTGGAACAAAGACGGCGATGTAAGCTTCGCTGTCAGATATTCGGCAGACGGCGGCATGACATGGAACACCGCCGGCACCGGTTCGGTCACATCGTCGGCATATACCCGATATACCTTTACCGTCAATGCCGCCGGTCCCGTCAGACTCCGTGTCGAGCAGACCGAAGGCAAGCGCTGGATGCTCGACAACCTCGAAATGAGCGATTACCGCCAGAGCGGTCTCTTCGAGCCTGACGCCGATTATCACCGCTGGGACGCATACGCCCGCGGCGGCAGCCTTGTCATCGAGAGCGACGGGCCGCGTGAGGTCGCTGTCTATGGTGTCGACGGCATCACATGGTTCAATGGCGCCGTCTCGGCATACGAGACTGTCATCAACCTTCCCAAAGGACTGTATGTTATAGCATCAGGCGACTTTACCCGCCGTGTTTTAGTGAAATGAAAGAATTCGTTATAAGTAAAGAAACTACTGAGCGCACCGTTCTCGTCGGCCTTGTCACGCCGACGCAGAACGAGCTCAAGGTGGGCGAATATCTCGCCGAACTCGCGTTCCTGGCCGACACGGCCGGCGCCGAGACGGTGAAGATGTTTACCCAAAAGCTCGACTACCCCAATCCGCGCACCTTTGTCGGCAAGGGAAAACTCGACGAGATAAAGCAGTATGTCGAGGCCAATGACATCGGCATGGTCATCTTCGACGACGACCTGACCGTCAAGCAGGTCGCCAATATCGAGCGCGAGCTCGGTGTCAAGATTCTCGACCGCACGAGCCTCATCCTGGACATCTTCGCCAAACGCGCCCAGACGGCAAACGCCAAGACGCAGGTCGAGCTGGCCCAGTATCAGTATCTGCTGCCGCGTCTGACCCGCATGTGGACCCACCTCGAGCGCCAGCGCGGCGGCATCGGCATGCGAGGCCCCGGCGAGACCCAGATCGAGACCGACCGACGCATCATCCTCGACAAGATTTCGCGCCTAAAAGCCGAGCTTGTCGCCATCGACAAACAGAAGTCGATGCAGCGCAAAAACCGCGGCAAGCTTACCCGCGTCGCGCTCGTCGGATACACCAACGTCGGCAAATCGACCCTGATGAATCTGTTGAGCAAGAGCGACGTCTTTGCCGAAAACAAACTCTTCGCCACCCTTGACACGACAGTGCGCAAGGTCATCATCGACAATCTGCCGTTCCTGCTGACAGATACCGTCGGCTTTATCCGCAAACTGCCCACACACCTCGTCGACTCGTTCAAGTCGACTCTCGACGAAGTGCGCGACGCCGATCTCCTCGTTCACGTCGTCGACATCTCTCACCCCAACTTCGAGGAGCAGATCGAGGTCGTCGACAAGACCCTGCGCGAGATCTGTGCCGGCGGTGACAAACCGGTGATACTGGTCTTCAACAAGATCGACGCATTCTCTTACAAGCCCAAGGACGCCGACGACCTGACGCCCCGCACCCGCGAGAACATCTCGCTCGACGAGCTCAAGGCTACCTGGATGGCGAAGATGAACGACAACTGTGTCTTCATCTCGGCCAAACGCGGCATAAACATCGACGAACTCAAGCAGAAGATCTACGAGAAGGCGCGCGAGATTCACATGGCCCGCTTTCCCTATAATGACTTCCTCTTCCAGAAATACGACGAGGAGACAGACCCCGAGGCCGAGCAATGAAAACAGTCTTCATAACCGGCGGCGCCACAGGCATAGGTGCGGCCGCGGTGCGCAAGTTCCATGCCGAGGGCTGGGCCGTCGTCTTCCTTGACGTCAATGCTGAGGCTGCGTCGGCTTTGGTTGACGAATGTGGCGCGGACACGGTCTTTGTCGAAGGCAACACGCGCTGCCGCGATGATATCGAACGCGCCGTCGCCGTCGCTGTCGCGCGTTTCGGCCGCATCGACAGCGTTGTCGCCAATGCGGGCATACACCGCAAGAATACCATCCTCGACATCACCGACGACGAGCTTGATCTGATGATCGACACGAACATCTATGGCTCGGTTAACACTCTGCGCTGCGCTCTGCCTGTCATGATAGCCTCGGGCGGCGGAACCGTTGTCATCAACGCCTCCGACCAATGGTTTGTCGGCAAGTCAGAGAGTTTTGCCTACGGTCTTACCAAAGGCGCGCTCGGCCAGATTACCCGCAGCCTCGCCGTCGACCTCGCTCAGTATGGTGTGAGGGTCAATGCCGTCTGTGCCGGCACGATTGACACACCCCTTGTCGATAACGTCTTCCGGCGTCTCTCGGACAAGACGGGCAAAAGTGTCGAGGAATACCGGCGCGAAGAAGACGCCCTTTTCCCTCTCGGCCGCATGGGCCGCGCCGACGAAGTCGCCCAGGTCATCTACTTCCTCGCCTCCGACGCCTCGTCCTTCGTCACCGGTTCGCATTATCTCGTCGACGGCGGCCTCGTCGCCAAAGGCTGACCCCAATGTACAATTCTTCGCAAGCGAAGCGCTGAAGCGATAACATAATGCACGTTGCACAATCAAGAACAGAAGGGCAAAAAGGGCAGAAGGCACAAAAGATTTTTGAGATAGAAAGACATAAAAGCAAAATCGCCTGCAAGGCGATGATTTTACTGATAGCCGCGTAGGCCGAGGCGCTTGGGCGCCGGCCTGCGCGGTGTGGGCGATAATAGATTGATTGCGTTTGAAAAACGCAGACTTGCTACTATGACAGCGCCTCTCCGAGGCTTAGCTTCTACAGTCGTATCCCTTTTCAGCCGTAGTTTCACATACAATATGGACCAAAGGCTTCAGCCCTTGGAGCCAATGGGTTGGATGCTGCTGTAGTGAAAATCAGCGACCGCCTGCAAGGCGCTGACGTTATTTCGTTTTTGGCGTTGAGCCTGAGGCCGGGCGATGGGGCGAGGGCTGACGGGGTTTCACCGGCTGTGTCTCCTCGGGCGTTTTTGCGGGTTTGAGATAGCTGATGAGAATGCCTTGGTTGATGGCATCATTGACGATTTTGTCTATTTGCAGGGCATAGGATGAATCGACTGTGGCGGCTTTGTCGAAAGTTTGGTTTGCGGGGTTATATAAACCGAAGAAAACATTGCTGCCTATGCGGGCGATGATAAAGCGGGCGCTCGACTCTAAGTCTGAAATGACTTTTGCATCTGTGAGATCGAAGCCGTTGAATGTAAAATTCTGTTGGGCCACTTCGATTTTAGAGCTTCCTTTATGGGCGTTATAGGTGAAGAAGTAATTATTGTTTATGTCGGTAACAATAAAGGATAACTGTAGCGTACCGTTATTGTTGATTATTGAAATAAAGGAATCGTCTGTGGAGTTGCCGATATATCTGCAATTCTCGGCCCAATGCTTCAAATTTGTTATTATCACCATATTTTGGGCTGCGCATGTGAGAGCGGTACTGACTACCAGCATCAGGATAAACAGAATTTTCTTCATATCATTTAATTAATTGTTACACTGCCGGCAGTGAGTGGCCGTTGAGTTTGCGGAAGAGGTCGAGGGCGTAGACGTCGGTCATGGCCGAGATGTGGTCGAGGACGGCCTGGATTTTGCCGAAGAGGGTGGGGGCTTCGACGTCGTACTGGCGGGGGAACTTCGACAGCAACAGACGCGAGTAGTTTAGCTCGGGCGCGACGACGGCGCCGATGAGCTTCTCCATCAGGAAGGTGATGATGCGGTTGCCGGCGAGTTCGATGTCGACAACGTCTGAGGCGCAATAGATGCGCTCCCACGACAGGTCATTGCAGCGCCGGTAGCCGTCGCCTTCGCGTGAATGGAGGTTTGACAGCAGCGAGCCCTCGAATCGGCCGTCGAGTATCGCCTCTTCGTTGGCGATGAATGTGTCGGCGCAGCATTTGACGAGGGCGCCGATGACGCACGACCGCAGGTAGACGATTTTCTCGTTGGGGTCTTCGACGGCGTCCATGATGTCGAGCATGCGGCTGCGGCGTTCGTCGTCGAAGAACGAGAGAAACAGCTCGATGACTTCGCCGGTGTTGAGTATCTTGAGTTTATGGGCGTCTTCGATGTCCATGACCTCGTAGCAGATGTCGTCGGCGGCCTCGACGATATAGACGAGCGGATGGCGGGCATATATCAATCGGCCGTCGGGCGCGTCGAGCCGGCGCAGGCCGAGCTCGTCGGCGACGCGGCGGAAGTCGTCGGCCTCGGAGGTGAAGAAGCCGAATTTGCCTTTGGTCGACAGCATCGATTCATAAGGATATTTGACGATGGAGGCCAGTGTGGAATAGGTCATGGCGAAACCGCCGGGCCGGCGTCCGCGAAACTGATGGGTGAGAAGACGGAAAGCGTTGGCGTTGCCCTCGAAGCGGGTGAGGTCGCTCCATTGTTCGGGCGTGAGTTTTGACTGGAGTTCGCGGCCTGCGCCCTCGCTGAAAAATGTCGAGATGGCTTTTTCGCCCGAATGTCCGAACGGCGGATTGCCTAAGTCGTGGGCGAGGCATGCGGCGGCGACGATGTCGCCTATATGGTCGAGCAGCCCGACCCACGGCTCGTCGGCATATTTGTCGCGCAGCTCCGTCGAGACGATGTCGGCCATCGATTTGCCGACACAGGCCACTTCGACCGAATGGGTCAGTCGGTTGTGGACGAAGATGCTGCCCGGCAGTGGAAAGACCTGTGTCTTGTTCTGCAGGCGGCGGAAGGGCGACGAGAAGACCAGGCGGTCGTAGTCGCGGCGGAAGTCGGTGCGGGTCGCGCTTTTCTTAGGGTCGTGATAGTGTTCGAGCCCGAAGCGCTTATCGTTGATGAGTTTTTGCCATTCCATGTGCCATATTGTTGTTTTCAGGGCTAAAATTACAAAAAAAGCCTTAACAGACCCACCTCCGACCCACTTTTTGACTTAAAATTAAACGATAAAGAAAAAATTATCATATCTTTGCTGTCCGCAAAAAATATGACTTACGATATTCCTATGAAATATAAATCACTATCATTTTTGGCTGCTATGATACTTGGCGTATCGTTTGCCGCCCATTCGCTGCCCGCCAAGCGCGGTCTGCATACTTTGACACAGCCCGACGGCACCACTATCGAGGTGCGTATCGTCGGTGACGAGTTCTCACATTATTATCTGACGCCCGACGGCTATCCGCTCGTCGCCGACAGCGAGGGTGTGCTGCGTTATGCTACGGTCGCCCCCAACGGCGTTGCCGTCATGTCTGACGTCAAGGCCAGCGACTTGAGTCGCCGAGGCCTCGCCGAGACCGAATTTGTCGGACGCATCGACAGACAGGCTGCCGTGAGGGCCGTCAGCCGCCGCCAGAAGCCGCGCAAGCTCCCCGAGAGCGGCAAGGGCCTGTTCTCGACCGGATTCCCCTCGAAAGGCGATATACGTTCGCTCGTGATACTCGTCGAGTACAGCGACGTGAAATTTACATTGTCTGACCCTGCGTCGTATTTCAGCAATATGCTCAATCAGAAGGGCTTTTCGGAATATAAAGGCACCGGGTCGGCCCGTGATTATTTCCTCGAACAGTCAGACAACCAGTTCCGTCCGACCTTTGATGTCGTCGGCCCGGTCAAGTTGCCAAACAACCGTGCCTATTACGGCGCCAACAATTATTACGGCGATGACGTGCGTGCCGAGCAGATGATAGTCGATGCCGCGGCCCTGGTAACCGGCCAGGTCGATTTCAGCAGATATGACCTCGACAAAGACGGTTATGTCGACAATATCTATGTTTTTTATGCCGGCGGCGGCGAGGCTTCGGGCGGCGGAGCCAACACGGTCTGGCCCCATTCTTATAATCTGACCTATGCCGGTCACAATATCAGATACAACGGTGTCATCCTTGACCGCTATGCCTGTTCGAACGAGTGGGAGAGCGGCCGTCCAGACGGTATCGGTACTTTTGTCCACGAGTTCTCGCACGTCATGGGTCTTCCCGACCTCTACTGCACCGACTACAGCGACTCCGAGACGCTGACACCCGGTTCATGGAGCGTCCTCGACTACGGCCCCTATAACAACGACGGCCGCACACCGCCGTCATATTCCATCTATGAGCGCAATGCCATGGGCTGGCTCGAACCGACGGTGATCGACGGCCCGATGTCGGGACTTCTCGAGCCGATCGACAAATCAAACGCCGGCTATATCATTCAGACCGGCAACCCCAATGAATTCTTCCTTATCGAAAACCGCCAGCAGCAGGGCTGGGACACGTATCTTCCCGGTCACGGCATGCTTGTCTGGCACATCGACTTCAACCAGAATATCTGGAATCAGAATATCGTCAACAATAATCCCAATCACCTCTATGTCGACATTGAGGAGGCCGGCGGTACGGCCAACAACACCTCGCGGTCGATCATGGCCACGTATCCTTTCCCCGGTACACGCAACGTCACCTCTTTCACCGACGCCACCAAGCCGTCGATGAAGACATGGGCCGGCAAATCGCTCGAAACGCCTATAACCAACATCGCCGAGAACGACGGCGTCATCACCTTCGACGCCTGCGGCGGAGCTCCGAGAATCGCTACGCCCGTCTTCAATCCGGCCGTCGTGCGTGACAACGGTTTCACTTTGTCATGGAACCCTGTCGACGATGCCGCCGAATATTTCGTCACGGTCAAGAATGTCATCACTACGGGCAACCCCATGACCCATACATATGCCTTCGACGAGCTGGCCGGCAACGCCCTTCCCTCAGGCTGGACCACTGACGGCGAGACGGCCTCATATGTCTCTGCCGGCAATTTCGGACAGGCCACGCCGGCTGTCAAGATGGCGCCATCGGCAGGAGCTTCGCAGACTCTGACTACGCCTTATTATGACTCGGAGATAAGCGCCCTCAGCTTCTGGTATAAGGGTGTGCTCACTGATACATCGAGCAAATTCACCGTCGAAGGCCGTGAAAGCGCCGACGGCGAGTGGCATACGGTCCATGAGATAGCCACGCTGTCGCGCAGCGGTGTCAACGTCGAGGTCGCCGCCTCAGACCTCGCCGGCATCCACCAGCTTAAATTTGTCTTTGCCAAATCTAAGGGCAATCTGTCGCTCGACGACGTTGTCATTTCGGTCGGTTCGACCACGACAGCCGTCATGCCGGGTTATGACAATGTGTCGACCGGCACGGCCACACAGCTCGAAGTCAGCCCTCTGCCAGCGGGAGTGACCGACTATATATGCACAATCTATGCTGTCAACGCCAAGGGCGAAAGATCTCTTGCGTCGAAGGCATTTGAAGTTGTCGTCGGCGGCAACAGCGGCATCGGCGATGCCGTCGCAGCCGCTCCGGCAATAAGCGTCACCGGCCGTGACGTCATTGTCAGCGCAGCCGAAGCCGTCGCCGTCGACCTTACCGGCCGCACCGTCGCTACAGCCACCGACGGCCGCATGACGCTCCCCTCGGCCGGCGTCTATATCATCATCGCCGACGGCCACGCCACCAAAATCGCCGTGAAATAAGCCGTTTCTGCATAGAGTAACATAAACCGCGGGCGCGGGCTCTTTATCGAGCCGACGCCCGCGGCTTATTTCTCCAGAATACCAGCGATTATGTCTAAGGCTCTCACGACAGCCGATGGCGAAAGGTATCTGTGCGTGTCAAGAATCTGGGAAACGAGTCGGCTGCTTTCTGCTGCCGAGATTTCGTTACGGATAAGGGCGCCGTAATATTTCCTCTGTTTGCCGTCAAGCATTTCGGCAATGTCGTGGCCGAGCCAATAAGCCGCGCCGGTTATAAGATCAAAATCTTCGAGATCGTAGACTTCGGGGTGTGTATTGCGCTTTTCGTTGGCCAGATAGTAATTGTCGATGATGTGCCAGATATCTTCAGCATCTTTGTCTGTTGTCAGATTGCGGTCATGCCAGGCGTCAAGTTTGAGGATGAAAAGTCCTTGCAGCGAGGCGACTTTTATGTCATAGGTACTGTCGACCCTGACGGTCACGGGGACGGCTAAAGCATCTTCATAACCTTTGACCGACATAGCGGTCGCGCCTTCGGGCGGCCAATAGACAATGTCGTTATCAGAGGCGACAGGTCCGTAAGGAACGATGTCAATTTCAAAATTACGGAAGCAAAAGCGCTGTGCGTGAGACAGTGATTTTTCAAAGCCATCTGCAATCAGGGCGGAACTCACCATGTCGAAGCTATTCCAGTCTGCAACGGCAATCGCTATGTCAAGATCGCGGGTCTTCCTTCTGGCGGAAGCACCCGTCAGGAGTCCGAGCATTATATCGCGGGCAGTCGCGCCGATGACAATGAAGTCTTTGCCGATTCTTGAGAAGGTGTGACTGAGCTGACTGAGCAATTCGGCAGGCATTGGCTGTCCCAACTGTTCAGAAGAGATATTTAAGGTCATTGTCTCTAATGGATTTAGCGGCTTCGATGCAGCGGCTGTTGCCGCTGTCAATTAGGTCGGCGTAGATAAGCACTGGAGGCACTGTTTCGCGGGCAATGTCATCCTTCCAAAATTTTTTATAAATGGCAATGGCGCCGTCGGCAGCCGGCACGACTTCGCCCGACTTCATCAGTGTTGCGGGCGCACGCTCGGTGTATAAAGTGAAATTACCGGGTGTCAGATAGCTGTCTATTAGGGCGGCAGCAGGTTCGCCACCCCAGAGCATACCCGCCGGCAGGTGTATTCGGCGCCAATGGCTGCGGGATGTTTCGTCCCTGAAATTCATACGCTGCAGTAATAGCGTAGGTTTCAGGGATGTGCTGTAACCGACACACCATAAGTCAAGCAGCTTCCCGGTGTTTAGAAAATAACGTTGTTTGCCCTCGGTTTTTAATAGGTTTAGTGTGATGAGGCCGTCAATGACATTCTTGACTGTGCCTATTGCTACGCCGGTCGCTTCCGCGATGTTGCGGTATGGTTTGTTGATGTTGTTTCTGTCAAGCAGAAAATAGAATATGACGGGCAGACCTTTGCCCCTGAAAACAGGGTAGGGTGAGCCGACGGGCTTTCCTACCGGTTTATTGCCTTTATAGCTCAGCATAAATATTATATTCCCGTCTCTGACATGTCTGATGTCGCAGTTGCCTGCACAATCGAGAATGTTTATGCCATTGACAGCGGCAAAATCGATAAGATTTTCGTCAGCGACAGGGGTTATATAAATTTCGTTCATTCTGTCGCTGTCGACTGACAACGTGTAAATATAAGTCCGGGTTTCAGTGAAACACTGGTATCTTTTGCCCAGAATAGTTATGAATGCTGCGTCGGCAGTCGCCTCGGCGGTCATTATACCGTCGGGTAGATTGTGTTGCAGCGCCTCTGCAGCTTTGTCGAAAATGTCGATGTCTATCATGATGTTCAGGAATAAAGATTTGTTCAAATATATTGAACAGTGCAAAAATAATGAACATAAAATAAAATGACAAGCTATTTGTTCAAAAAAATAATATCGTTCAATAAAATTGAACTATGCTTGATTGTTGAACGGGAAGGTCAGGCGTGAAATTAAAATAAAAATAGATAAATAAGCCGAAAAGGGGCAACCTGTGAGGGTAGCCGGTGTTTTACTGAGACCGCGATGTCGCTATCTTAACACGATTTAGCTGAACGGATTATTTAATTTAAAATAAAAATTCGTATCTTCGCACGTCAAAAGCCCGTGTTGTGGTCGGGCGCAAGGCAATAGTTTGATTCTAAGCAAAATCTGAATAAAAACACTTACATTATGAGTAGAGAAAAGAAATTCGTAACGTGTGATGGCAATCAGGCAGCCGCTCATGTGAGCTATATGTTCTCTGAAGTTGCCGCCATCTATCCTATCACACCTTCGTCTACTATGGCCGAATATGTCGACGAGTGGGCAGCCACCGGTCGTAAAAACATCTTCGGCGAGACGGTTCTCGTGCAGGAAATGCAGTCTGAGGGCGGTGCTGCCGGCGCAGTCCACGGCTCGCTTCAGGCCGGTGCGCTGACAACGACATACACGGCCTCGCAGGGCTTGCTCCTGATGATCCCGAACATGTATAAAATCGCCGGCGAGCTGCTCCCGACGGTTTTCCATGTGTCGGCCCGTACGCTCGCGTCTCACGCCCTCTCGATTTTCGGTGACCACCAGGATGTGATGTCTGTCCGTCAGACCGGTTTCGCCATGCTGGCCGAAGGTTCTGTCCAGGAAGTGATGGATCTCTCGGGTGTGGCTCACCTCGCAACCATCAAGTCAAGCATACCTTTTGTAAACTTTTTCGACGGTTTCCGCACGTCTCACGAGATTCAGAAGATCGAACAGCTCGAGGCTGACGATCTCGCTCCGCTGCTCGACCGCGAGGCTCTGGCCGCTTTCCGCAACCGTGCCCTCACCCCCGACGCTCCTGTCGCCCGCGGCATGGCTGAGAACGGTGACGTCTTCTTCCAGCACCGCGAGGCCTGCAACAAGCACTATGACGCAGTGCCCGAAATCGTAGAAAACTATATGGCCGAAATTTCAAAAATCACCGGCCGCGAATATCACCTCTTCAACTACTATGGCGCTGAAGACGCCGACCGTGTCATCATCGCCATGGGTTCGGTGACCGAAGCCGCCAAAGAGGCTATCGACTACCTGATGAAGAAAGGCGAGAAAGTCGGCATCGTTTCGGTTCATCTCTACCGTCCGTTCTCGGCCAAGCATTTCCTTGCCGCAGTTCCCAAGACTGTCAAGGCTATCGCGGTGCTCGACCGCACGAAAGAGCCCGGCGCCAACGGCGAACCTCTCTACCTTGATGTCAAGGAGTGTTTCTACGGCAAGGAGAACGCGCCCGTCATCGTCGGCGGCCGCTACGGTCTCGCGTCGAAAGACACCACTCCCGCCCAGATCATCGGCGTCTATGAGAATCTCGCCCTGCCGATGCCCAAAGATCACTTCACTGTCGGCATCATCGATGACGTGACCTTCACCTCGCTGCCTCCCAAGGCTGAGATGGCTCTCGGCGACGATTCTGACTTCGAGGCCAAGTTCTTCGGTCTCGGCGCTGACGGTACGGTCGGTGCCAATAAGAACTCAGTGAAGATTATCGGTGACAACACCGACAAATACTGCCAGGCTTACTTCGCCTACGACTCGAAGAAGTCGGGCGGCTATACCTGCTCGCACCTGCGTTTCGGCGACAAGCCCATCCGCTCGACCTATCTGGTCAACACGCCTAACTTCGTCGCATGCCACGTCCAGGCCTATCTCCACATGTATGATGTCACCCGCGGTCTCCGCGACGGCGGCACATTCCTGCTCAACACCATCTGGGAGGGCGAGGAGCTGGCCAAGAATCTGCCCAACAAGGTGAAACGCTACTTTGCAGAGCACAATATCACCGTCTATTATATCAATGCCACCAAGATCGCTCAGGAAATCGGTCTGGGCAACCGCACCAACACCATCCTCCAGAGCGCGTTCTTCCGCATCACCGAGGTCATCCCTGTCGATCTCGCCGTCGAGCAGATGAAGAAGTTCATCGTCAAGAGCTATGGCAAGAAAGGTCAGGACGTGGTCGACAAGAACTTTGCTGCCGTTGACCGCGGCGGCGAGTACAAGGAGCTCACGGTCGATCCGGCATGGGCACAGCTCGCAGACGAGCCCGCTCCCGCCAACAACGACCCCGAATTCATCAACAAGCTCGTGCGTCCTATCAACGCCCAGGACGGCGACCTCCTCAAGGTCTCTGACTTCGAGGCTATCGCCGACGGCACATGGCAGCAGGGCACGGCCGCATACGAAAAACGCGGTGTCGCAGCTTTCGTTCCCGAATGGCTCGCCGAGAACTGTATCCAGTGTAACAAGTGTGCGTATGTCTGTCCTCACGCCACCATCCGTCCCTTCGTTCTCGACGCCGCAGAGATGGCAGCCGCTCCTTTCGGCGAGGATGCCACAATCCCGGCTATCGGCAAGACATTCACCGGCATGCGCTTCATCCAGGCTGTCGACGTCCTCGACTGTCTCGGCTGCGGCAACTGCGTCGATGTCTGCCCCGGCAAGAAGGGCGTGAAGGCTCTCGTGATGAAACCTCTCGAGACACAGCTCGACCTTCAGAAAGACTGGACATACTGCTCTGAGAAAGTCACCAGCAAGCAGAATCTTGTCGATGTAACACTCAATCCCAAGAACAGCCAGTTTGCGACACCTCTCTTCGAGTTCTCGGGCGCATGCTCGGGCTGCGGCGAGACTCCCTATGTCAAGCTTATCTCTCAGCTCTTCGGCGATCACGAGATGGTTGCCAACGCAACGGGTTGCTCGTCGATCTACTCGGGTTCGGTGCCCTCGACACCTTACACCACCAATGCCGAAGGCCACGGTCCCGCATGGGCCAACTCGCTCTTCGAGGACTTCGCCGAATTCGGCCTCGGCATGAAGATAGCCACCGAGAAGCTTCAGAACCGTCTTGCCGACCTTATGACCGCCGCTCTCAGCTGCGACAAGTGCTCTGACGAAATCAAGGCGCTCGCACAGCAGTGGCTCGACAACCGCAACAGCGCCGGCGTCACCCGCGAGGTCGCCGACAAGCTCGTGCCTCTCTGCGAGGCCTGCGGATGTGACATCTGCAAGGGCATCCTCGAGCTCAAGGGCTATCTGGTCGCCCGCTCGCAGTGGATCATCGCCGGTGACGGCGCCGCCTATGACATCGGTTTCGGCGGTCTCGACCACGTACTCGCTTCAGGCAAGAACATCAACGTCATCGTGCTCGACACCGAGGTTTACTCTAACACCGGCGGTCAGGCATCCAAGTCGACCCCGCTCGGCGCTGTCGCCAAATTTGCCGCCGCAGGCAAGCGTATCCGCAAGAAAGACCTCGGCCTTATCGCTTCGACCTATGGCTACGTTTATTGCGCACAGGTTGCGATGGGTGCCGACAACGCCCAGACCCTCAAGGCTATCCGCGAGGCAGAGGCATACGACGGACCGTCGCTGATCATAGCATATTCGCCCTGTATCAACCACGGTCTCAAGGCCGGTATGGGTCATGCCCAGGAAGAACAGCGCCGTGCCGTCGAGTGCGGTTACTGGCAGCTCTGGCGTTATAACCCCGCTCTTGAAGACCAGGGCCAGAATCCCTTCTCGCTCGACAGCAAAGAGCCCGACTGGAGCAAGTTTGCCGACTTCCTCAAAGGCGAGGTCCGTTATGCGTCGCTGGCAAAACAGTTCCCCGAAGAGGCAGCTGAGCTGTTTGCCGCCGCCCAGGCCAACGCCAAGTGGCGCTATAACAACTACAAACGTCTGTCGCAGCAGCAGTGGGGCGTTGATCCCGAAGTGGGTCATCTTCCCGAATAATCCGCGATAGATAAAGGTAACTACATATATGTCCGAGGGGCCGCGAGTCAGCGCAGTCCCTCGGACTTTTTTTGTCTGACGGTTTTGGCGGCTGCGCCGCCGGATAGTCGCTATGTCGCAAAATTTGGTTTATTTAAGAAGCTTTGACTCAGACCTTATCAACTTTTGCGGCGCCAAAACCGTTAAAGTGCTGTCATAGACAGAAAGGAGGCAAATGCAAAATGAAAAAATTAAAAATAATTAATAAGGAAAAATTTCCATAATACTCTTTTCTATAATCAAAAAAGTTTATAACTTTGCATTTGGAAAACAAGATAGGTACGTCATCTTCGCGATGACTTAAAGCGACATATTACTAACATTTTATATATTCAAGTTACAATGAGCAACATTGAAGAAATCAAGAAAAGCCGTGTAGCCGAGATCAAAGCCGACCTCGCTAAATACGGTATCGAAGGCACCACCGAGGTAGTCTACAATCCCTCTTACGAAGAGCTCTTCAAGGAAGAAACTCTCCCCGGCCTCGAAGGTTATGAAAAAGGTGTGGTCACCGAGCTCGGTGCCGTCGATGTGATGACCGGCGTCTATACCGGCCGTTCGCCCAAAGACAAATTTATTGTTCTCGACGAAAAATCGAAAGACACCGTATGGTGGACAACCGAAGAATATAAGAACGACAACAAACCCGCCACTCAGGAGGCATGGAAAGCCTGCAAGGAACTTGCACTCAGCGAGCTTTCAAACAAAAAACTCTATGTTGTCGACGGCTTCTGCGGCGCAAACAAAGACACCCGCATGGCAGTGCGCTTCATCATGGAAGTAGCATGGCAGGCTCACTTCGTGACCAACATGTTTATCCGCCCCACAGCCGAGGAACTCGCCGATTTCACACCCGACTTCATCGTCTACAACGCTTCTAAGGCCAAACTCACCAACTACAAGGAACTCGGCCTCAACAGCGAGACAGCGGTTGTCTTCAACATCACAACCCGCGAACAGGTCATCATCAACACATGGTATGGCGGCGAGATGAAGAAAGGTATGTTCTCTATGATGAACTACTTCCTTCCCCTCAAGGGCATCGCTTCGATGCACTGCTCGGCCAACACCGACCTCGAAGGCAAGAATACCGCCATCTTCTTCGGTCTCTCAGGCACAGGCAAGACAACCCTCTCGACCGACCCCAAACGTCTCCTCATCGGTGACGACGAACACGGCTGGGATGACAACGGCGTCTTCAACTTCGAAGGCGGCTGCTATGCCAAGGTCATCAATCTCGACAAAGACAGCGAGCCCGACATCTACAACGCCATTGTCCGCGACGCCCTCCTCGAGAACGTCACAGTCGACGCCAACGGCAAAATCGACTTCAACGACAAGAGCGTGACAGAGAACACCCGCGTAAGCTACCCCATCGACCACATCAAGAACATCGTCCGTCCGATCTCTGCCGGCCCCGCCGCCAAGAACGTGATCTTCCTGAGTGCCGATGCCTTCGGTGTTCTTCCTCCCGTGTCAATCCTGACACCCGAGCAGACAAAATACTACTTCCTCTCGGGCTTCACCGCCAAACTCGCCGGTACAGAACGCGGCATCACCGAGCCGACCCCGACATTCTCGGCTTGCTTCGGCCAGGCATTCCTCGAACTCCATCCTACCAAATATGCCGAGGAACTCGTTAAGCGCATGACAGCATCAGGCGCCAAGGCTTACCTCGTCAACACAGGCTGGAACGGCACAGGCAAACGTATCTCTATCAAAGATACACGCGGCATCATCGACGCAATCCTCGACGGTGCCATCCTCAAAGCCCCGACAAAGAAACTCCCCATCTTCGACTTCGAGATCCCGACCGAACTCCCCGGCGTAGATCCCAAGATCCTCGATCCCCGCGACACCTACGCAAATCCCGAAGAATGGGCAGCCAAGGCAAAAGACCTCGCAGAGCGTTTCATCAAGAACTTCAAGAAGTATGAGAACAACGCTGCCGGCAAAGCACTCGTTGCCGCAGGTCCCCAGCTCTAATCTGACACACAGATTCACAGCATAATCCCGAGCCGCGTCACACTACCGTGACGCGGCTCTGTTTTTTTATCAATGCACAATCGGTCTATGGAGCAAGGGTTTTAGTCCTTGGATGCCAGTGAGTTGAAAAAAAGAACACAAGGCAGAAGGACAAAAGAACAGAAGATTTTTAAGGCTGTAGAGCTGTGCCATGGCACAGCCGCGTAAGCAACAGGCTTTTAGGCGGCCGCGCGATTGCGCGGCCCTACAGTTTTTTTGTAACAACGATGTCAATGTACTTTTGACATCGTTTTGACTTTTCAGGTGCGCGGGGATGTCTGCCGCTAAAGTGGTCGTGGATGGGG
>CABUPJ010000017.1 GCA_902493335.1 uncultured Porphyromonadaceae bacterium
CCGCGCCGATGGTACTGCGAAAGTGGGAGAGTAGGTCACCGCCCCCTCTACGAAGCCCGGAGAGACATCAGTCTCCCCGGGCTTCTCCTTTATAATAAAGTATATTATCATGAAAGCTATTTTACCAATTGTCGTTGCAGGCGCACTGAGTGTTGGCGCGTGCACAAACAGGGAAGCAGCGGATGCTTCTCACGCCGGACTGACGCTTATCGTCGGCAGTTATTCTGAGTTGGGCGACAGTGCTCTGTATGTCTATAATTTTGATGCTGACAGCGCAAAGACCGATTTGCTCTATCGTCTGCCGGTGGCTAACGCTTCGTTTGCGGCGATTGGTCAGGACGGGACAGTCTATGCTGTTTGCGAGAGTGACGAGGCTAATTCTACGATAAACATTATTGCCCCTGATTCGGTTGACAGACGTCTTAGCGTGGTTGACACACGCCTTGTCGGCTCGTCATCGCCATGCTATGTAGCAGTGAGTCCCGACGGCCGTTATGTGCTGACGGCTGATTATGGCGGCGGTACAGTTTCGTTATTCCCGATAGCGGGCGGCCGATTCGCAGGCGGTGTCAGGCACGTGGCTTTTGAAGGGCATGGTCTTGATTCTGTACGTCAGGCTGCTTCTCACGCACATTGCGTCGCTTTTACGCCTGATAAGCGCTATCTGCTTGTCGATGATCTCGGTCTTGACAGAATCCATATGTTTGCTATCGGGGGAGACAGTCTTATTGCAGACCGGTCTGACCGCGATGTCGTCATCAGACCCGGTTCTGGTCCCCGACATATCACGTTCAATGCAGCCGGCACTATGGCTTATCTGATTAACGAGTTGTCGGATGAGGTGACAGTGTTGAGTTATGATGGCAGTGAGCTAAAGCCTGTGCAATATATTGCTGCAGACACTGTCGGTGCGCGTGGAGCTGCCGATATTCATCTGTCGCCTGATGGTAGTCATCTTTATGCGTCGCTGCGATTGAAAAATGACGGCATTGCAACCTTTGACGTCGACAGTGTCAGCGGATTACTGAAATACCGCAGTCATACTCCGACTTCTGTTCATCCCCGTAATTTCACTTTTTCGCCTGATGGCAGATATATGTTGGTTGCCTGTCGGGATGGAAATGTCGTGGAGATTTATGAGGTTGGCGCTGATGGTTCGCTTACTGATACCGGTCGCCGTATTACTCAGACAAAGCCCGTCTTCGTGGCCTTCTATCCGGCTTTTTCGTAGAAAGTCATACAGTAATATTGAAAGCGAAGTGTCGATTCTGATATAAAGGAGTCGGCACTTCGTTTTTTTATGCAGTCAAAAAATTGAATTCGCGAAATCATTATCTCTTTATAAGAGATACTTTTTAATGGCGCAAATTTACGAAAATGTTGCGGTATCTGCAAAAATATTTGAAGGTTAGCTATTGTTAACTGGTGTGCGCCATAGTGGTTGCGCAGACTCTGTATAATACAAATTAATGAAAGCGATTGGCTGTATGTCGGCTAACTTATCCATATATTGCAATTTACGATTAGTGACGCTCTCTTATAAAGAGATTGTGATTTTATCGCATATCGACTCCTTTTATGAGCGGCGTAGTATTATCTGATGGCGTTGCGGCGGTGCCCTCGGGCGTTGACGACGCCGTAGGCGTAAGCGACCGCAAATGGTATGTCGCTATCGTAGGCAATAATCGCGAAAAGTCGGTGGCAGAAAAGCTTGAAACCTTGGGTTTTGAAAGCTTTGTAGCTTCGCAGGAAGAACTTCGGGTGTGGAAGAACGGGCGGCGTAAGACCGTCGATCGAGTACTCCTAACGGCAACTGTTTTTGTGCGCTGCACCGAATCTGAGCGCCGTCGCATTGTTGTCAATCTCCCGTATATCAACCGCTTTATGACCGATCGCGCTGCGAAGTCAGACGCTTCTCTCAATCGACCTCTTGCGGTTGTGCCTGATTCACAGATGGCTGCATTACGTTTTATGCTCGGACAGTCTGACAATCCTGTCACTTTCAGCGGTGACTATGTCAGGGGACAGAACGTCAGGGTCGTGCGCGGCAATCTTCGTGGGCTTGAGGGGGAAATCGTCTCTTTAGCCGACGGCAGTAGTCAGCTTGTTATCGTCATAGACGCTCTCGGCTGTGCCAAAGTCCATATCAATCCAATTGATGTCGAACGTATCTGATATAGAGGCTTCAACGCCTTTGGTAAAAGCATCGTTCAGCCGCTATGACCGCATCGATGTTGATAGTCTCGTCGCACTCGACGGCCTTATTGCGCTCTCACAGATTTATCAATATCGTAGCGAGTATGCCGCAATTACCGCTGACTCGGATTGCGTTGCCGAGGCGTCATTTTGCGGACGTCGTATTAGCGCTGTCGCCGACCGCATCAGTCTGCTTTATCATACTCTACGTGATACAACGTCATGCGTCCGTGCTCTCGAGCATTTGCGCATCCTTGAATATGGCTATAGTCTCGACCATCTCAAACTCTTTGTCGACCGGCAGTCTGAAGTCCTGCTGCGCTCGAAGCATCTGACAGACGCCGACCGCCTGATGCTTGCCATCATTAGCGGTGACGATGATGACCGTCTCGTGAGGTTTGCAGAAGTATGTTCCGGTCGTAACCTCGACGTTGCATCCGCCCGTGCGCTCCTCACCGCAGCCGCAATTGTGCCTGATAGAATCCGGCTCGACGTAGCGACAGAATGGTTTGAAAATGAAGTCGGACGACTTATGCGGTTACAACCATCATCATTGAGCACCGGCGATTTGCAGTTGATTGGCCTTGCGCCCTTGATCTGGAACGCATTACCGTCCATGCGCCCCACACTCGGATCACTTGCGACTCTAAATCCTCACGCCGACCTCACAGCCGACATGACAATTGCCGCCCACCGGGCCTTCCTCGTCCTCACCTCACTCATCGCCTCAATCACAGCGGCATAGTCTCTCGAATATTACCCCAAATTCAAAAAACAATATATGAAACCAACAGTATTAGTCACAGGTGGTGCCGGCTTTATCGGCTCTAACCTCTGTGAGCACCTGCTTGAGTCGGGCTACCGTGTGCGTTGTCTCGACAACTTTGCTACAGGCCACTGGGAGAATATCATCCCCTTGATTGAGCGCTTTGGCGCGCAGTTCGACATGCAGGTAGGTGATATCCGCGACATCGAAGCCTGCCGCAAGGCGGTCGATGGCGTCGACACCGTCTTTCATGAAGCAGCTCTCGGCTCGGTGCCACGTTCGATTAAAGACCCAGCCACGACCAACGATGTCAATATCGGTGGCTTCCTCAACATGCTCATTGCCGCGCGCGATGCCGGCGTACGCCGTTTCATTTTTGCTGCTTCGTCAAGCACTTATGGCGACAGTGCGTCGCTGCCAAAAGTAGAGGATGTCATTGGCAAACCGCTATCACCATATGCCATCACGAAATACGTCGACGAACTTTATGCTGACGTCTTTGCCCGCACATACGGTACTGAATACATCGGCTTGCGATATTTCAATGTCTTCGGGCGCCGTCAGGATCCCAATGGCGCATATGCCGCAGTCATACCGTTGTTTGTCAAGAAATTCATGGCGCATGAGGCTCCCAACATCAATGGTGACGGCGAGTATAGCCGTGATTTCACGTACATTGATAATGTCATTGAGATGAATATGCGGGCCATGACGACGACAAATCCGGAAGCAGTCAACCAGATATATAATACGGCTTTTGGTGAGCGCACTACACTCAACCAGCTTGTCGGTTATCTCAAGGAATATCTTTCGGCCTATGACCCGGCTATAGCCGCTGTTGAGCCTACGCATGGTCCTAACCGCGCCGGCGACATTCCCCACAGCCTCGCTTCGATTGACAAAGCCCGCAGACTTCTCGGATATGATCCGCAATTTTCGATGCAACAGGGCCTTAAACAAGCCTGCGAGTGGTATTGGAACAATCTCTAACATCATAATTTAATACAATGGACAAAGAAATTAAGATTTGCGTGATAGGCCTCGGCTATGTGGGCCTGCCGCTTGCACGACTCTTTTCAACAAAATATCCTACCGTCGGTTTTGATATGAACGCACGCCGCTGCGAGGCCCTCATGGCCGGACACGACGCTACTCTTGAAGTCAGCGACGAATTGCTTCAGGATGCTATCAACAATCACGGTTTCCGCTGCACCGCCAACATCGACGACATCCGAGACTGTAACTTCTACGTCGTTGCCGTACCGACGCCCGTCGACGAAAACAACAATCCCGACCTCACACCCCTCTACGGAGCCAGCGAGACTGTCGGCAAAGTCATCAAACCCGGCGACATCGTGGTCTATGAATCTACAGTCTATCCCGGTGTCACCGAAGACGAATGTATCCCCGTTGTAGAACGTGTCAGTGGTCTGAAATTCAACAAAGATTTCTATGCCGGTTATTCGCCAGAGCGAATCAACCCCGGCGACAAACTCCACACTGTCGAAAAAATCAAGAAAGTCACCTCAGGTTCAACACCCGAGATCGGCCGCCTTGTCAACGATGTTTACAGCAGCGTCATCACAGCAGGCACACACCTCGCACCCTCAATTAAAGTCGCCGAAGCCGCCAAGGTCATCGAGAACTCGCAGCGCGACATCAACATCGCTTTCGTCAACGAGCTCTCGAAAATCTTCACCCTAATGGGTATCGACACGACCGATGTGCTCGAGGCTGCATCGACCAAATGGAACTTCCTCCCCTTCAAGCCCGGACTCGTCGGCGGCCACTGCATCGGTGTCGATCCCTATTACCTTGCACAATGCGCCCAGCGCTACGGTTACAACCCTGAGATAATCCTCGCCGGACGCCGCATGAACGACGGCATGGGTGCCTATGTTGCCGACCGCGTCGTCAAACTCATGCTCAAGAAAGGCATCCAGGTACTTGACAGCCACATCCTCATCCTTGGCTTTACATTCAAAGAGAACTGCCCCGACGTGCGCAACACCAAGGTTGTCGACATCGTCAAGGCTCTCAAAGAATATAATCTCAACATCACTATCTACGATCCCTGGGCCAATCCTGCCGCCGTCGAGCGCGAGTACGGCCTTACTGTAGTCAACGAACTTCCCGCCGGTGAGAAATTCGACGCCGCCATCGCCGCCGTCGCCCATCGCGAATTCGAAGGCCTCGACATCACAGCCCTCCTCAAACCGAAACATGTGATTTTTGATGTAAAAGCCACTCGTCCTCGCCAAGAGTGCGACGGCAGATTGTAATATAGTCATTTACACTTTTAAGTACTAAGCGGAGTATAGAATCTCTTCGCTTAGTGCTTTTGCCAATCGTTAATACGATTTTACTGTGTTTAGTTGGTTGATTTAGTGGGTGTTGCGTTTTTAAGAAAAATGAGATTTATACTTTATAGAGTAAAAGTTGGCTTGCGTTAAAGTAATGTATTATGATTAAGGCCATTGTAAGGGATTGGACTAGTATTCTTTCGATTGTCGTTTCATATCTTTGTTATGCAATTGGAGATTTGTCAATGGTTGATACTATTGACAAAGCGCCGATTGCATTTCGTTGGCTCAATGTAGAAAGTTATAATAGCATCGTAGAGCACAAGGGCTTATGTCTGTTTTTGACGATTGCAATTTTTTTAGTAACTATTGTAATATCGAAGCGTAAGACCCATAACGATCAGCGACTTTGGCTAAAAAAATTTCTCAAACATCTGACTAATCAACATTTGGCGGGAGGAAACTATAATACAAGAATAACGATTTTCAGTGAACAACGAGGCTGGCGTTTCATACTGCCATATTTATTAAAGTTTATATGTCGTGATGCGCCAGGCAGTATAGTACCTAACCCCTTTAAAAAGTATTTGTCGATTTACGTCAGATATTGTTCGATAGATGATTCAAAATCAAATACGTTTTTTAGAATAAATAATGACCCGCAGGCAAAGAGTACAAGCATAGTCGCGGAATGCTATAAAACAGGCGAAACCAAGACTTGCTCTACTGAATCAATTCAAGATATAAAGCTACCTACGGATTATAGAAATCTCAGTAGATCAGACAAAAAGCGTGTAGATAAATATATGAAGGATTCCCATATTTCAGACTATGATACGCTATTGATGATACACTCAAAGTCAAATTCAATATTAGCGATGCCAATTCGTCCAGAGGATAAGCGATGGGGAGTCATAGTTTTCGATTTTACCGGTGATAATAATGTAATAGATTTCAAGAGTAGGATTGGAGAGGATTTACTTCTAAATTATCAAAAAATAGTCCAGTTTACAATACAGCTAATAAAATAAGTTATGTGCAAACTTCAAGTTATACGGAGGCGAGATTCTGAAATACTGAGTGATATTACTCGCGAATGTCCGGAACTTCGTAGAATATCAATAACAGATATTCCATATTACCTCACCATAAACTATTTGGACGATAAGATTGAGTATACATTTAAGTATATCGATCATCCTGATTCTAAGAAATGTTCATTTAGTCAATTTGAAATTGTATACGGACATACGACAGGCAGGGTATATTCCTTTATCGTAAATATTGAAACAGAAAGAATTGAGAACAAACTTTGGATAAAGTTTATGAAAGAAATAAGTGAATCAGAATTATTAGAAAAAATACAATTTGAAAAAATAGAGATATATCTGAAAATCCTACAATCATGTGATACGTCAAACGACTAAGCAGGATGATATCAAATTTGATATTTTAGTTGTAAATCTTTTTATTGAGATTGGTTAGCAATGCAACCAAGCACAAGAATTGCTGTAAATACAGTCGCCCAGTATCTAAGAACTATAATAAATGTATTTCTTGGGTTGTATAGTACGCGGTTGATATTACATGCTTTAGGAAATGAGGATTATGGTATTTATATGCTTGTGGCAGGAATTGTTGGAATGTTATCATTCCTTACTAATGCCATGTCTATAACAACACAGCGTTTTCTTTCATTTGAACAGGGAGCAAAAAATGAAGAACGTCAGAGCTTAATATTTGCCAATAGTCTGATAATGCATGTGTTATTGGGCGTTTTGGTGTTTATCTTCCTTGAAATTGTAGGATTATTTCTATTTGAAGGAGTTTTAAATATTGCGCATTATCGAATAGCGGCAGCTAAACAAGTATACCATATATCTTTAGCGATGGTATTTGTATCAATATTAACGTCTCCATTTAGAGCTTGCCTTGTGTCGCATGAGAATCTTGTGTTCATCTCCATTATAGACGTGGTAGACGGATTATGGAAGGTAATTATAGCAATAATTGTGACCAACATACATATTGACAAATTAGTTCTATACGCGTATTTGACATTGGGTATTTATATATTTGCGTTCGTGAGTATGTATATATATACATTCTTAAAATATAAAGAATGTAACATTCCTAAGTATGAGCAGTTTAGCAAAACGGTGATAAAGGAATTGGCGTCATTTGCCGGATGGTCGTTGTATTCTTCAGCCTGTATCGTCGGCAGAAACCAAGGAATTGCAATAGTCTTGAACCGTTTTTTTGGTACAGTAATAAATGCATCATATGGAGTAGCCGTTCAAGTTAGCGGCGCGTTAAATTTCATAGCATCTTCGTTGTTGATGGCTTTTAATCCGCCTATTTCAAAAGCGGCTGGCCAAAATAATATAGATCGGATGTTTAAACTGAGTATGACGGCCAGTAAAATGTCTCTTATATTGATGTGTATGTTTGGCATTCCTCTTTTGTGCAGACTTAGTGATATACTGAAATTGTGGCTTGGAGAAGAACCTGAAAATGCGTCGTTGCTGTGTTCTGTCATAATGATATCTGCAATTATAGATCAAACTACTTCGGGTTTAATATCTGCGAACAGGGCATTGGGTAAACTTAAATTATATTCATTGACAGTTGATTCTATAAAACTATCGGTTATACCGATATTAGCATTATGCCTTTATTTTGGTGTTAGCATAGAATATGCTATATGGTCTTATGCTATAGCAGAATTATTAAGTGCAGTTACGAGGCTCCCGATATTGAAACGTAATGCGAATTTAAATATTGGGGATTGGTTTAAGGCTATTTATATAAAAACAATCTTACCTATTGTCTTTTTGCTTATTATAAATTATGTCCTGAGTTTTTATCCTTTCAATGTAGTCATATTGGTGACTGAAAGTATAGTGGCGTCAACTATTTATTTAATAATATGCTATTTTGTAGCATTTAATAAAAACGAACGGGATAGAATTGATAGTTTAATCGGTAAGTTGCTTAAACTTCGTGTTAAATGAATACGAAAATCTATAATCGAAATATCACCAAATCTTTACTCCCGGTTATCATTGTTGTATTGATGTTTTCCGTTGAATTAACGGCATATATTCAACGATGGATTGATAAATCGTTGGCAAGTATTCTATTATATCAGATTGTTATTGTATGTATGTTATTTTTTGCGGCTAAACGAAAGCGAGAGATAAACACAAACAATCTGATTTGGTCGGTATTATATTTCTATCTATTATTATTATTTATAAGGCTACTGATAGACTTTGTAATTCCGGACAAAGGCTTTTTCCTATATAAAACGGCTAACACAATTTTATTCTTTTACGTTTGTCCTATTTTGATTCCGTCCATATTTTTTAAGCAATATAGATTCGATTTCGACGTCAAGTCTGTCGCGTTTATAATTGGAGCGGTTTTGTTGTTATGCGTAGTTTCGTCTTTAAATGATATCCTTTCGGGGCATGCAATCCAAGATAATGATGGCAGATATAGAACTGCTATTTTTTCTATTGGGTTTGGCCAATATTCGACTACATTATTTATAATCGGGTGTTATTTGGTTTCAGTTTTAACAGGTTTTAAGCTAAGTCGAATGATAGCGTTGATATTTACAGTAGTAGGTATTACAGGTGTTATATTCAGCGGTTCACGAGGTCCATTTATTACAACGATAACTTGTTTTGTGGTTTTTATTCTATCCCAAGTTAAGAATACAAGACGATTAATAATTGTGGTAATAGTAATCATGTTAATCATCCCATTAGCAGGCGATGTTTTAATTGATATAAATAATTATATGCGCTCGAATGGTATATACGCATTTGATAGGGTTATAAGATCGCTCTTTGAAGAAAATGGCCTTACAAATCATTCATCGGGTAGAGATAACTTATACAAAGAAGCATGGGAGTTATTTATGAGTAATCCACTATTAGGAAATTCATATTTAATTCCAGGTAAAATATATGCTCATAATATAATTGTTGAACAGTTTATGGCAACCGGCTTATTTGGAGGTTTGGCATTTTTAATTGTAAATATATGGGGCCTTATAAAAGGATTTAAATTAATGAAGAGAGATTTGACATTCGCAATTATTCCATTGCTTTATCTCCAATATTTTATTTACGGATGTCTATCGGTCACAATTCTTGCATTGTTCCCATATTGGTTATTCTTATTGCTTACAATAAACAAATCAGATACAGTTTCTATTTATGAGCGAAGCAAGACCTTTGGTAAGTATAATAATACCAACGTATAAAAATAGAGGCAATTTAAAGCGAGCAATAGATTCGGCGCTCAATCAGACATATTCGCCTATAGAAGTTATTGTCGTTGATGACAATAATCCAACAGATCAATGGCGAAAAACGACCGCCGCTGAAATGGATTTTTATAAAAATGACAAAAGAGTTATTTATATAAAACATCGTCATAATAAGAATGGAGCGGCAGCACGTAATACAGGCATAAAGGAATCGCGAGGCGCATATATCGCCTTTTTGGATGATGATGATTACTTCAAATCGGAAAAAATAGAAATCCAAGTAAAATACTTGCAATTACATCCTGAATATCAAGCAGCCTATTCACAGTGCGAACGTGAGGGAATAATAGTTGCAAAGAATTTGCCAAGTGGTAATTTGGGGAAAGAAATATTGTTGCTTAAAACAAAATTATTCACACCAAGTTTAATCTTTAAAGCAAACGCAATAAAACAGATAAATGGTTTTGATGAGAGTTTTAATCGACATCAAGATTATGAACTGATGCTAAGATTCTTCAATGAAGGCTTTAATATTGGAGCTATACAAAAACCGTTGACAGTCATAGGAACAAATGGGGGGGAGAATATTCCGAATGCTAGAGCTATGGAGGACCTGAAAGCTAAATTTTTAAATAAATTCGATGCATATATAACGGAAAATTCTAGCAATGATAAATTTTATCGAAATAAAGTATATGCACGAAATTATTCAGGTGTCTGTTTAAGCTATATTAAAAACGGGTATTTTTTGGATGCATTAAGAGTAATGGTAAAGTATGCCTGGAGATCACCGTACTATTTTTTTTGTCCTCTAATTGAGACATTGAAATATCATCTTACAAAAAAGAATAATTAAAATAAGAATGATGCGAGTTTGTGCTTTAATATCTTGTATGTATAAAACTGATACTAGAATAATTGCTGATAGTAATATTCAATCAGATGTCGTTGTAATAAATCAATGTGACAAAAACGCGGTTGATCGTTTTACATTCATTAATAAGAATGGTGAGTTGTGTAACGCCATATTTGTATGTACTACTGAGCGTGGGCTCTCTCGATCGAGAAATATGGCAATTCAGTTTGCTCCGGATGATGCAATTTGTGTGGTATGTGATGATGATGAATTCATGGCAGATGATTATCAGGATAAAATTATAAAAGGATACGAAGATGAGCCCCAATGTGGAGCAGCACTATTTTCATTAATTAGAAAAGATGGCACGCGGAGATATCCAGAGGTAAAATATAGACTTTCTTTTAAAGATCTATTAAAGGCAAATTCGTTACAAATTACATTTAAAAAAAATGAAGTAATCAAGAATAACATTCATTTTGATGTTAAAATGGGTTCGGGAACAGGTAATGGTGGCGGAGAGGAGAACAAGTTCCTTTTAAGTTGTAGACGAGCGGGCATTAAAATGTATTATTTCCCATATACAATAGCTACTGTATTGCCTAGTGAAAGCCAATGGTTTTCAGGATTTAACGAGAAATTCTTTGAAAATCACGGGTGGGCATCGCGTAGGTTACTGGGCTCTTTATTAGGATTTGTCTATTTATGTTATTCAACAATGCATTTGCGATATCGATATCGTAAGGATTTAACTTCGACAAAGGTATTTCGCGCAATGATAAAAGGCTATTTTTCACGTAGATAATAATGATGAAATTTTCAGTGGCAATGTGTGTGTATCATAGAGATGACCCACACGCATTTATGCAAGCGTTTAATAGTGTTACGAGACAACAGACATTAAGACCTGATGAGGTAGTTATAGTTGTGGATGGCCCTATATATGGTGATTTGCAAGATACTATTAATGAATGTGCGAAGAACGATTATGTAAAATTAATCAGATTGGATGAAAATTTAGGACATGCAAGCGCAAGACAAAAATCTATAGAAGAAGCTTCTAATGATATTATTGCAATAATGGATGCTGACGATATCGCATTACCAAATAGATTTGAAAAACAAATAGATTACTTAATGAATAATCCCGGCGTAGCTGTATTGGGTGGACAAATATCAGAGTTTATAGATACACCGGAAAACATTATTGGATATAGGGTAGTTCCGACTGAACATTGTGATATCGAAAAGCGATTAGGATCAAGATGCCCGTTTAATCAAGTAAGTGTTATGCTATTAAGATCGGCTGTGATGGCTGTCGGCGGATATAAAGATTGGTATTGCAATGAGGATTATTACTTGTGGTTGCGGTTGGCCTTAGCAGAATATCAGTTTGCTAATTTAAAAGAAGTCTTGGTAAATGTTCGTGTAGGAAAAGAAATGTATCAACGTCGTGGGGGATGGAAATACTTCAAAAGCGAAGCTCGTTTACAAGGTTATATGGTGTCTCATAATATAATTTCCCCTATTCGATATTTATATAATGTCTTTGGCCGCTTTATTATTCAGGTAGTACTGCCCAATAATATACGCAGTTTTGTATTTCAAAAATTATTTAGGAAATAAAATCTCTGCTTATTACATAATTATATGATGAAGAAAGCTAATTCAAAAATTGAACAATACATAGACATAGTATTACCATGGGTTGATGATTCAGATCCGGTATGGAAAGCAGAAAGAGCTAAGTATTTGGGAGAATTCCATGAGAAGAAGTCCAATCTTTCTCATTATTTTAGAGACTGGGACACACTGAGGTATGTTTTTCGCAGCATCGAGAAAAACATGCCATGGGTACGAAAAGTCCATTTCTTAACATGCGGGCATTTACCGAAATGGATGAACACTGATGCACAAAAATTATGTTTTCATAAACATACAGATTTTTTTGCACAGAGGACTGCATTACCTACTTTCAGCGCGCGTCCTATCGAGATGAATTTGATGAATATTCCGGACTTAGCGGAACAGTTCGTTTATTTCAACGATGATACTGTTGTGATGCAACCAATAGGTCCGGACCGATTTTTCAAGGATGAGCTGCCGATTGACTATCTTGTACTCGACATTCCTCGCGGTGGTTGGCTATATGACAAAATCCGCGTGAAAGACCCTTATGTTCAAACAGTCAAAAATTCGATAAAATTACTCAACAATGTCTATCCGTTAGCTCATTTGCGCTCGAATTCGCCTAAGTTGTTTTTCGATCCCTCATATAAGGCCTCAGACAGAATGAGAAATCGAATCTTGTCTTTAATTGGCAAGTATAAATGGATTAAAGTTAATCACAATCCACAACCATTCTTATTGTCAAATCTCAAGGAGTGCGAGAATCTATTCCCCGATGAGATAGCGGCAACTCGCACTCACCGTTTTCGCGAATATACTGATTTGAATCAATATTTATTCAGGGATATTGCTCTGATGTCAGGAAGATTCTATCCGCATTATTTTGACGATGACCATTGTATAGTGCTTGCATCTATAAAACACTATACTGAAGAGAGGCATTATCTCAGCGAAAAGAATTTCATTTGCCTGAATGACACGCAATTCTTATCAAGCGAAGAATATCCTCGTCTTCGTGAAATGGTCATCGAAGACATGGAAGCTGCTTTCCCGAAAAAATCTTCTTTTGAAAAATAATGTCACTTAAATTCATTTTTGACCGGCTGATGGCTCTCATCGGACTGGTGGTGCTATGGCCGGTGCTGTTGATAGTGGCGGTTCTTATTCGGGTGAAGATGCCGGGGGGCCCGGTGATTTTCAAGCAGAAACGCGTTGGTCGCAAAGGCAAACTGTTTACTATGTATAAGTTCCGCTCGATGACTGTCGGTCATGGCGGCAGTTCGGTTTCGGTGGCTGGCGAGAGCCGCATAACGCCGTTAGGTGCTAAGCTGCGTCATTATAAACTCGATGAGCTGCCTGAATTATGGAATGTTCTTACCGGCGATATGAGCTTTGTAGGGCCGAGGCCAGATGTGCCTGGCTATGCCGATCAGCTCAGGGGCGACGAAAGGGAAGTACTGAAGCTTCGCCCCGGTATCACCGGTCCGGCATCGCTTAAATACCGCGATGAGGAGGATTTGCTGGCTCTTCAGCCAGACCCGCAGAAATATAATGATGAGGTGATATTTCCTGACAAGGTGAGGATAAACCTCTATTATCTGCATCACTATTCCTTCGTAAAAGACATTGAAATGATATTCTGCACCGTTCTCGGCCGCAAGATGAAATATAACAATGAAATAATATAAAATTATGGCTGATAATAACCGTATTTTACTTTGTCTGGCTCACATGAGCGGCAAGGAACAGGAATTTATAAAAGAGGCCTTTGATACTAACTGGGTTGTTCCTCTTGGACCCAACGTCAATGGTTTTGAGAAAGACCTCGAAGAGTTTGTCAACAAGTGTACTGACGGCAACGGTCCTCTCGAAAAGAAGGTTGTTGCGTTGTCTGCTGGTACAGCTGCGGTGCATCTGGCGCTGATCGCATGCGGCGTAAAAGCGGGTGACGAAGTGATTGTTCAATCGTTCACCTTCTGCGCTTCGAGCCACCCCGTCACTTATCTCGGCGCAACTCCTGTGTTTGTTGATTCAGAAAAAGACACATGGAATATGGAGCCCGATCTTCTTGAAGAGGCCATAAAAGACCGCATAGCCAAGACGGGCCGAAAGCCGAAAGCAATCATTCCGGTTGCGCTCTACGGCATGCCGTACAGGATTGACCGCATCATGGAGATTGCCAACCGCTACGGGGTTCCCGTCATCGAAGATGCCGCCGAGGGCTTCGGCTCGCGCTTCAACGGTCAGGTTCTCGGCTCTTTCGGAGAATATGGCGTGCTGTCGTTCAATGGCAACAAGATGATCACCACCTCAGGCGGTGGCGCTCTGATTTGCCCCGACGAAGAATCTTGGCGCAAGATTATGTGGTATGCAACTCAGGCTCGCGAGTCTTACCCCTACTACCAGCACGAGGCTATCGGCTACAATTACCGCATGTCAAACATTTGCGCCGGAATCGGTCGTGGTCAGATGACGGTCGCTGACGAGCATATCGCCCATCACCGTCATGTACAGGCTTTGTATGAAGAGCTACTGAAAGATGTCAAAGGCATTAAGATGCACACAGCACCTTCGCCTGAATTTGACTCGAATTATTGGCTCTGCACAGCCACACTTGACCCGGAAGTACACATCAAGGGACAGGAAAATGCTTATGCCGAGGTAATAACCGGTGCCGTAGGCGGCGCAGCCGGTGTAACACATGCCACCAAGTCGGCACACACCGACCTCGAGCCAAACGCCTCAGTCGAGGCATTGCGTCTGGCGCTTGACGCCGCCGGCATCGAATCACGCCCTCTGTGGAAGCCGATGCACAAACAGCCGGTCTACAAAGATGCGCCCGCTTACGTCAACGGTGTGAGCGAATCACTCTTCAAAGTCGGCATATGTCTTCCTGCTGGCCCCTGGGTCTCTGACGACGATGTAAGATATATCGTCGAAAACATCAAGGCCAATATTCTTTAAATTTTCTGCTGATTTTTATATAGCGCAGCCCCGCATGCAATCAACGTGCGGGGCTGCGCGTTTTTTTGCGGATGGGGCGGTGGTCGGCGGGGAGGGGTCAGACAAAGAGGCGCTGCATGATGATGACGTCATGGTAGCGGCTGTCGTATTTGATCCATGAGCGCAGACGTCCGGCGCTGCTGAAGCCGCAGTGTCGGAAGATGGCGAGTGACGCGACATTGCCGACGGCGACGAAGGCTGCTATCTGGTGCAGCCCGATGACGGCGCGGCCATAGTCGGCCATGAGGCCGAGGGCTTCGCTGCCGTAGCCTTGTCGACGGCTGGCTTCGGCGATGTATATGGCGGCGAAGGCTCTGAGGTCGCGCGGGTCGAAGTCATAGAGGTCGATGGCGCCGATGGCGCGACCCGATGCTGTCTCCTCGATGACGAGACGCAACTGTCGGGCGGCATAGATGTCGGCGTCATAGCTCTCGATATAGTCGTGGAGCTGTCGTCGCGAGAGGGGGGCGCGGGTTGAGGCGACGCCCCATGCCGAGCTGTCGTTTTCCCAGATATACAGGCTGTCGAGGTCAGCCGGTTCGACGGGGCGGAGTGTCAGGCGTGGGCCTGTGAGAGGTGTCATTGTCTGAAGGTGTCGTTGAAGGGTATACGGTTGATGAGCGAGCGGCCGAGGGTGATTTCGTCGGTGTATTCGATTTCGTTGCCGACAGAGACGCCGCGCGCGAGCTGGGTTATTCTGACGGGGAGAGAGGCGAGACGGCGGAAGATGTAGTAGTTTGTGGTATCGCCTTCCATCGTGGCGCTCAGGGCGAGAATGATTTCGTCGACGCCGCCTGCGGCTACGCGTTCGACAAGCGAGGCTATCTCGAGGCTGTCGGGGCCTATGCCGTCGACGGGTGAGATGAGGCCGCCGAGCACATGATAGACGCCGTTGAAACTTGAGGTGTTTTCGATGCTCATGACGTCTTTGACGTTTTCGACGACGCAGACGGTGCGGCTGTCACGCAATGGCGAACTGCAGACGGGACAAAGCTCGGTCTCGCTGATGTTGTGGCACTGGCGGCAGTATCTGACTTCATGGCGCAGTCGGGTGAGGGCGTTGCTGAGGTTGTCGGTCTCGCGCTCGTCGCGACGGAGCAGGTGCAGGGCCAGACGCAGGGCTGTCTTGCGGCCGACGCCCGGCAGCCGTGAGAGCTCGGTGACGGCTTCCTCGAGCAGGCTTGATGTGAAAGGGCGCTCTTCCATCACACGAGACAGGCGTCAAGGGCTTTTGTGATGGCCTCACGGTCGAGGTCGCGGCCAATGAAGACTATTTTTTGCATGCGGTCGCCGTATTCGGGATCCCAGTCGCGCACGAGTCCGGGTTCGGCGGCCATGATCTGCCGGAGTTCGTCAGCCGGGGCGGTGGCATACCAGTAGCCGGCTTCGGTGAGGTTTTTCTGAGAGCCTGCCTGCTCGAACAGTACCGACATGTTGCGGTTCTGGCTGAAGTAGACGACACCTTTGGCGCGGATGACGTTCTTGGGCCATGACCGGGCGATGAAGCGGTCGAATTTGTTGAAATCGAATGCCGGGCGGCGATAGTAGACGAAGGTGCCGATGCCATATTCCTCGGCCTCGCCGTGGTCATGGTCGTGATGATGTTCATGGTCATGATCGTGATCGTGATGGTGCTCATGTCCGTGATGTCCGTGGGCGTGGTGATGGTCATGTTCGTCGTTATCGTCGTCGTCATCGTCATCATCAACATCTTCTTCGTGGCCTTCTATGCCGCGGACCCATGCTGCCGACGTGGCGACACGCTCGAAGTCGAACATTCGGGTGTTGAGTATGTCGTCGAGGTCGATGCGGGCGTAGTCGCACTCGATGATGCGCGCAGCGGGCTGTATGGCGCGGATGATGGCCTTGAGGTGTTCGGCCTCGTCACGGCTGACTTCTGATATCTTGTTGAGCAGGATGATGTTGCAGAATTCAATCTGTTCGATGACGAGGCGCTCGATGTCTTCGTCGTCTATGTCGGGGCGTGTGAGACTGTCGCCGCAGCCGAATTCGTCTTTGAGTCTGAGGGCGTCGACGACGGTGACGATGCAATCGAGACGCGGCACGGTATCTTCGGGGCGTGCCATGGTCTGCATGGCATCGATGGTGCGGGCTATTGGCTGGGGCTCGCAGATGCCGCTTGCTTCGACGACGATATAGTCGAAGCGGTCAGACTGGACGAGTTCGGCGAGCTGTTTGATGAGGTCGGTCTTGAGTGTGCAGCAGATGCAGCCGTTCTGGAGAGCGACGAGGTCGCCCGATTGGTCCTGGCCCACGATGCCGCCTTTCTGTATCAGGGAGGCGTCGATGTTGACCTCGCCGATGTCGTTGACGATGACTGCGAAGCGTATGCCGCGGCGGTTGCTGAGGATATTGTTGAGGAGGGTTGTCTTGCCGCTGCCGAGATAACCGGTCAGCAGCAGTACGGGTATGTCTTTTCGTGCCATTTTCGTAGTAATTTAGGTATTACAAAATTACTAAATCGATGCCTTAGCGGCAAATTAATAAACGTTAAGAGCCGTTCGGACTATTGTGTCAGCGCCAGTGTCGGGTGAGCCACTGTCTTACGGGCAGGTCGTAGAGCCTTAGCATGGCGTAGGCGACGAAAAGCGAGAGACAGAATATGCCGGCGGCTACGGCTATGTGTGTGCCTGCAGATGCTTCGGGATGGCGGGTAGCCCAGCCGAACTGTATGTATATCAACGGATAGTGGGTGATATAGAGCGGATAAGAAATCTCGCCGAGAAAGCGGCAGAGCGCTATTGTGCGTGGTGATTTGATTTTGCTGCCGGCTCCCATCAGCACAAGCAGGGGAAAGACAGCTATGATGACCGTCGCGTTATAGACTCCGTCGAGCCATGGAGCAGACTGAGTGCCTGCATGGGGCATCGCGAGCGCCGCGGTCAGGGTGAGACTGCACAGACCGAAGCCTCCGTGGCTGACCGTCAAGCGTCTGCCCAGACGGAAGAGCAGCAACCCGCAGAAAAACGGATAGCACAGACGGGCCAGTCCGATATAAATCTGCTCGGATGACATGCCGTAGCCACCGATGACAGTGTAGCGCACATGGCTTCTGACATCAAGGATGCCGAAAACGTCGATGTCGAGCGCCAGATCGAGAGTCATCAGTGCCGATATGACGACAAGTACGGCCAAAGCTGTCTTAGACAGCCGTCGGACGAACAGCGCGTAGAATATGTTGCCTGCATATTCCCACATCAGCGACCATTGCGGACCGTTGATGGGCGTTATCTCGCGCCAGCCGCGTATGTCGAGCGACGGAGGCGTCGGGAACATGAAACAGCCTATGACGAGAACGAGCAACAGCCGGGTCCATGGCGTTCTGACCACTTCGGGCGCATAGGGTGAATCGCCGAGATAGAAAAGCGCCGCTCCGAAGACGAGTCCGGCGACCACCATTGGCTGCAGGCGTATGAGACGGCGTTTGAAAAAATTCCAGACTGTCATTTTCGGCCATCGGTCGTCATAGGCATAGCCGATGACAAAGCCCGAAAGGACATAAAAAAAGTCGACAGCGAGATAACCGTGGTTGATGATCTGTTTGTCTACGCCGCCTGAGTAGGTTTCGAAGAGGTGAAAGACGACAACAATCATCGCGGCCACTCCGCGAAGACCGTCGAGCACTTCATAGCGCGGCTTGTCGCCGGTGACGGGAGATAGTGAATTCATAGGGAAACGGATATATTATATTGTTTGCCGGAATTAGTATTGAGTTTGGCAAAATTACAAATTAATATACTTTAAAGCAAAACAAGCCGATATAAACAGACACAGAGCGGCGACGCATCACCGCGCCACCGCTCTGAATATCTAAGTTTAGCAGGAATATTTCTAATTTATTACAGATGCAGGTCGAAGACGCCGAACACTTCGGTCGACACTTCTCCGAGGATGCCTGATTTGGCGTTGACGCCTGTCTGAATCCTGACGAAGTCGGCGAACGTCAGAAGCGCCGGATTGCCGTCGGCGTCGATGGCGTCACTGATTCTGAACCGGTTGCACTGGCCGAAACGGTCGGTTGTGAAGTTGTCGGCACCCATATTGTCAGCATATCCCCACCCGAACGGAGCATTGTTCCAGTAGCCTGTGGCGTCGTCGAGCGACGTGCGGGCTTTCAGGCATGTGCCCGATAGGGTGTAGCTGTCGGCTTTCACCCAGCAGGGATAATAGTAGTCCTGTTTGTGAAACGGCGCGAGGTAGTCGACCGTGCCTTCGGCTCCGCGGTTGTCGGTCCATGAGACATTGCGGCCGGGGGCGTCGGGTCTGACGTATGTCACGGCGTAGTCGCGCACAGTGGCTCCGTCAGACGTGTCGCTGCCTTTGAGTTCATACCAGACGTCGTCGGGCAGTCCGTTGCCGTTGCTGTCCTGCATGACGTAGACGATGCCCGGTTCGTTTGAGCCTCCGGCGCCTGTGCCGGCGTTCAGGAAGGCGTTGGCTGCTACGGCGAAGTCATAATCGCCCGCCGACGATGTGATGCTGTGGTCAAATCCGACGACGATATATCCGCCGAAAGCGCCGAGCGACACAAACTGCCCGGCGTCAAGACGTCCGAGGGCAAGTCTCGCGGCTTCGGACGGGTCGGTAACGGGTTCTGACAGCGCTTCGGGCGTGAAGTCGTTGATAAACTGTCCCGGTGCGGGCGTCCATTCGAAGACACGGTCGCAGTAAGGTGAGCTTTGCGATGTCGTGGGTCTGAAAATGCCGTTTTCGGATTCGTCCGGACCGTCGATGACGTCGTCTTTGTTACATGACGGCAACGCCGCGGCCAGAATGGCCGCGAACGCCGCTGTCATAAAGGTCTGTCTTGTCATTTTGCGATTTTGACGGCCGAGTTGCCTGCTTTGACGATATAGACGCCGGCGTCGAGATGCGAGATGCTGAACACGGCGCCGTCTGATGACATCACTTTGTTGCCGGTTGCGTCATAGACAACGGCGAAATCGCTGCCTGTGAGCGTCACAGTGTGTGACTCGCGGTCATACGAGATTGTGTTTCCGTCTGACAGAACTGAGCTGACGGATGCTCCTTCGGCAGGCTCGACCATAAGTTTGTCGAGACAGAAGTATCCCGGGGTATTCATGCCGTATGTGCCGCTGTCTGTGCTCGAGAGCGTGAAGTAGAGTTCGTTGACAGTGCCGAGCGGGCTGAGGTCGACATAGCGCCAGCCGCGTGTGATTGTAAGGCAGCCGTTGGCATATCCGGCCAGTGTGACATCGACGGTCTTCTCGCCGCCGTCAGGGCTGACGCCATGTATTGTCAGTGTGAAATTGTCACCGTTGGTAAACGCGCGGGCATATGCGTCGCCTTCCTCGATGCTATAGTAGGCATAGCTGTTGAGATTGACATAAACGCCGACCGCCTTGTAGCTTTTCCCGTCGGTAAAAGTCATGTCGACAGGACGTGCGGCCATGTAGGCACTGTAATATGCTACGATATAGGGAACATCGGGACTCGTGACGGGGGCGCCGTACTCGTCGGTCTTGACCGTATTGTCTTCGTTGAGCACTATGCCGCCCTTCGCCATGTTGCTGTACTGAAAGGTCAGCGTGTCGTCCTTACGGCCGTTGTCGGCGCTGTTTGATGCGGTGAAACCCCACCATGTCTTGTAGGCGCCCATTGACGAATGGACAAAAGAGAAGCACTGGCTGTCGATAGTCTCGGCGTCGTCGTTGAACGTGTCTTTCCACGAGCCGTTTGATGTCTCGAACTCGAGAGCCGTCGTGGCTTTGGTGAGATCAAGTGTTATTACTTCAGCCCGGGCTGATGTTGCAGCGATAAGAACGGCTGCAATTGTGATAAGTGTTTTTTTCATCGGTTTATGTTAGTTAAAAATAAAAAATCCCGTTATCATCGCATATGCGACAGCTACGGGGTAATGAAATGTCTGATGTTTGAAACCGATGAATGACAGATGTGAAGTCGGCAGCGACGAGCCCATATTCCCGCAGGCAGTGCAGATGTGATTGTTTGCCATGGCAGGTCTTCTGACTCGTCCCGGTCTCGTCTCGCCTTCTCGGAGCCGGTGGCTCCAATGACTTTAGTGAGACAGACTTTGTGTGGAACATACAGCAGCGGGTACTGTTCAGGATTCTCACCTGATTCCCTCGCACTCCTGCGGCGCGGCATCGGCGATGACCGCCCGCCCGGCTCACTCTTGAGCTCCGGAGTTACCATTGCGATGACAAAATTACATAATTATTCCTACAATGGCAATATGTTATGCCGGCTTTTGCGTGATGCGGAATAATAAACCGGTGACACTGCATGAGTGCCACCGGCTTACATTATGAATATGGAACTGATTATTTTGCGTCTTTGAGAGTGCCGATTTCGTAGCCGGGCTCACCCTGGGCGGGACGGTAGTGTTCCCATTTGACGACCTTGGTGCGTTTGCTGTCCCACCACATACGTTTTGTCGATACGTCAGGACCGAAGTCAGCGAGACATTTTTTGTAGTTGGCTTCGTTGTGGAGTTGCTCGTATGATGGATAAGTGATGCGGCGGCAAGAGCCGAGGTAATCGTGACCTCCGACTTCGATGACAAAGTTTTCGGTCGGCATCTTGAACGGGTCGAGAGCGGGCATGCCGAGACGGCGGTAGTCGGCCCAGGCCTCGAAGCCTCCGTCGGGGAAGTTCGAGATATATTTCTGGGTGATGATCTTGGCGAGCTTAGAGTTGCAGTCGTCGGTGACATCGCCGGTGTTGTCGCTGAACTTGACGCTTGTGCCGTAGCCGTTCTTCATTGTCGACTGGAGGTAAGCCTCGATGTCGGCAGATTTGATGAGGTTGCCGTATTCGGCCATCGAGCGGCGGATGCCGGCCTCGTAGAACGATTCGGCCGTGCCTCCCATGTTCCAGCCGCGCAGAGCGCCCTCGGCGCGAAGGAAGTAGACTTCTGACGCATACATCAGACGGGCCCAGCGGTCTTTGCAGATTACAGGAGGAGTGTTTTCGGGAGGCTCGGGATTGAGGCTGACGAAGAACACGCCTACGCGTGAGTTGTTCTTGTGGGCGTTGTCGTCTTCGGCGGCGATGGCGGGAGTGTAACCTGCCTCGACGCCTTTCCAGCGGCCGCGGTATCTGCGTGATGCGAGAGTGCCGGTGCTGGTGACGTTATACATGATGAGTGCGCGGGGGTCGGCATATTCAGGCACCTGTCCCGACTTGTAGTAGCTCTTCATCTCGACAGGGACGCCGCCGAGGTTGGTCAGCACACGCTGCATAGAGACGCTCATGGTCAGACGCGACTCCCAGTAGTGGGCATAGAAGTAGTGGGGGTTGATGGTGTTCTGATAGTAGTTCTCGGCACGCCAGATGACGACATTGTCGGTGATGAGACCGCCGTCGGCGGCTACAGCAGCCTCGGCTTCGGCCTTGGCCTTTTCGGGGTCGACCTCGGTCATGCGCAGGGCGATGCGCAGGCGCAGGCTGTTGGCGAAAGCTTTCCATTTGGCCATGTCGCCCTGGAAGATGAGGTCACCGATGCCAACTTTGCCGCCGTTCGACGAGATTTCAGACGAAGCCTCGGCGAGTTCTTTGACGAGATCATAGTAGATGTCTTTCTGAGCGTCGTAGCCGGCAGGGATGCCCGAACCGTCACATGCCTTGAAATAAGGCAGGTCGCCGAAGAGGTCGGTGGCACGGAGGAAGCACCATGCTTTCCAGATGCGTGCGATTGATTTGAGATTGGTCATCTCTTCCTTGCCGTCGCAGCGGCGGATTACCTCGTTGAGGTTGGCAATCCATGTCCAGTGCTGAAGCCAGAACTCTTCGTTCCATTTGTCATTGGGCTCGCAGACGTTCGACTCGTATTTGTCATTCGAGAAATACTGGGCGAAGGTGTCGGCATAGAGGTTCTGCTGACGCTGCCACTGGTCGACGTTGAGGGTGCTCGGGAGCATCACGAACGAGAGCAGGTTGATGGCTGCGACTTTTTCGGGAGTCACCGTGTTGGGGTCGGTATTGACCTTGTCGAAGCTTTCGCAAGATGTGTTTGCAAACGCCATTGCGCCGGCCAGACCCCAGATTATTGTTTTATTTAGTCTTTTCATTAGTTATATAAAGAGAGATTTGCTGATTAGAATGAAACATTGAGGTTCAGACCGAACGAACGCATCGAGGGGAATGACGAATACTCGACACCGCCGGCGTTGTTTGTGCTGACGACCGATTCAGGGTCATAGCCGCCTTTGACCTTATTGTAGATCATCCAGAGGTTACGGGCGACGAAGCTGACTTTGAGGCCGGTGAAGGGAGTCTTGTCAAGAACTTTCTTGGGAAGAATGTAGCCGAAGGTGAGTTCGCGCAGACGCAGGTTGGTGCCGTCATAGGTGAACTCTTCGGTAGCCTTCTCGACGCGTGACCAGTATTCCTGAGGATTGGCGTATGTGGTGTTGGGGCTGTATGTACCGTCGCCATTGGCTACAACGCCGTCGACGAGGATACCGCCTGTGCCGTTATACCATTCGTCACGACCGGCTATTGTCATCTCTGTAGTACCGGCTGCACCACCTACGGCGAGCGAACGCATGTAGATGTCACCGCCGACACGGAGGTCAAGCAGGAAGCTGAGGGTGAAGTCTTTGTAGCGGAACTGGTTGTTCATGCTGCCTGTCCAGTCGGGAAGGTAGTTGCCGACAGCGTTCTCGGTGTCGATATTGGCCTCGAGGAGGGGCAGACCGTTGGCGTCGACAATCTTCTTGCCTGTCTGGGGATCGCGCTGGTAGCGGTAGCCGACGATGTCGCCGTATGTGCCGCCGGCACGTGAGATCACGCGGACGAAACCTGCCGAGCCGTGGCTGTAATATTTGATTTCAGGATGCAGCTCGATGATTTTGTTGCGGTTGCGCGAGTAGTTGATGGTGGTTGTCCACTGGAAGTCTTTGGTGTCGATCGGAGTAGCGTTGAGCACGACCTCGATACCGGCGTTCTGGATGTTACCGGCGTTGATCTTGCGCGAGCTGTAGCCCGATGTCTTGCCGATCGGCAGAGTAAGAATCTGGTTTGTGGCGTTCTTCTTATACCATGTGAAGTCGAGACCGAGACGGTTGTTGAGGAATCGTACGTCAAAGCCGGCTTCCCACGATTTGATGATTTCGGGCTTGAGATCGAAAAGCGGGAGCACCTCTGATACCTGCGACTGCTTGATGTCGGCGGTGAGGTTCTTCACGACATAGTTGTTGACGAGCTGGTAGGGAGATGTATCGTTACCAACTTCGGCGTAAGACGCACGGAGTTTGGCGAATGACAGCCAGCGGGGAACCGTGACGCCGTATGAGCCGATGAGGTCAGAAACCACAAGACCGAGGCCTACCGACGGGTAGAAGAACGAACGACGGTTTTTGGGAAGAGTCGACGACCAGTCGTTACGGCCGGTGACATCGAGGTATACCCATCCGCCGTAGCTCAGCTGGGCCAGACCGTAGAGCGAGTTGACCGACTTGTTTTCTTCGTCATTGCTGGCCGTGATGTTCATACCGTTGCTGATAGTGAAGAAGTCGGGTATTTCAAGACCGCCCGATCTCTGCGACATAGAGTCGCTGTGGCGGTGCATCATATTGCCGCCGAAGCTTAAGCTGCCCGAGAATTTCGAGCCCCACCAGTTGTCTTTGTTGGCCATGATGAGGAAGTCGGTGTTGCGTTCGCGGAAGTATGAATAGCTCAGAGCATAGTGGCCGTTGCCGACATGGTTGCCGTAGCTTGTGCCGACGGGGTAGGCGGCCTTCACTTTGCTGTCGCTGTGGTTCCAGTAGAAGTCTTCACCGTGGCGTATCTTCAGCGACAGCCAGTCGGTGATCTGATAGTTCAGCGCGAGGAAGCCGACGAAGCGGTCGCGTGTGCTCTCGCTCTTGTTGATCTCGGCTGCATAGGGGTTGAGCAGATAGTACGGGTCGTTGGTCCAGCGGAGCACGTTGCCGTCTTCGTCATAGATCTGCGACATGTCAGAGTAGTGGATGCTTCGCGGCATCATCAGGTAATTGCGCATCACCGATGCGGGGTCGCCGCCGGTCGACGGGTTGTTCCAGCGTGTACGCTTGATATAGTTGACCTTGGCGTCGAATGTGAGGCGTTTGGTCAGGTTGATGGTACCGCGCAGGTTGATGTTATATTTATCCTGATAGTTTGAAGGCACGACGCCGTCGATACGCTGGTAGCCAAGAGTGGCGCGGAATGAACCCTGGTCGGCGTTGAATCCGGCCTCGAGAGTGTTGGTCGTCGTGACGCCGGTCTGGAGATAATCCATGACATTGTTGTCATAGGGAAGGAACTCACGTTCCAGACCTGTCCAGTCGGTAATCAGCTGGCCCTCCATCTTCGGACCCCAGCTGAGGCTGTTGTCTCCTGTGTAGACGCCGTTAGAACCCTGGCCGTAGATGTTCTGCATCTTGGGCTGGGTAAGCGGACGCTCGATCATGACATTTGAATTCCAGGTAACGCCGAGACCCTTGCGGTCGCCGCCTTTCTTGGTGGTGATCATCAGGACGCCGTTACCCGCGCGCGTACCATAAAGAGCGGCTGCCGCAGCACCTTTGAGCACCGAGATGTTCTCGATGTCATCGGGGTTGATATCAGCGAGACCGTTACCGGTATCGCCGCTGTTCTCATTGACTTTGAGGCCGCTGCCGCCGTTAGAGTTACTCATCGGCACACCGTCGACGACGATAAGAGGCTGGTTGCTGCCGGTAAGCGAGTTGTTACCGCGGATGGTTATTCGGCTTGAACCCATCGAACCGTTGCCCGACGAGCTTACCTGAAGACCGGCTATACGGCCGCTGAGGCTGTTGATGACGTTGTTCTCACGTGCCTCGGTGATGGCGTTGCCCTTGAGATCCTGGACCGAATAGCCCAGAGCCTTGGTCTGACGCTTGATGCCGAGGGCGGTTACAACGACTTCTTCGAGAGCTTCCGATGCGGGCTCGAGTGTGATTTTGAGCGGGGCGTCACCGTGGACGGCGACTTCCTTGTTCTTGTAGCCTACATAAGAAATCACAAGCACGACGTTAGGCTTGGTGGTGCGAATGGCGAAGTTACCGTCGATGTCGGTAGCCGCACCTCCTTCTCCGCCCTTGATAGTTACGGATGCACCTATGGCAGGCTCATCGTTTTCATCAAAAACGGTGCCCTTGATAACCCTGGCTGTTTGGTTTGACTGTTGGGGCTCAGGCGATGGCGCGGCATATGCTGTCGCTATACCTCCTGCCAACATGAGACCCATTGCCATGGCAAGCCTGGGCAATACGAACGATAATGAATGTCGTTTTTTCATGTGTTGTTGTTTGGTTGGATGGTTTATTATAATTGGTTTTGTTGTTAATAGATAACTAAATAAGGTTTTGGTGAGATATATTTGATCGGTATTGCGTTGTATAGATAATTGTTGTATAGATAATTATGGTGTATTGTTTCTGGTTATGGCGTAATTGTGAGCTTTAAGCCGATTGCTTTAAAAGCTCCGGATTGTTTTTGCTGTAACGAAAAACATCCGTTTTGGTTTCGCGATGCAAACTTAGCTATTTCATAGAGAAAAGGTATTGTTTTTATTGTTAATTATTCTTAATCAAGCTGCGTGCTGTCGTTAAAATATATCAGATGTATTTAAAGCCCTGATAAATCAGTGAAAACAGCCCGTCGGCCACTAAAAAACAATCTTTTTAATAAAAGACGTAAAACGAAGCCTTATATTACAAAAACAATGACTAAATTTACAGTCTCAAAACCCGGGCCGTCAGTCCGGGTCTACATGGAGTGATGCTCGAGTGGTTGAAGAGGCTGATCTGGAAAGTCAGTAAGCGTCAAAAGCGCTTCGGGGGTTCGAATCCCCCTCACTCCGCAAAGTTGATAATGGGATGAGAACCCGGGGGCGTCATCGCGAAGCGCTTGCGAAGCAAGAGGTATTATTACAGTCTGACAATTTCGACACAGATAAGAATAAACAAAAAGCCCTTGACCGACAGTCGGCAAAGCCGACAACGTCGCCAAGGGCAAAAATCCTGCGCTGTCACCAACGCAGAAATATCGATAAAAACCTAAATCAGAACAATCATTATCAGAAAATATTTAGGTTGAAAAAATGATGGCTGAAATCAGATTGTTATTAAAAAAGAATATCTTCAGGCTGGAGAGGTGTATATGGGCCGTCTTTTACCTCAAAAATTGTCGATGGCTCAATTATTTCTACCCCATGCCATTGTCCTTTAGGAATCTGTACACCATAGTTCCCGATTGTAGGATCAAGAAGAAAACGCTCAGTCTGCCCTCCAAGATTATCGTAGAATACGACAAACATTTTGCCGCGAAGCAACACATATGTTTCGGCCGTATGGTTGTGGCGGTGAACAGGTAACGGCGTGCCTGGCAACAGCACATTGAGAAGACGTTGGGCCTTTGCATCAAGGCTATCATGAAGATTATAATTCATGCGTAACCGGGGTGACGCTTCAGCTAAGCTCGTTATTTCATTTAACAGTAGATCGTTGATTATCATCTGATATTATTTATGACTGATATATCTGAATCAATTCATTTTTGACTACATCAAAAGAATATTGTTCAGACAATTGGCGATTGAGTTTGCCCATGTTCTCCCTCAGAGGGCGAGATAAAATGAGTTCGTTTAATTTTTCTGCGATTTCGATATGATTGTTTGGATCAAACAAGAAGCCGTTATGCCCGTTTTTTACCAAATCAACATTCCCGCGAATAGCAGAAACGGCTACTGGTAGTCCGCCCGCCATAGCTTCAAGCACAGAAACAGGAAGACCTTCATGGAACGAAGGGAAAACAAAGATATCGGCTGAAGAAACAATTTCCGGTATATCAGATCTGTAGCCAGCCAATATTACATTGTTCTCTAACCCTAAATTTCTGGCGAGGAGTTTGAGGTCTTCTTTAAGTTCTCCCACGCCACAAATTACATAAAACGGTTTGTCAGCAGTCTGCAAATTAGATATAGCCTTGATTACCTCTGAATGGTTTTTATTTGTGTTCAACTCGCCTACTGATAAAACCATTATTGAATGTTTGGGTATTCCTATGCTTTCTCTGATTGCATCACGACAGGATTCAGGGATATTCTGCATCCGCTTGATATTTAATCCGATTCCATGAACGAATTTCGCAGTCAGATTATTCCATCTGACTAAATTGTCCATTTCTTCTCGATTCATTGCAAGGTTTGCGTCCATACCGCTGCAAATCCATTTTTCAATCGGTTTATATATGATTTGTGAAATAATAGAACTTCCTTTATAAAAAGACATGCCGTGAGGTGTAAAACAAAATTTTGAGTTGTTTTTGACATCTCTACATAATCTTAATAAAATACCTCCGGTTTCTGTGTGTGCGTGGACAATCTGAAAATTCTCTCTTTTGAGTATATCTTTTATAGCTCGGATTAATCGAATATTTTTCAATAAGGAGCCTCTATGAAACGGCAGAGAATATATTTTTATCCCTTTTTTCTTACAGTCGTCAACATAGGCGGAGTTATGAGTTTCAGGTCCATCACCATTTGAGAAATTTGCTAGAAGATGTACTTCATAGCCACATTCCTGTAATGCCTGAATGTTAGAGTTGTTGAAGCGTCTGTGTACAGAGCCCATAGGAGCCAAAAGCAAAACCTTTTTCATGTCTTATTTGAATTTTTCCCAGTTTGCACATGCCACATGCCATGGCTCCATGTCTTTGCTATTATATATGTATGTGCATTTTGCGTTTTTGAAATCTGCCAGCCATTCGGGTAGTGAAATCATACCGCCCTCCACACGTTTGCCGAAATCAATAATCTCTGACATCGAAGTAAAATCTTCAAAATCCTTTCGGTCTGTTGAATCAATAAAGCCGTTATCCATACCTTTGACCCAAAGATAAGCAAGAGGCATTCCGGCGACGAGTCCTGTAGGGTTCCAGGCAGAAGCTCTGAAGTTAGTTTCCATGAAATATACCGTCCCGTCTTTGTCAATTAGGAATTCGACTTCGAAAATTCCTTCAAAACCGATTTCTTTAAACATAGCACGAAGCTTCTGTCCCATATCGGAGTCGTTAAACATCTTCACGTCATGATACGGACTGTAATATCCTTGAATCAGATATTTCCAAGTCAGTTGAGTTACAATCTGCATTTCTTCGCCATGCCTGATTGTATAACCTTCCAAAGCCATTTCGTTTTGTTTGTCTACGAAATGCTGTATCATTATCTGTGGACTTGCAATCTGTTTGATTGCATCTTTAAGTTTCTGTTCATTTTGGCAGATAAAGACATCTCTTTTCCAGTTACCCGAATTCGGCGAGATATCTTTTGTTATCACAGGATACCAAAGCCCGGAGGGAATAGGGTCGGATTTTGAAATAACATAAGAATCCAATATATTAAATCCATGTTTTTTTGCCAGTTGCTGGATATTGAATTTATCCATGAACTCATTGATCCTGCCTTGTTTTCCCGCATTGAAAGTTATGAATTTATCTTTCCATTCATCGTAGTGAAGATCAAAGAAACCGATACTTTTGTCATCTGAAAAAACAATATATGGGAGATGGCTTTTGTCAAAATCGCCATATTCACGCAATAATAATTTGTATCCCTCTTCTACAGAGTCTACCTGATGAAGTTTTGATATATATTTGCTTTTGGTCGCTACTTCATATCTTCTTTTTATAGAAATATATATGGGATTTATCCCCATTTCGCCAAAACTGCGAATCTGTCCTAGCGGATTGTAATGTTCAAGAGCGAAGACTATACATAAGTGCCCGTTATATTGATTATTCATAAGGTCATTTGTTTATTATATCACATATATATTCGATCTCATTTTTCCCGTATCTTTGATCGATAGTTATGGGAATTATATATTTTGACAGCCAGTGTTCGAAGCTGTCATGCGGTTGCTCTTGACATATGTAGCTCCACCAATGCCCTTGGAAATGTTTGGCTTTGAATAATCGGTCAATCAGGTTATCATCTTCAACGACAAGCGGGTAAACCATGGGAATAGTATTATCATCATAGTACATCAAAGGATTTATGAGATTTATGTCGCTTAATAAAGAGTGAGCGGTGTTAAAATTATCTCTACGTTTTGATTTGATGTATTCATAGTCTGTTCCATCCAGTATCGTCCTCGTAAGCCGAGACATGAGCAATATATCCTCGGAGTCTATTCTATGTTCGTTTAAGGTTCTGGCTTCATATCCTTTTCCTTCGCAGCCATATTCAATTCGTGTGAATAGAAAACCAGCCGTATCAGAAGAGAAGCCCTGGGGATATTCATCCAGATAGTTGTCGGCATTTTTACCGATAACATAAGATCCGTCTGGAACACCAACAAATTTACGACACGAGTATATATTTAATGCGTCATTGGTTTCCAGTGGGGGATTGAAAAAACCTTGACAATTATCTATAATAGGATGTTGATATGATGATGCTAATTCTTTTGTGCGTTCATTGGACATTATCCCGTAATAGTTTACTAATAAAACAGCCTCATCTTTCTTAGGATTAAGATTTATGGGATTGAAGTCTGAGTCAATTTTATAGTATTTCAATTCAATATGGTTTTTCAGTAAAGTATCCCTGACACTATCACACTGGTAGATAGGAAGCCAGATGGTTTTACATCCTGAACATCGAAGTGCATGTACAATTGCGGATCTGCCCGTATTCAATCTTGCTATATTTTCGGTCTGGTTGTAATATTCCAGCCCCTTGGGAAGCTGTAGTTCAATAAAACTGCCAATTTCCATGATGTCAAGAATTTTTGTCTATTATTTGGTCGTCAGTCATTTTAGGAGCTCTTACAGAATCGTCTGGCCTTTCGAATCCCAATACAATAATTATGGTTTTGTAGAATACTAGCCAGTCAAGTTTAAGAGACCAGTTTCTTACATAGTATAAGTCAAATTCAGCCATCTGGCGCCGATTGGATGATTCTCCTTCATGAACGGCTTCCCACCCGGTAATCCCCGGTCGCATGGATTGCCTTTCGGCTTGTTCGGCTGGCGTCATCACCTGCATCTCCTTGGCAAGAATTGGGCGTGGACCGATAAAAGACATTTCACCTTTTAGAATGTTCCATATTTGGAATAATTCGTCCATGTTAGATGCACGAATGATTTTTCCCCATTTTTTTAGACGAAATTCATCAGGAAGCAAATTCCCTGATTTATCCCGTTCATTAGTCATCGAACGAAGTTTGACCAGTGTGAACTCTTTATTTTTATAGCCGATTCTCCTTTGCCTGAATATAGGGGAACATTCTGGCGAGGCAATCAAGACGATAACAACTCCAATCAGGATAAGAATACACGCAGGAATAAATAAAATTATTGCGAGTAATATATCTGCTACCCTTTTAAAAAACTTTCCCATTAGATTCGTCTTAATGCAGTTTCAAATGCTTCAGCATAGTTGCAACCGGCCTGACTACCTCTCCATGCCGCAAGTCCCAGCATGGCTTCCTCACTTCTCGGGTGCGGATAAGGCCGCATTACACCACGATACATGCTGAGAGCCTTTATTTTGGTATCTATGCCAATTTTATCCAATTCACAGTATATATCCGGTCTGAAAGAATTAAAAGCGGAATTAACACCCCAATCGGTTGCTGACCCGACCTCCATAAACCAGAATTCAGATATAGGTTTGAACGCCGGATTGCGTTGGAACAGACGGATTGCTTCCTGACAGGCCATACTGGTCATCAGATGATCGTTGTTCGTGTCGCTTGTATGATGAGTGATCACTACATCTGGCTCGCTCTCTTTTATGGCGTTTTCGATAAACTGAACCAGTTTTATATGCGGTACGGTATTCATTTCGATGTTCGGAAAGGTCGCCTCGTATTTTTTGTTGACTCCTAACAACTTAATTGCTGCATTCAAGTCTGCGTCGAGTTCTTTGTCGCTGGGTCTGAAGGCTCGTGCCTTGGCTTCGGTACACATGACACAAACATCGACAATGTCACCCTGTTTTGTCCATCGGTATATTGACCCGCCTGCACCGAGGACTTCATCGTCAGGGTGTGCTACTACTATGAGATATTTCATATTTATGAAAATTTATATATTGGGAGATTAGATTTACTGACAAACAATAATAACAGGATGCATACTATAATAAAACCGCTATTGATTATAGACCTGTTTGTCGGAGAATATTCTTGTAGGGCCCGAGGTACCAATATGATGGCGAATATACAGTAATAATAAGATATTCTGGACATTTCAGCTAGCATTCCTGCCATAGACTGAAAAAAAAGGCCAAAGAAAAGTAATACAAAAAGAAGGTTATTGGAAGGGTCCTTAGTTATAAGGGATTTACTTTTGATAAAACAAATAGTAAATAAAACTAACTGTATGATAAAAATAGTATTATTCTGTGAACTGTTATAAACTGTTCCATAAGCAACAAAACGATCATTAAATATGAGTTTGGAATAATTGATTATAAAATCGATTTTTATTGTGGAAGCTAAAATAAAGAAAGCTATGATGATTGTGATGTACCACCATTTCATCTTCAGATATCTGAATGGATATGCTAGTACAAATAGGATTATTGAATTATGAATAAAATAACCTACGGCAATGCAGGCCAAAAACTTCCACAAGTTTGCATTTTTAAGATATTTATATGATAGCAGAACTATCGATATTGTTGCAGTCTGTCTTATACCAGCGATAAAGAATGCATACAGACCAAGCATCATTACGATAAGGATAGCTTCAAAATATTCAGTTGTATTGTCTAAATTAGATTTTAAACATAAAAATAAAGCGATAGCGGGGAATGCAGCCCAGCCTAATAAAAAGACGGTATAATCTGAAGAAATTAAACTTAACAACCATGTAATTATATAATACAAAGGTTCTCTAAGTTTGGGCAACTGGTGTAAAAGATCGTCAAATGACCAGTTTCTTAATTGATAAAACGTAGATATGTAGCTTTGGGTATCAGCACCTATGGAATGATCTCTAAGCCCAATTAGAAGCCATGTATAGAGACAAATGAAAAGCAATACGATTAATTTAGTATCTTTTTTATTGTCATGGGCAGTGAACAGCGTAAATGTGCCAATTAATAAGAAGTATATGTAATATATTCCCATAGAATGTTCATGTTGTTATATCACCTTATTGCAGTGAAGGGAGTAGGACGCATTTATCTGTGAGTATGCAAAGCTCCGAAGCCATCATTATTTTCTTTAATTTCGGACTCCTTTTAATTTCAATGCTGAATTATAAATAAACCTTAAGATTTGTTTGAATAGACCTTTGATTTCATAACGGAATGCTTTTTGTCTGAGTTTTTTGGTATCATAGCCTATTCGGTTCAATGCTTCAGACGAAATCTTTTTGCCTGATTTATTGTTGTCTTTGGCAGATAATAGATAGTAAAGTTTAAGGAAGAGTTCTTTCTCTTTTGAGTCGGCCGAAGAGGCTTCTATAAGAGATACATGTTTCGATATTAGCTTGTCTCTGTCGACATAAAACTGATCTGCCAGTCTGTTGGTCGTTTGAGCCGCGTGGACGCGTGTAAAAACAAGTTTATCTCGGTGGCATACGATTGTCGGATTATTTAAAAACATACGGAGCCACATATCGAGATCTTGCAGGTAACGCATGCTTTCGTCAAACTCGCCGGCATTGACAAATGCAGATTTCGGTATTAGGAAACCTAATCCGTTTAACTCATATCCATCTATAAACTCCTTAAACATTTCTGAGCTTGAGATTCTGCCGTTATGTCCCTTAAAATGGTGCGGAATAGTTTTTTTATTGCTGTCCATCAGACCTCCTGTACAGAGGATGATGTCAGAAGGCGATTGAATCAAAGCTACCTGTTTTTCAATTTTGTCAGGGGAGTATAGGTCATCATGTGACAGCCATGAAAAGTAGTCGCCTGTCATGGTCTTTATACCGACGTTCAGAGCAGAGGAAATGCCGCCGTTTTCTTTTTTGACGTAGACAATCCGGTTGGTATATGGCTTTATAGCTTCTTCAGTGGCACCATTGTCTGTCGATCCATCGTTGACGACAACAACTTCAAGGTTCTTATAAGTTTGTGCCAAAGCTGATTCGATAGCTTCTGCTACATAGTTGGCGCCATTATATACAGGTATGACAATTGATACTTTTGGATTCATTGTGTTATTTTTGATAATGGGTTCTGGCGTATTCGATAGCCGAAAGCATTGCTGTCAATGTTCTGAACATATTTTTCTTTGCAAAAAAGAAAAATAATTTCCAGGGCAAAGGCATTTGGCTGATGGTTAATCTACCGAGAGGACGGTTGTATATGGGGTCGTTAACAATTTTGGCAAGAGATGCGGCCTTTTGGAATATATTTTGGGGAGCTCTGATTTCGTTTAATCCAAGAGGTAGAATAGCCACGGCTATACGATTATCAATAGCTTCTTTGAATCGCGCAAGTTCTTTTGGCTCTTTTGCATATTCATCAGCTTTTTGTTCAAGAACCTTGAAAAGATTTTTCCATTTTTCAGACAGCTGTGGATTATATTTTGTTGTAATTGATCCGGCGTTTGTCTTCCTATAATGATAATAAGGTTTATCTATATAGCAGAAACGATTACAACGTGAGAATATGTCAATCTGATAAATCCCATCTTCAAATGTGCAGAGTTTGCGAATGTCATAGAAACTGATGCCCTTGAATTTAGAGCTTTTGAAAAGTTGCATGCATGGCGTTACTGTCAGATCGCAGTCCTGAGGTCTGGATAGCTCCAATCCAACAGGGCCTAATGTGCGCCTTAGCAGACGATCCCTAATTTCAGACATGTCAAGCATCATATTACCTTCCTTAAAAATTTTTACAGGTACACTACTTTGTCCGAATTCCTTCGTGTATGTAAACATAACGCAATCTGCATTCTCTCTGATGATTGTTGCGACACAAGCCTCGATAGCTTCAGAATCAAGCCAATCGTCACTATCGATAAACATATGATAGTTGCCTGACATATGAGAAAGACCGTAATTGCGTGTATCACTTACGCCTCCATTCTGCTTGCAAAGCACCTTGACACGTTTATCTCTGGAGGCATAATTGTTTAAAATGTTAAGGCTGTTGTCAGAAGAACCGTCATTGACGCATATGATTTCGATATTATGATAACTTTGGGTTACCAAAGAGTCAAGACATTGGCAAAGAAATTGTTCACTATTATATACAGGTATAATAATGCTGACAAGTGGCAAATCCATGTGTTAGATGCTTTTGTAGACGTTTAAAAATTTTTCAGCCATAATATTTTCAGAATAGCATTTGGATGCTGATTGAGAAATGGCTGCAGCATCAGATTTGACTGTTATCATATCTGTTATATGCGTGATAAGAGCATCTATATCACCATGCTCCACGAAAGCGGAGTGGATGGGTAGCGCAATGCTCTCAGGACCACCGGCTTTGAAGCCGACTACTGGAGTACCGCAACATAGAGATTCAGCTGTTACCATTGAGAATGTCTCGCGCCGGGAAAGTAGAAGAGTTAAATCTGCTGTGCTATATAGGCGCGCAAGTTCATGCTGGTCTTTTGCTTTTCCCCAAATTCTTAGATTGGAGGGCAATATACAGTTGTCGATATCTCCAGTCTGTGATGCTACAACTAAAAAATTAAATTCGGGAAGTCGTTTTGCGATTTCAAGAAGGAAATAACCGCCTTTGAGATGGCTGGGAGCGAGAGTGAAGTGTGGCGTGACGAACAGAATAGTCTTGGATTCATTATCAAAACAGTCTAATTTTATTGGCTGCTCTGATTTGAAAATGCTTGTGTTGACGCCATTTGGAACATATTTAATCCTGAAATTTGTTAGAATTGAAGACTGTCGAGCTCTGTCTGCAAGCCAGGGTGATACAGCAGTGATTATAATGTTTTCGGGTTTGAAACAAGCGAATGCTTCATACATTCTTTTCCAAGCTGAGTTTACTCTGTTGAACAGCCACGATCCGGTCTCACGCTTATATTGTTTACAGTCATGACATTCTGTTCTCCACTGGTTGCAGTCACAAGCATGCTCGCAACTTCCAGTGTGAAAAAATTCTGCGTGTAGAGTAACAACGGTTTTGATGTTAAGCCTCCCCAAGTCTCGTAGTAAATGATATATATTGATCATTTGGCCATTGACGCAATGAACATGGACTACATTGGGCTTAAAACGTTTTATCTCTTTTAAAACCCGAGCGTTGGAAAGGAATAAACCGCCAAATGGTATCCCGCTCAGCCTCGACCATACAGCGTTGAACTTATGTTCATAGCCGGAAGTAATGCGTTTGGAAGCTCCGTCGTCGAGGTCAGGAGGATTTCCGTAGCATGTCAAGACCTCATGGCCCATTGAGCGAAGAATACGGCTATTGCTCTCGACAAGTTTACCGGTCGAGCCATTGCCATATACGCAGTTCAACTGTAAAATCTTCATCTAAACAGAACCTTATTTTCTCCAAATCATTTTGTTGACTATGCCGGTGTACGACTGGATGAGGCGTACGACTTTGTCAGACACATTGTCGTCGGTATATGCTTGTACGGGAGATGGCACATACCCGTTTGTCTGCATGTTTACAGCCATATGCACTGCTTGGATGACTGCATCTGTGGTAATTGAGCCAATTACAAAGACTCCGCTGTCCATTGCTTCCGGGCGCTCGGTCGATGTACGTACGGAAACAGCCGGAAAATGAAGGTTTGCACTTTCTTCGGGAAGTGTGCCGCTGTCACTGACTACACAGAATGCGTTTTGCTGAAGTTTGTTGTAATCCATGAAGCCGAGCGGCTTGTGCTGGATTACACGGTCGTTAAATTTGAAACCACGTTCGTTAATATATTTTTCAGAGCGAGGGTGGCAACTGTAAAGTACCGGCATGTCGTAGTACTCAGCCATAGCATTGACCGCGTTCATGAGCGAATAGAAGTTTTCTTCTATATCAATGTTTTCTTCTCGATGACTTGAAAGAAGAATGTACTGTTTTGGTTTCAATCCAAGGTCATTCAGTATATTGCTTTCAGTAATTGCTTTGGCATGGACTTTCAGGACCTCTGCCATAGGGGAGCCAACGACATAGGTATACTCGGGTTTTACTCCTGAATCGAGAATATACCGACGAGCATGCTCTGAATAGCATAGATTGATGTCGCTTGTAACGTCGACTATACGGCGGATGACTTCTTCAGGAAGGTTCTCGTCCTTGCATCTGTTGCCTGCTTCCATGTGAAAAACAGGAATTTTAAGGCGTTTAGCTGCAATGACAGACAGACACGAGTTCGTATCGCCCAGGACTATTATAGCATCTGGTTTTACCTTAGTCATCAGTTCGTATGCCTTGGCGATGACGTTACCCATCGTTTGCCCGAGGTTCTCCCCGACGACTCCAAGGTAGTAATCCGGTTGACGAAGGCCAAGATCTTTGAAGAAGACCTCGTTGAGTGTATAGTCATAGTTCTGTCCTGTGTGGACAAGCACATGATCAAAGTATTCGTCGGATTTTTTGATGATTTCCGACATTTTTATTATTTCTGGGCGTGTACCCAGAATTGTCATTAGTTTCAGCTTCTTCATCTTAAAGGTTGTAATGGGGATAGAGCGATTTATGTTTCAAAATCCATTGTGCGGCCTCGTCAACCATAGTCTCGTAGTCAGGGATACGATATGAGAATTCAAATCGGGTGCGTTTTAATGACTTGTCGGCGTTCACTCCGTCAACGGGGTGAATTGTTATTTGATTTTTGCGCAGATATTTGTTGAATAATTTTACCAATTCATATTTTGATATGTTGGCGTCAGGCACAGTATTGTAAAGACCCGTCGCGCGTTCTTTCGCTGCTGCTTCCATCGTTTTAGCAAGTTGTAGAGTCGTCTGTCCCGTCCAAAGAGCCTTTGTATAACCGTTGATTTCGCCTGATTGATGCATAAACCAGTTGAGTAAACCTATGCCTTTTTCGTTGATGTCGGGTCCGACAATTGAATTTCGCAATGTTATGTTTTTGTCGTCGTTTAGCTCTCCGAGGGCCTTGCTACGGTCATAAAAGGTGGTTCCATCAGGCATATCGTCTTCGGTATATTGACCACGTTTACCGGAGAAAACACAATCAGTGCTCATGTGGATCACCTGACTTCCAGCTTCGTTTGCTGCTTGTGCGACAAAATGAGGAAGATAGCTATTGAGTAGAGTGGCAAGAGCGTGGTTGTTTTCCGCAAATTGGTTGAGGATACCTATGCAGTTGATTATAGAATCATACTTCCCGTCCTGTATAATTTTTTTCAGAGAGGGAAAATCGGTTGCGTCTCCTGCGATACTTTTATTAAGAAGTCTCGATTTTTCAAGTGCAAAACCGGTCACATCGTGCCCTTGCTCTTGAAGATATAATGATATTTGATGTCCGGCCATGCCGTTACATCCGAGTACCAGAAATTTCATAAGATTTTAGAATAGAGGCTTTACTGTACGAAATTGCCGTTGCCGTTAAGTTCGTTTTGAATATATTCAAGAGATGCAATCTTCTCTTTTGTTTCCTCAAGGCTGAGTTGACAGGTGTTGTTCGAATCAAATTCTGTCAATACATTGCGGTCAATGTTGCCTTCGATGAAGTATTTGTCATAGTTGAGACCGCGGTTGTCGGCCGGTACACGGTAGAAGTTCCCCATATCGACTGCTTTCGCGCATTCCTCATTGGTCAGCAGGGTCTCGTACATTTTCTCGCCGTGGCGGATACCGATGACCTTGATGTCTTCCTTTTTGCCTCCGAAGAGCTCGCACACGGCCTCGGCCTGGGTGCCGATCGTGCAGGCAGGAGCCTTCTGTACAAGGATGTCACCGTTCTGTCCGTGCTCGAATGCGAAGAGAACGAGGTCGACAGCTTCGTCGAGGCTCATGATGAAACGGGTCATCGACGGTTCGGTCAGAGTGATGGGGTTGCCAGAACGTATCTGCTCGATCCACAGGGGTATGACCGAACCGCGCGAGCACATCACATTGCCGTAACGCGTGCAGCATATTTTGGTCTTGCCCGAGAAACGCGATTTGGCAACGGCGACTTTCTCCTCGATGGCCTTGGTGATGCCCATGGCGTTGATCGGATAGGCGGCCTTGTCGGTCGACAGGCAGATGACTGCGCCCACGCCGGCTTCAATAGCGGCCGTCAGCACGTTGTCCGTGCCGATGACATTGGTCTTCACGGCTTCCATAGGGAAGAACTCACACGAAGGCACCTGTTTCAATGCAGCCGCATGGAAGATATAGTCGACGCCAGGCATAACGCCGCGGCAGCTTTCGAGCGAACGCACGTCGCCGATAAAAAACTTGATCTTGTGAGCGACTTCTGGATAGCGCACCTGATACTCATGACGCATATCGTCCTGCTTCTTCTCGTCGCGGCTGAAGATACGGATTTCCTTGATATCGGTGTTCAGGAAACGGCGTAGTACCGCATTACCGAACGAACCTGTGCCTCCCGTTATCAGGAGGGTTTTGTCTTTGAAGATTGACATAATTATGATTGATTATATTGTTTTCGATAAAAAATCGATGCCTATATTTCTGAAAGCCTGCAAATTTTGGCTTATTTTGTTCCAGTTGTGATTGAAATTCATGCAGTTAGAATTAAATTCTGCCTCAGAAAAGATGCGGTCGGTCAGCCCCAGGTTGCCGAGAAGTGTATAAAATCGGTCATTCATTCCGACGTTTTCTTTCGTTTTAAGGACTATTGAGAACGGAATATGATACAAGAGACAGAAAACAACGCCATGGAATGAATTTGTTATAAAATGAGTTGAGCTTTTGATGGCGTTAATCCAACTTTCAAGTCCCTGATCGGTTATGATTTCAGCATCAATCTCCCTTAATGTTTTGCTGATTGCACTTTCTCTATTATGGAGTATATAGGCTCTGATTCTATAATTAAGAGACTTTCTGCGGCCAAGCAATTTATCGTAGAATTCAGAATTGTGTAGGATTGTCGGATCAGGAACAATAATCGGATTGTCAGCACCCATGAGATTGAAGATTTTCAGTCCAGTGGATTCTCTGGTTGAAACTGCATTGAATCTTTTGATGAGCGGACGTACTTTATCGCATAGCCGGCTTTCATAATCGGTTGTTCCGAAACTGGCCGCATAGGCAATTCTTTTGCAATTCTCGTTGCCAAAATCAAGAAAATATGCTGTTGAGCCACCGATTTCACCTGACATTAAAAAAGACGGGTTCAGAACTTGATCACTGCCTGTAATCAGAGCGTCGAAATGATTGCAGTGCTGTTTAAGTTTTTTTAGGGTGGTAAAACGTTTGGTTTGAATTAAATATTTTTGTCTGAAGACGATAAGTTTTTTCTCTTTACGACGGTTGATACGATAGCTGTCAAGATGAAGAAATTTGCGAAACCGAAAAAATGTCAGTATATTATCGTCATACTGTTTGGGCTTGTAGTTGATAATTTCAACATTGTGCCCGAGATTTACGAGCGTTTCCTGTAAAGCTAAAGACTGTAGAATGGCGCCGTAATTTGTCGCCCAATGAAAAGTAATGATGCCAATATTCATTTTAAGCTTAACATTCGTAACGTATATCTTAGCAACCTCGTAAAAAATGAAGGCTGCATGGATTGTACAATCGGAGCAATGCAGTCAATCCCTTCATGTTCAAATTTCTGCCAGAATTCAATTCTTTGTTTGGGAAATTTTGCGGGTTTTATCAATGCTGAATTGTAGCGGATAATGTCTTCGTAGTTGACTTTTTCAAAATTAATAGATGTCAATTGCCTGATTGCAATCATACCTTTGCTGCTGTTGACAATAACAGCACTTGCACCAGTGTGTGAATCAAAATCAGGTTTTACATCCCATATCCCCCAAAAGTCAGCAAGAGTGATGTCGCTTCCGGATTTACCGGCTTTTGCCGGACATGCCGCACATGATGGACGAGAGTATAAGTCGTTTAGGAATCCACGCATGTATACATTTTCAGATGACTTCTGGTAAAACACACAATTGTTTTTATCTGAAAGAGAGAATCCGTAGTTAAGCCAGCCGTTAGTCTTATCTCTGAAGTTTATGCTGTCAAAAGAGATGTCCTTTTTAGAGTCGATATAATTCCTCCAGACTTTTGGGCTTGGGACCGAATGACATGCTACATCAACTGCAAGTAAGTTGGAATAATCTTTCCTTAGAAAGAGCCTTAAAGCCGCAATCTGACAGGGAGTCCCAGAATATAACACTTTGCGACCCTTCTTAAGAAATCGTTCAGTATCAATAAAAGAAGATCCTATCTTACTTTGAACATATTTGGATCTTAATAATGAGTCGATTTTATCAATAGAATCAATGTAGCTGTGTTCAACAATGTGATTCTCTGAAATCTTGGCTCCGAATACTACGCCGCCGTTATTGATTGTTAATTGAGCGAGTGAATGGAATATACCACCTGACGATGATTTGTGCCTGATTTCGTCATCCTTATTTTTTGCGGCAAAACAATCCTGTGGCAGCGATGAATCAGACTGGTTGATAACCGGGCATACCTTTTCGCAGAGATTACAGTGAATGCAAAGATTTAAATCAACTTTTGGATAATAAAAACCTTCATAGTCCGGTACAAATGAGATACATTGTTTGGGACAACGCTGGACACAGGCTTCACATCCGACACAATCTTCTTTGTGAATGATATCAATCATCTGAACCCTAAATATTTTTTAGAGAATGACGGCATAATCTTCTTTGTAATCCATATTACGAGGATGCTGAGGCTGATAACTGCAATCCAGTTTAATAGCCAGTTGTCATAAGTTATTATTTTACTGTAAGCTGCGATGATATATACATGCAGTAGATAGATACCAAATGAAATGCCGCCGATGTAGTTGATAATAGACGTAAATATATTTTCATTATATGAGTTTTCAATTCTTTTGGATAAAAACAGCCAAATTATGCCGGCAGAGAAGATGAAAGATGATAGTTTTATGCCCCAAGCTTGTGAACCTGTTGAAATCCAATACCTTTGTTCTAATATTGATGCTGCAAGACCGATAATAATCATTATAATCGGAACAGTAAGATTATAGTCTCGATTGTGTTTTGAAAAGAATACGCCCAAAAAGAAAAACAATATCCAAAGAGGAAATGGTCCCGCATAGTATAAGAGAGGCATCTTAAACCCTTCGATTTTTAACAGGTAGGTAATCAGGATAATACCAGCCGTTGAAAGCAGAATAGTTGTAATGAGCCCCCCATAATTGTTAAATTTTGCAAATATTGGAATGAGGATATAATATTGTATTATCAATGCCACAAAATAATACACACTGAATCCGCATAGAAAAAAGAGCATGATATTGTGTGGCAAACTAAGACTCCCTGAGATTATGCTCATACATAGCCAGGGTATTGAAAATATTAAGGCGGGAATATATATTTTGGGTATTTGTTTTTTTAGAAAACATAAATGTTCTTTTCCAAAGGTTAGATTTTTGGAGGCTATGAAATACCCGGATATCGCTAAAAAAAGTGGTACTGCACAATTTAGCATTTGTCGCAGAATTATCGTTATGACAGCTTCTATAGAATCGAAGCCTCCGGCATTGGCTGGTAATGTATGGATACCCACAACCATTATTATAGCAATACCTCTAAGGAAATCAAAATAAGGATTATGTTTTGCTGGCATATATTAATGTCTACGCAGTTTCTGAAAAATATAATTTGTTTTTTCTGAAATGTACAGTTTTTCAGTTTTGTTTAGGCCTATTATCCAAATGAAAATGATGTTAAGAACTGTTGCAATGGCGATTAAATAAAAAAGTCCTAAGATATTGTTTGCCAGCAATGGATTTATCAAATAATTAACTGCAAATGCAGATATCGATACGATACAGACTCTGACCGTCACATCTCTAAGATATTTGCCGGCAGGGAATTGTAATTGTATTTTAAGTATGAATAGTCTGGCAAATAAACCTATTAATGCGATGAAAGCCGAAAGGATGAACGTGGAATAGACTGGATATCCGCACTTGAAAAGTACATATGTCACTGCAAAGTTTAGAAAAAACAATGAGGCAATGGCCAACTGATATGCACGAATGTTGCCTGACGCTTGATTTATCTGTGCAATAGGTGTATACGAGGATCTGATAAGATATTCAATTAGAATAATGTTTACAAAAATAGCTGCCTCATCTGGTACTACTTTGAGCCATAGTGATAATATTTCCTGTGATCTCAACACTATCGGTACGACAAGAATAAGCATCAGAAAAAATGATAGTTTTGAGGCTGTGAAAACTAATCTGTATGAATAGCCCAAATCTCCTGATGCATATGATTTTACAATTTGCGGATTTACGGATACGATGAAATTAGTGGAAAACTGAGCTACTGCGGCCTGAACTTGAACAGCAATTGCTCGAGCCGCATTGAATACTGGGCCGAAAAATATGTTAATCATCATATTGACGCCCTGAGTACCTAATATATCGGCAAGGCAGCCGAATATCATCCATCCAGAAAATGACATCATCTTTTTTATCAATGCCGGATCGAGACACCATTGATATTTTATATCTTTGAACGTCTTGGAGCAATATATACCATATAGTATTCTCATGATAATTGTGGACACAAGGAGAAGCACCGCATAAAATATCAGGCGGTTATAAGCAAAGTGTAATATTGCAAATGCTATACATAGCTTTAACAGAACTTCTATTATGGAGAATATAGCAAATGCTGACATTCGTTCGTATGCGATAATTGCGGCGTTGTATGGCGTACTTATTATAGATATAAAAAATGAAAACACCGAGCATTGATAAACCCAGAATGCAGCATTCTCTTGCCCTGTTGGAATTACAAGTTTATTGACAACGAACCAAAGGCCGACGGTCTCTAAAAGAATGACCGTTATCAGCCCGATCAGAATATGAACGTTAACCGCAGTAGAAAAAATTCTTTTTAGGCTCGTTTCGGCTGCGGAAGCCATTCCAACATTAAGAAAACGCTGGGTGCTCGTCCCTATTGAAGAATTAAAGAAACCGAGCATAGCGACAACACCCCCGACTACGTTGTAAACGCCATAATCGGTTACGCCAAGCGCAATCAACACGATGCGCGACGTATAAAGGCTGACGCCCATTGTCAGAAACATCCGAAAATAGAGCATCAGTGTATTTTTGGCTATGCGTTTTTTGCTTTTATGAAGCATCTGATTTCTTGATAAGCTTTTTAGCAAGGCTATAAGTCAATTGATTGGCTTTGATTAAACGCTTAGACTTTTGAACAACAGAATAAACAAAGGCTTTAAAATGCATAAACAGCGTGATTTCATTTTTGAAATAGGGATACATTTCAAAATAATCATGCTTTTTATCTTTTACCCTATAAAGCAGTTGCTGTAGATACCATTTTTTATTAGAAATATAGTGGTCAATGTCAAAGACATTCCTAAATTCATTCAATTGGCCTGTGGTATCTATCCCTAATAAAGTTCTGACACATTTTTCGCAGACACCACAATTGTTTTCACTTACAAGACATACATTCAGATATTTTTTGGCGGGTGTGTATTTAACTACTGATGTTAATTTGTCGAGTCTGGTTAAACCCATGCCTTCTGAATAAATATGTAGTTGTGGAGTGGAAAAGACTTGTAATGAAAGAAGTTCGTACGCGCCGCAGCTTGATTCCGGTTTGTCTTTAAGATTGAACTCTCTAAATTTGTAACCGCTTGATGCATAATAATATTTAGAGTATAGCTTTTGAAGACAAAATATTGGAAACATGCTTGAATATGTATGCGTCTTAAAATGGCTCTGGTCAATTACCTCGGTAAGGTTGCTATCGCTCTCGATAAAAGTGAATCCGTATTCATTTGCAAACTCTCTTGGCCTTTTGAGACGTTTCTGGTAAAGTTCTCTTGCTTTTTCTCCAATGCCGTGACTGCCAACATTGTTAAATGTAAGATGAGTTACGTTATGGTTGGAGTACTTCGATTTTGTATGCTCGGCCAATACATGAAGAGAATCGACGCCACATGAAATTCCAGTGCCGACAGCGCCGGCGTTAGGCAGCGTGGTATTATCTGTTGGCGCTTGTATCTTGATTCTATGAAAAGACGGATTGTTCTCAACTAATGCCGGAATCAGATATGTTTCTATATTAAATAGTAACGTTTCGGATACTGGAGCTTCGATTTTTATGTCGTGTCCATTCTTGATGGCGAAATGCAATACGGCTATAAGCTGTGCGTCGGCGCGTTCATCACATAGATAATCTGCATATTCTGAATGGACTTTGAACCATAATTCTTTTGTCTTGTCATTTATGCTGACCGGACACGAGAGCTGACTCCAAATGCCAGAGATTGTTTTTTTTATAGGACCAATAAGAATCATTGTGGTGATTTTTGTAAATCGGCAAACGAAAATTGATTGTTACCGTTTAGAGTAGAATAAATATTCGGTATAAATCAACGTATTATATTTTGAGTATATTTCCGTGTTGTTTAAGATGGAAAGATTATTTTTTATTAAGCCGATATTTTTATCAATGATGCCTAATATCAAGTCGACCAGCGCTTTTGTCCATGTTGAGGTGATGGCGTCGCTGTGTCGGGAGTGGCGCCGGCGGGCTTCGGCTTCGGCTGCACTGTCGCCCAGAAGATGATTGGCGGCAATGAGGATGGCCTGAAGTTTGGCGTCGAGTTTGTGGTTCTCGATTTTGACGACAGACATTCTGCGCGCAAATAATGCGATGCCGCTTTTCTCTTTGTCACTAAGAGCGACGCCTTCGTTGTAATGACGCAACGCCTGAAGGAGGCGGGGGATGAAGGCGTCGATCTGGTCGTAGCTGCGGCGGGACTTCTTTGAGAATTCGAGGACGCGGACGTATTTGGCTTTGACGTCGTAGACTACAGTACCGAGATTCTGGGTGACAGACAGGATGATGTCGCCGCTGCTGCTTTTGGCTTTCGGCATATAATAGCCGACGAGTCCCGGGAATGAGCCTTCGACAATCTCTACTTTGTCGCCTGCCTCGAGGTCGATATCATCGAGCGCAAAAAACGGGAGGCTATTGCTGTAGGCGCGGGCAATAGCCTTGAAGTCGTCCATGCGTTTATCGTCGACAGTGGCGTAACGCTCTTCGCTGCTGCGGTTGAGGACGAACGAAAATCCGTTGGAGAGACTGCAAAGGCGTTTGATTTCGTCAAGTGTGCCGCGTACGAAGACGTAATGGAATGTCAGCGGTTGTTCGCGTTTTATCTGGCGGCCGTTGATATTGACGGCCTTGACGAAGGTAGGCGCGAACAGCTCGAGTTGACTGCCTCCGGCAGAGTTGAATCTGTCGATGCATGTCTGTGCGGTCTGACGTCGTGGAGCGGGCAATGCCTCAAAATGGTTGAGAATAAACCATTTTTTGTCTTCAGAAACCATCAGTTTGACGGGGCGCTTGTTGATGACAGGGTATTATCTTACTTGGTGTGGCTATTGACAATCGATTGATAACAAAAGGTTTACAATGATGTGCTGACCAAACTACCGAAAACTTGCAGGTTTTTACCCTGATGTGTGATTTATAGTATCTCTTCGTAAGAGATGCTTTTTGATGTTGCAAATTTACGACATTGTGGTAAATTACGCAAATTTTATAGGCTTAATATAATAAAACTGACATCCTGAGTCGCTGTCGTGGCGTCACTTGCGGGTTTTATGGCTTCAATTTTCAGGCAGGAGATAGTCGTCTGCTATGGCGTTGATGTCGGCCGTTGAGCTTGTGGCCTTCATGCGAGTATGAATGTAATATATGATGGCGAAGGTCTCGCGTTCGATGATAATGGGCAATCTTTCGCTATTGTGTTCGTTGAGGTCTTTTAATGCTTTGGCCGATTCGCCGAGCCAATAGCCGAAGCGAGAGTATTCATTGATATAAAAATCGTGTTCGTATTCCCAATAACGTCTTTTATTAGGTTGGTTTTCAGGGTAGGGGTTGGTGCGGTCGGCAGGGGTGCCCCATGAGAAACGATAGTATCTGAAGCCTGTCTGTGGCGCAATGAGAGTGATGTCAAAGGCGCATTTGAAGCATTTGTCGAAGTCGAGCATATCGGGCATCTCGTCGCTCACCTGTGTGTCGGTGATGGTCCATCGGTTTGCCGCGATATGAGCCAGCCTGAATCGGCCGAGGAGATAATGGCTGCGGTAGATATAGATGCGGCCATTGTCGAGATAAAAACCAAAACGAGCCTCCCAGTCGGTGTAAAATCCTTTGACGATGCGTCTTGCCTCTTCGTCGGTCAGCGTCAGTCCGTCATATCGGCTCTTGACAGGTTTGAAAAGATGGCGCTCGACGTTGGTGAGAGCGTTGTTTTTAGGGAAAAATATATTCTGCCATTTGCTGCGGCCTGTCATGGCATTGATTTCTTCGCGGTAGGCTTTGCGGATTTCATCCGGAAGATATAACGGACGACGGGTTTCGCCGTCGGTCGAATATTTTTCTTTGATGTAATATATTCCGTGGCCATACATCGCTCCGGCTATCATGGCTGTCAGAGAGGCCATCAGTCGCGGATTTTCAGGGCAATCGCGCACGGCGTTGTGAATGGCGCTGCCGAAATCAAATGCCCGGTAGAAGCAGTCCCATGCCCGCATCAGCAGGCAGAGCGTCGATTCTCCGCGTCGCCAGTCCCAGTTGCGCCTTATGCCTCTGAATATCTCGCCCAGCGCCGTGTAGGTCTCGTCTTTGGTGTGGCCGGTGCGCAACAGGGCTATCATCTTCGGCACGAACATGCGGGCATATCCTTCTTCCTTGTCCCACGAGCGGTCAATCATCATCTGCCACGATGCACTGGATGTCCCGTCATCGGCTGAGTCGGAATACCAGCCGGCGACGGCGAGGCGGATAAGCATCATCCCCGGCGATACCGGAGTGTGTTTGAATGCGAAATCGACGGCCCATTGACGTGCGGTTTCGGAGACGTCGGCACGGTATTGTGGCAGTGATATATATGACGAGAAAATGCGACGCGTGCGTTCGAGTGCGCCGTCGTTGTCGCAATCGGCGCCTGTAGACTCGGCGTCGGCGAGCACGGCAGCAGCGGCGATGGCGTTCAGGCCGTACTCAGATATTGTGGCCTCTTCGTCAAACAGTTTGTGGTAAAACACCGATTTATCGCGGAGCCACGTCGATGCCGCCAGATCTCCGATAATACCCGCTATCATAATGCAGTCATTTTCTGAACATATCGCCCAGAGCCGAGGCTTCTTCCCAGATGGCTTCATCGGGGCAGTCTGTGAAGCGTGCGATCGAATGCTTTACGGCGCGCGTCAGGTCGTAGAGTTCGTTTTGAGTCAGGCCGCTGCTGTCGTAGGCGGCAAAGCGGGCGACGCGTTCGACGATGTCGGCGGCGTTCTGATAATCTCCCGCGTCATAGGCCATGTCGGCGATGCGCAGGAATTCTTTTGCGTCGGTATAGTTCATTTTTTACTTTGTTTAGTCTTGTAGTCGGGTTCGAGGCTGTGTTTCAGTCCGTCGTAGGCCGGCTCGTCGTGGTTATTGCTGAATTTGACAGACTCGCCGTATCGGGCTTTGAGTATCGCCTGCGCGTTGTTTTTTGCATATTCCTCGTCGGCGAGCGCTTTCAGTCGGTCGACTCTCGAATATTTGTCGGGCGAATATATCGGCGATATGACGCGGTCGGTCTTTTCTATGCCTGTCGCCGTGAACGCAAATCCGCCGTCGGCCTCGGCCTTCAGGATAAGCCCCGGGAGACCGTGTAGCTTCCATGGCCCGAAGGGCACGGCAATTTCGGGTGCGAACCATGCCTGCCAGTGGCGTCCGTGATAGTCGCTCTCGGCCATCATGCATTCATAGCCGAGGATGGTCTCGGTCGAGTCTGAGACGATTTCCCATTGCTGTTCGTCTGTCGGCTCCGTGTAATATCCCTCGCCGTCGCCCCATTTGCCGTAGACAGTCATGTTGTTGTCGGCGGGGCGGGTGAAGACATAAGTGTGTATTTTTTTGACGGGGCCTTTGCGTAGGTCAAAAGTCATGCTGCCGTCGGCACCTTTGGTCATGCAGGTCGCCATGATGATTTCGTTGAGCCGGCGTTTGCCTTCGGGCGTTGACGACAGAGAGTCGTTCCAGAGGCTGATGTCGTTGAAATACTTCGATTCTGACGGCGAGGCGAGGAGTGTCATGCGGTTGGTCGATTGTCCGCCGCTTACCGTCGGCGCGGTGTCGTCATAGCTGACGATGATTTCGGCCTTGTTCTGGGCGCAGATAGCTCCGGCGGTGAGACCACACAATACAATGAGGATTAGAAGTCGGTTCATTTTCGTATAGTTATAGAGATTAATAATTCGCGGCCGCGCAGATACCGCCGGCTCTCGAAGGAGTTTAACTGATTGTAGACTGTATAATTGTATGAGCGACGGTCGAGTATGTTGCTCAGCCCGGCCGACAGCTCGACGCGTTTGCTCGTTTTGTATATGAGTCGCGTATCGAGCAGCACGGCGTTTTTGAATGTGTTACCGGTGATTTCATTGCGGTAGTGTTCGCCCGAGATGTGCCATTCCCATTTCTTGTGGGGCATGATGTTGATGAGCAGCGAGTTTTCGATGTCGCTGAGCCATGAAGCGTCTGTGCCGTTCATGCTTAGCTGACGCGCCGAGTATCTGAAACTGTAGTCGAAACTGAGCCATCTCAGCGGCGTACCGCTGACTGTCAGGGCTGCCGACCAGCCGGTGGTGATCGAATTGACGGCCTCGTCACCCGAGAGCAGATGCGACTCAGCACGGGTGAATGTACCGTTGACGTTGGCGCTGCCGCGCATGAATTCAAGCGCCTTGCCGATTTTTGCGGCTGCTATCAGATTGCGGCTGTCGCTCCCGGCCGTCGCGTAGGAGTATGCAATATAATCGCCATAAAGCTGCTGGACGAGTGTGTAGGGCATGTGTGACCAGGCATGCATCACCGACGCATTGGCAAACAGCCCTCTGCGTGTATTTTTATATGCGAGGAGAGCCGAGAGGCTTTGTGATGTCGGATTGTAGAAGTCATCGACGCCGCGCCTGAACGAGCGATAGTCAGTCATTATAGCCGCCGGATGTATCATGTTGAGATTCATCGGCGACCGTCCGGCACGGCCGCGCACTTGTGCCGACAGCCGGTTGTTGGGCTTCCAGTCAAGACTTAGCGACGGCGAGAAATAGAATTCCGAGCGGTCGGCTATGGCCTTGTCGAAGCCATATCGCGCGAAACTTATCGGGGCGTCGAGGGTGAAATTGACGCGCCGCAGGCGGTATTCAAGTTTCGGACTGGCGAACACGACGAGATAGTCCGTGTTGACCACGTCGGTGACTGTTCGCCCGTCAACCGTTGCATCTGAAATGCCTGACAAGTCTGACTCCATTTTCCTGAGGTAGCCTTTTATGCCGCCTTCGAGACTGAGCGTCACGTTCTTGATCAGGAAGACATAGGCCGCGCTCTCTTTGGTATAAAAAGCATGGTCGCCGACGTGCTGGCGCGTTGTCGTTCCCTTGTTGTCGACTGTTAGAGTCTGAGGCTGCGATTCCCACTCGACATCGCTTTTGATTGTCACAAGATATTTGTCTCCAAAACGTTTTATCATGTCAAAGCGATTGCTGACATAGTAGTCGGGCAGGGTGGCGCTCTGGTTGACCGGCAGCGAGCCTGTCACTCTGAGGCTGACGTCGTTCCAGCCGATGTCGGCTTTAAGGGTGTTGTTTATAAAAGCTGTCTTCCGGTTTGATTCATAGGTGACTTTGCCGCTCAGAGCATGGTTGCGGTCTATGCCGTGGCGATTTTCGGTGATGACCTTGTCTCCTCCGGTCAGAAAGTAGGTCGTGATGTTGGCTGCGTCGGCCGTGAGGCGGTTGTAGCTGTAGTCGATGGCGGCTTTCAGCTCGGAGTCGCCGGTCTTCCATAAGCCGTTGGCCGATATGATGGCCGATCGGTTGAACAATGTGCGGGTTCGCTCGAGAGACGGCACTGACGGCAATCCGACGCTGACATAGGGCCTGATATCGGTCTCGCGCCTGTCGCTGAAGAAGTCTGTCAGCTGCGACGACAGTTCTCTGCCGCGGTTGTTGCTTTTGACAGTGACAAGGCTTTGGAACTTCGGCATCACAGCCAGGGCGAAGATACCGCCGTCCCAGAGCATGCCTTCGGGATTCTCGGAATATCCGGCAGCGGCGTCGCCATAGACGCTCCAGGTCGCTTTGGCCTTGTTTTTTAGCTTGAGATTGATGGCGGCTTTGTCAGAGAAACTGATCCCCGACAGCACCTGCATCGGCTGATGGTTTTCCATCACCTCGACGGCGCCGACATCTTCGTGACTGATGCCGTTGGTCGCCAGCCCGTATCGGCCGCCAAGCATATCTGCCCCCTCGATGTAGAATTTGTTGATGTCTTCGCCCTGATATTTTATCTTTCCGGATTTCTCGACGTCGATGCCGGGCATGCGTCTGAGCACGTCGCCTATAGTGCGGTCCTGTTTCTGGGCGAAGCCGCCGACACTGTAGCTTATCGTGTCGCCCTGTTCGCGTATGCGGTCGGCTTTTACCGCCACTTCCTTGAGTCTGAAGGCCTCTGACTGCAGTCTGACATTCAGAGGCAAGGCCACGCTGTCGAGCGCAAACGACTGTCTGGCGTAGCTCATCATCGACACTTCAATGCGGCAGCCGGTCAGTGTGTTGACCGACAGCTCGAACTGCCCCTTGCTGTCGGTTGTGGCAAACCGTTTTATCTTGCCCTCGGCGTTGCGGTATACGACAGATGCTCCCGTCAGAGGCTCGCCTCCGGCGGCGTCGACCACGGTGCCGTTCACGGCAATCTGCCCCGTTGCAGCAGCCGCGAGAAGTGTGAAGAACAGGTATGTGGCAAGACGTTTCATCGGGTCTCGATTTCCATGCGGTTGTCGGTTTTGTTTATGGTAATCGATTTTATTTCATTGACGGGGATGTCGTTGATCTTTGTTTCCGGATAATAGTCGCCGTTGACAAATACGTCGAGGTCGATCTTACGTTCGCTACGCGAGCCGTCATCGGTGATATTGTAGACCGGTATGACGGCGGTTCTGATTTCGGGTACGCATAAGGCACCGAATGCCAGCGAGAGTCCTACGGCCGGCATGGCGTAGCGCAACAGGGCAGTGCGGTTGCTTCCGGCTGTCGCATTCATCATTTTCAGACGTTTGCCGAGGTCGCAGCTGTTGAGCCGGTTTGTTATGCCCGGCCATCTCATTCCTGCGGCCCGGCTTATGAGAAACAGCTGATAGTCGCGGGTGTCGCACCCCGACGCAATAACGTAGGCGTCGGCCTGGAATTCATGTATGCTCTTGAGGTCGCGTCTTAGCAGCCACGCAGCCGGATTATACCAGCAGAAAATGGCTACTGTCTGGGCTATAACGAGGTCGAGTGTGTGACGGTGTGTGACATGACCGAGTTCATGGACGATGGCCACACCGCGGCTGTCGGCAAAGTCGGCTTCGTTTATGACTATGGCCTTGCCGATGCTGAAAGGCGCGACCCTTTTGTCAGAAGTTACGTAGACCCTACAGCCGCCGGTGTTTTCCTTTCGTGCCTTTATGATAATCAGGGCGATGCGCAGCATCTCGGCAAGCGTGAACGACAGTGTGACGGCGACGCCGGCGGCCCAGACAACCGACAGGGTCGTGAAGTTTATCCCCGACGGTTCACGGACGGCTTCACCGCCGAAGACAAACAGCGCCTGGGGCATAGGCAGCAGCATGGTCAGCGGCAGCATCAGCAGCGCGCCCATATAGAGGGCGAGCACTATGGCTCGGTCGGCCTTGAAGCGTCTGTCGCTACCGAGTGCCGCGCGGTAACTCAGCCACGCGGCGGCCAGTGAGATGGATACGGCTATCGAATATTTGAACAATGTCTCAATCATGGCTCTGACGTTTTTCGACTATATCCAGCAGACGTTTCAGTTCGTCGGCATCAATCTGGCGGTCGTCGACAAGTTGCGACACCATTGAAAAACAGTTGCCGAAATAACGGCTGACAAATCGGTTGACGGCGCTGCGTTTATAGTCGTCTTTCTCTTTGACCGCAAAATAATTGAAAGCGCCGTAACGGCCCTGTTCATGGCCGACATAGCCCTTGGCCTCGAGCGAGCGGATAAAGGTCGAGACCGTGTTGATATGCGGCTGCGGCGACGAGTAGTGAGCTGCGAGGTCCTTGACCGTACACGGGCCGTATTCCCATAACAGCAGCAGGGTTTCTTCCTCCTTGTCAGTGAGTTTGTCTTTATCTTCTTTCATCTTAACGAGATTTTTCGTTGACAAAAATATAATCAAAAAACTGATTATGCAAATTTTCAACGATAAATCTCGTTAGAATCTCAAAAGATGATTAACTTTGCAACATAAACGAGACGCTTATGATAAGGATGATGCTGATAGCCGGGGCCGGAGGTTTTGTCGGTACATGCTGCCGATACCTTGTCACGCGCTGGTGTGCGATGATGTTCAGCGGTTCATGGCCGCTGGGTACTTTTTTAGTCAACGTGGCCGGTTGTTTTGTTTTCGGCGTTCTGCTGGGGCTTTTCGAGAAGACCCAAACGGTGTCGACGACAGAGAGTCTGCTGCTTGTGACGGGGTTCTGCGGCGGTTTTACGACCTTTTCGGCATTTGCGGGCGAAGTATGTCTGCTTGGCGACAAAGGTCAGTTTGTGACCTCGCTCGTCTATCTGCTGGCGTCAGTCACCCTCGGAGTCATCATGGTCATCGCCGGCCGCTCGCTGATAAGATAAGGTTTTGCAGGAACAATTGAGGCATGCGAATGTTAATATTTAAAAGAATATCAAGATTGAGACAGTTGAACTTGCAATATCAGAACAATTGTTATAACTTTGCATCAAACAGTAAAATAAAAACACTATGACCCGAAACATCACAATCAAGAATCCTTCTCAAAAGATGATTCAGGTTTTTGAAGCATTGAGAGAAAAAAAGCAGCGGCAGATAAAAAAGCTGGCTGAAAAGAATCGATGTACTGTTACAATTGAAGTATAATGGATATATCGTTTGATATAAAGAATTCAGAGGGCGATCACGTAATGGTCGCCCTTTCATATTATGATGCCGAAACGGTAAGTGTTTTTACTACAGATCTGGCGACACTTACTCTTGTTTTTTATGATGTTACATTAATCCGAAAGGCGGGTTCGGGTTATGTGGATAAAAAGATATTATTTACTATATCAGATATTCTCGCCCGTTTTCTGCTTGAAAACGAAGATGCTGTGCTTTGTTTTTATTGTGATGCCGAGACGGATGTGTTAAGGAATCATGAAGACATGCTCCCTCAGGAGTATCGTAGCAGATTATTCTCAAGAATGTTTGAAAGATATGTGCAATCGCATAATTTATCATGTTTCATAAATCTTAGAGTTGAAATTGAAAACTTTGGGAACAGCCATAATAGACAATTCGCACATTTTATTTGTCGTGAAAGGCATAAAGAAGCAGTTTCGGCGATAGGAGATATGCTGATGGAAAAATAATATTTTAAGTGGTTGCGGTTCACCTTAGTATCGACGTCGTTATGTCTGTGTCGGGGGTGAGTTCGTCTGAAGGGCTTACTTTTTTGCCGTAATTGACGGTGTAAGTGACTGTCAGGGTGACGCGTCTGTGGGCGTCGGCGCCGAGGCGTGACAGCGACGAGTCATACCATCGCGTCGACAGTGTGTCTCGGCTAATCTGCCATGATGTCCGGAAGATGTTGGCTGCCGAGAGCCGGATATTCCATCCCTTCGAGGCCCAGCCGACGCTTAGGGAATATTCGGCCGGCATCCTGCGCAGATATGATGTCTCGCCGTCGACATAGCTTGTGCGGCTGCTCCAGAAGGCGCTGAAAACGAAATCTCTCAGATAATAGTCGGCGCTGAGACTGCCCGTCAGAGGGTAGTGTGACGCGCGGTTGCTGCCTGTCGTCCTGTAAAGCAGAAGTCTTGGCACAGCTGAGATTGCAAGACTGCCGTCAAAAAATCTGCCTGTGACGCTTGCACCGATCTGGCCGTGATTGTAATCGCCGTCGTTGCGGTATTGTTTCAGCATCGCGCCGTCCGGCCCGTCGGGCGAATATACCTCGATCTGTCTGTCGATGATTCTGAACAGGGTGGCGTAGGCCGTCATTTGCCATCGGTTGTCAGGCAGCCACGTATAGCTGACGTTGCCTGTGATATGGCGGGCGGCTTTGAGTCCGGGATTGCCGCAGACATACATCAGTTCTGACTGACGGATGATATTCGGATTCTTCATCACGGCATCAGGTGACATTGTGGCATACTGGAAATAAAGGCTGAGTGAATTTTTCTGGTCGGGTGCATACTGCACATTGATGTGGGTGAAAGGATATCGGTCGTCGATCTTTTGCCGGTTGATGCTGTTGGATTCGAAGGCGTAACCGCAGTCGACCGAACCGGAGACTTTCTGAAAATTCAATGCTGCGCCCAACCATAAGCCTGTGAATGTCTGTTTGAAACGATTGATCACATTGCTTGAACCGGTGTAGTCAATTTTGGTTTTGCCTCCTGCTGACGACAGGGTTGAGAACAGTGTGATTCTATCTGTCAGCGATTTGTTGGCCCGGATATCACCTCTCAGAAACACAGCTTTCTCATCTGCCCGGTTTTCAATACGGGATGTCGCGGTCGCGTAACTGTCTGCCGTGCTGTTGTCAAGTAGCTCCGCATTGATGGTGCCGTAGACTGACCAGCCTTTGCCCATCGACGAATATAATTCGCTATTCCAGTCTATTGAATTGCTTGTCGTCGGCGATGCGGCGGTGTATTGTTCTGCGGGGTAGAGCTTTGAAAAACTGACCCGACCCGAAGTCTCGCTGACAGGAGTATGATTGCGGCGGTATGACAGCATATTTCTGAATGTCAGATTGCTGTCTTTGTCCCACGACGCTCTGAGACCGGCAAATAGGCCGCGCTCGCGATGTCGGGCGCCCTCGGTCGTGCTGTTGCGGCTGATTGTACCATCTCTAAATTTATAGGTCTCGTCGCTGACAGACCCTATATGTCTGTTGTTGTCACAGTCGCCCGAAACCATAAGGTCGTATGCCATCCGGCGGTAAGCGAATTTTGAATATACCGATGCGTCGCCCGAACTGATCATGAACCGTTCGCGCCCGTGGATTTTGGTGTATCCTCCGTAGGCATATTCGCGGATGATGAAGTTCACGACGTGATGAGCCCCGAGAAAACGCGGGTCAACCGGAAAATCAAGGTATTCGACGGTCTTGACGTCTGATGGATTCAACCCGGAGACATCTTCACTCTTTGCCTCATTAAAGTTGATAAACAGGCTGACGGCCTGTTGGTCGGCGGTCTTTATCGTTTCTGTGACAGGGTTTACACTCAGTTGCGGTATCTTCATTCGGGACAACAGCGACAGACCGTCGGATGCTATCGCCTTCTGACGGGTTGTAGGGGTGTAGACGGTCTTCACGGCGTCTGAGCGTTGGGTGACGGCTGTGACAGTTATGCCGTCGAGTTCTCTGACGGCGGCGGTGTCGGCTTCGGTGGTCTGCCCTTGTGCCATATACGGCAGCAAAAGCACGGTTAAGAGATAGTGTTTCATGTCCGCAAAATTACGGGCCGCTATCTTAAACAATCCTTATCCACCCTTATTTACTCTTAATCTTTGCCCGCCGGATTCCAGTGTCTCAAATTATTGTGGTAGTTTTGCAGCATGAAACACTTCAAGCTCATACTGACGCTGACACGCGTTGTCGTTACATTGCTTTTCGCGGCCAACGCGGTCTTTATGATACAGCTTTATGACTCTATCAAAGAGCGGTATGTCGACGACGTCGAGCAGTGTCTGCGTCGTGCCGACCAGATAGAGATCGTCGACCGTATTGTCGACGCCGGCCTTGCCGATTCGGTCGATGTTGTCGGCGTTAAGCTCGGTCTTATGAAATCCGAGGTCGGTGAGGCTGTGACGGCCGACGAGCTGATGTCGGCCGGCTATTCGCAGGGCTACAGGCGTGTCGACCGTCAGCTGATATCGGTGATAACGCGCTATCTTCATAATTACTACGGCGATTATCTTGGCGAACCCGATATCGCGGCGCTTGAGACTGCATTCAGGCGCGACATGAACTTTTCGGGTTTATATCCCGAGAAAGTCTGCATTGTGGCGGCCGGAGACGCAGCCGGAGATACAGACGGTCTCTGGCATATCGCGTATGGAATTGACGGCCGTCGCCTCTATGATGCCTATATTTCGCCGCTGACCGATAATATTCTCAGTGAAATGAGCGGTGTGATGGTGACTTCTGTACTTATCGCACTGGTGCTTACTTTCGGTTTCTGGTATCTTCTTCATGTCATCAAACGTCTGCGGACAATCGAGGAAATGAAAGATGACTTCACCAACAATATGACGCACGAGCTGAAGACTCCGATAGCCATTGCCTACGCCGCCAATGACTCGCTGCTGCAGTTTCCCGACCCGGCTAACGGCGAGCGCACGAGGAAGTATCTCGAAGCGGCGCTTGAACAGCTGTCGAAACTTGCAGGTCTTGTGGAGAGTATTCTCGCGTTAAGCATGGAACGCCGCAAGCATCTGACGATGGCTAAAGAGCGCATCGTCCTTAAGCCTTTTCTCGCCGCGGTAATCGGGCAGCAGAAACTTAGGGCGTCGAAGCCTTGTGAAATCACACTCGACTGCCCCGATGATGCCGCCGTCGAAGCCGATCCGACGCATTTCTCGAATGTCGTCGGCAACCTCATTGACAACAGCATCAAATATTCGGGAGAGTCGGTCGAGATAGCGGTCAGAGCCGACGGGAGAGAACTGTCAGTGGCTGACAACGGCATCGGTATACCCGGCAACGCTTTGCCCGAGATATTCAAGAAGTTCTACCGTGTGCCGCACGGCAACACAAATAATGTCGGCGGCTATGGCATAGGCCTTTTTTATGTCAGAACCATAGTAGACAAGCATGGCTGGCAGATTGGTGTCGAAAGCCGGCAGGGAAAAGGCACATGTTTTACAATCAGATTCAAAGAACAATGAGCGACAGAGTGTTATTGGTCGAAGACGACTCGACCCTATCGATGATAATATCGGAGACGCTGCAGCGCGACGGCTTCGAGGTTACGGTCGCCTCCAACGGCGAGGAGGGCCTTCGGCAGTTCGCGCGGTGTGGCGCCGATGTCATCGTGGCCGATGTGATGATGCCACGCATGGACGGTTTCGATATGTGTCGGCGCATACGGCAGATTGACAGCCGTGTTCCTCTGCTTTTTCTCACTGCCCGCTCTGAGATTGACGATATTGTCGAGGGTTTTGAAATCGGTGCCAACGATTATCTGAAGAAGCCTTTTAAGATGCTTGAACTTATCGTGCGCATCAAGGCGTTGCTGCGCCGCAATGTCCCGGCGGGAGAAACGCGTTACAATATAGGCCGATATAGCTTTGATATTACAGCACAGACTCTTGAATATCCCGGTCGGCCTGTTGTCGGGCTGTCGCTTATCGAAGCCCGACTGCTGAAAGAGCTTGTTGACAACGCAGGCCGGACTGTCGATGCTTCGGCTATGATGATACTTATCTGGCAACGCGACGACCCTTATAGCCGCAACTCGCTTCACGGATTTGTGCATAAACTGCGGCATTACCTTCGCCATGACCCGACAATCTCTATCATCAACCAGCGCGCCGTCGGCTACAAGCTCACAATCGGCCGATAGTCCCGTTAAAGGTCTGTATGGCTGTATGGATCAAGGGCTTCAGCCCTTGGAACCAGCCTGTTGGCTGCAACGGCTGAAGCCGTTGCTCCATACGGCCTCGAGCTCGAGGCCGCACGTTAATAGTTTTTTTGTAACAACGATGTCAATGTGCGTTTGACATCGTTTTGACTTTTCAGGTGCGCGGGGATG